>JBKPHH010000030.1:0-64184 GCA_046729795.1 Actinomycetota bacterium | reverse complement strand
CCCGGGCGAGTGCGTCGCCGAGCTCGGATGTGGCCTGCCGCTCGCGCTCGGTCAAGATCCTCCGCCGCTCCTCGGCAATTCTCCGCTCTTCCTCGGCGAGGCGCGAGCTTGAATCCGCCCTCGCACGTGCAAGCGTTCGTTCGAGCTCGAGGGCACGCAGCTCGGCCTCGCGCTCGACGAGCTCGGTCAACCGCCGCTCGGCGCCGTCGAGGGTCTCCTGGACTTCACGGCCACGGGCGATCCCGCGCTGGAGGAAGGCCGCGGCCAGCGAGACGAGCGCGGTCGCAGTTAGCCCTCCGGCCGCAACCGCCAGCTCGCGGCTCGTCTCGAGCACGGCGAAGACCCAGGCCGTCGTCGCGGTCGCGGCGAGGAACGCTGTCAGCAGGAGCAACGAACGGCTGTCGACGCGGTCGAGCGCCGCGGCGACGAGCGCCAGCAGCGATACGACGGCAGCGGCCGCGAAAGCCACGTCGAAGACGGTCTCGATGGTCACCGCAGGGATGGTAGGTCACTACGAGATATGGAGGAACACCAGCGCCGCGGCCAGCGCGATGGTTGCGCCGGTCAGCGCGCGCAGCGCCCCCTCCGGCGCGCGCAGCAGCGTTTCGGCGGTCACCTGTTCCCGCCCGCCGTCGGCCAGCTCGATCGTCCCCGAGACGGCGGCGACACGCCGTCGGACGTGGCGAACCTGGGTCGACAAGCGGCGCTGGGCGAGGCTCAGGAGCGTGGCGAACACCGCCGCCGCGAAGGCCTCCAGCGTGAGTGTCTCCGCCGCGGCGAAGTAGCCCGTCAGCACCGGAAACGCGCCCCAGGCGAGCCCGAACCAGAGGTCGGTGTGGAACCAACCGCCGAACCACTCGAGGTTGTACGCCGCGGCCAGGAACGCGCCGACCCCGACGAAGGCGAGGAGCGGGAGGCTGAAGGCGATTGCCGCGAAGACGCCGATCGCGACCGCTGCGCCGATCGAGCCGATCGCGAGCGTGATCAGCGTCCGGTCGCCGATCCTCGTTTGGAGCGGACGGCCATTCAGCTCGTCCAGCGCGTGCGCACCGATCCCGAGCGCGAGAAAGAACGCGGCGAGCGCGGCGGCGAGCCGCCAGGGATGGAGCTCCGGCGCGAGCGCGAAGCCGATCACGACGTAGCTCAGGTGCCAGGCCGTGTACGGGACGTGCAGCAGCGTGATGTAGTCCCGCCAACCGCCCGGCCGAAGGGCATAGAAGGCCGGCCGGACGTCCCCGCTCACGTGCGCCGCCCCCATATCACCAGTCCGCCCCCGAGTGACAGGCGCCGCCCTTGAACCGCCTCGAAACCCGCTTCGCGCCAGAGCTCCACGAGCTGCGGCACCGGAAAGCGGCGATCGAAGTCGCGGACGCTTCCGCCGAGGAAGCGGCCGACGTTCGCCCAGCCGGGCGAGATGAGCGCACCTGCAGCCGGCAGCCCGACGCGGACATAGAGCTCCCACAAGGGGCGTGCCAGCCGGCGCGGAACGGAGAAGTCCAGCCCAGCCACGACCGCTCCCCGGCGCACGACGCGGGCGAACTCGGCCAGAGCAGCCGCCGGCTCGTCCACATAGCGCAGCACGTACGCGAAGGTGAGGCCGTCGAAGGTCGAGTCCTCGAACGGCAGCCGCTCGGCGCTCCCCTCGACCAGCCGGACCGGACGGCCGTCGACGCGACGCTCCGCCTCGGCGAGCATCTCCGCGCTCTGGTCGACCCCGACGACCGCGCAGCCTTTCTGCCGCACGAGCTCGAGCGCGACGGCGCCCGTGCCGGTCGCCACGTCGAGCACGGTCTTTCCATGGCCCGCTTCGATCCTCGAGACCAGGAACTCCCGCCAGCGCGGATCCTGGCCGAACGAGAGCACGCGGGCGTATCGGTCGTAGGTTGGGCCGAGCGGAGCGAAAAGCTCGAGCGCGTGGCGGCGGCGGGGCGAGAAAGCCTCGACCACGAGAGCGAGTCTATGCTTGCCGGATGCCGCCGCTGATCGAGGACCTTCGCAAGATCGCCGACGCCGCCGCCCGCTATTGCGACGCAGGCGAGGACGTGGTCGGAATCGTCCCGACCGAGCCGGCGGAAGGAGTCCGTGCGTATCTGTGCGCCTTCGGCGCGGACGACGAAACCCGGAGCTGGATCGTGCTCGACGACTACGGACGCTCGGTACGCGACCGCGCGCTCATCCGGGACGTCGTCTCGATCGCGGCGATGTGCGAGCTCGCCGAGGAGTTTGCGGCCGGCGGCGACCTCGACGAGCTGCGCTCGCGGCTCGTCGCACTGCGGCTGACCGAGAGCCCGCCGGGTGTCGAAGAGGCCGAAGAGGCAGCGCTCGTGCTGCAGTCGACGATCGGCGGTCCGCCCCAGGTTGCCTCCCCCGATCGACTGGACGCGGTCGGTTCGGCCACGCGCCGGCTGGAGCAGGCGCTCGACGACCATGGCAGCTCGCCGTTCTCGGAGGCGATGCGGCAGGCGATGCGGACCGTCGATGCGCTTCGCAAGGACGTCGAAACGCACTACAAGAGGGAGCTCAATTGAGTGAAGGCGGCTTCAGCTTTCCGTTCGGGGGCGACCCGGACGATCTGATGCGCGGCCTGCGCGAGTTCGCCGAGCAACAGGCCGAGTCGGTGCAGGAGGCCCAGCGCGAGCAGTTCGCGACGCTGACGCTGAACACGGCGGTCGAGCTGACCGCCGCGGCGCTGCAGCAGGTCAATGTCGAAGGCGGGCCCGACGAGCAGGCGATCGCACTGCGCGACGCCATGCGCGTCCTCTTCCCCGAGGCCGTCGGGCTCGTCAGCGCCGCGCGGCAGGGCTTCATGCGCGAACGTTAGGAGGGCTTGGCGACATACAACGCTGAGCCGCCGTAACGCGCTGGAACGGCGCGAGGCTGCGTCCTCGGTCGTGCCCGTATCTCATCGATACGAACACTCCCTGCGTCCTTGCCTCGCACCGCCCATCGCGCCCCGGCGACGAGCGGAATTCCGCCAAGCCCTCCTAGTAGGGCAGAATTCCCCGCGCCCGTGGCGCTTCTCGATCGCGCGATCGTTCGTCTCCTCCCGGCCGTGCCGAAGCCGTTCGTGCGGCTGCTGTCCGAGCACTACATCGCGGGGACGACCGTCGAGGACGCATGCCGCGTCGTCAAAGGGCTCAACGAGGGCGGCAAGATGGCCACGATCGACGTTCTGGGCGAGGAGATCACCGAGCCGGGGGCGGCCTGGGAGATCACCGAGGCGTACAAGCGCGTCTTCGAGGCGATCAAGCGAGAAGGGCTCGATTCGAACGTCAGTGTCAAGCTCACGGGCCTGGGGCTGAAGCTCGACTACGAGCTCTGCCGCGAGAACCTCCAGCTCGTCGTCTCCCACGCGCGTCTGCAGGGGAACTTCGTCCGCATCGACATGGAGGACTCCTCCACGACGGACGACACCCTTCACCTCTACCGCGAGCTGCGGGAAGCGGGCTTCGACAACGTCGGGGTCGTCCTCCAAGCCTGTATGCGACGGACGCTCGACGACATCGACGCGCTCGCGGACCTGCTCCCGAATGTCCGCCTTTGCAAGGGGATCTACCTCGAGCCGCCCGAGATCGCTTATCAGGAGTTCGACGAGATCAGGGCCAACTACGTGCGCGCGCTCGAGGCGCTCCTCGAGCTCGGCTCCTACGTCGGCATCGCGACGCACGACGAGTGGCTGATCGAACAGGGAGAGAGCCTCGTGTCCGAGCACGGGCGCACGCGTGAGCAGTACGAGTTCCAGATGCTGCTCGGCGTCCGCGAATCGCTCGGCGACGAGCTCGTCCGCGACGGTCATCGGTTGCGGATCTACGTGCCGTTCGGCGAGCACTGGTACCACTACTCGATCCGCCGGCTGCAGGAGAACCCCAAGATCGCCGGCTACATCGCGGCCGACACGGTCGGCCGAGTCCTTCACCTCGGCCGTAACGGCCGAGAGTGAACTGGGCCCGCGCCGAGGGGTGCCGGGTCTGGGATAGCGAGGGGCGCGAGTACCTCGATCTGTCCGCCGGCTTCGGCGTCGCCGCGCTCGGCCACCGCAACCCGAAGATCCTGTCCGTGTGGGCGGAGCAGCCGGTCGTCCATGCGCTGGGCGATCTTGCCGAGGCCGAGGTCACGACAGAGCTCCGCAAGGCCTTGCCGCGGCCGGTCCGGTTCGGGGTCACGGGCGAGGATGCGGTTGAGCTCGGGCTGCGGACCGCGTTGCTCGCGACGGGCAGGGGAGGGATCGTCTGCTTCGACGGCGCCTACCACGGCACCGGCCTGGCGGCGCTTGCCGCCACGTCGATCGAGCCCTTCCGTCTTCCGTTTCGCAAATGGCTGCCCGGGCCGGTGTTCCGGCGCCGCTACGGCGAGGATCCGGGCGCACTCCCACGCAGCGCCGGTTGCGTGATCGTCGAGCCCTTGCAGGGCCGCGGCGGCGCCCGTGTGCCGCCCGAACGCTTTCTCGAGCAGCTCCGCCGGCGCTGCGACGCTGCGGAAGCACTGCTCGTCGTCGACGCGATCTTCACCGGGCTCGGCCGGATCGGGGAGATGTGGCCGGGTCTGCAGCTCGCAGACGTCCTGCTGGTCGGCAAGCCGCTCGGAGGCGGGCTGCCGCTCTCCGCCGCGCTCTTTCGCCCGGGGCTCGAGGAGGTCTGGGAGCTCGGCGACGAGGACGTCTACACGCACACGCACATGGGAAGCCCGCTGGCCTCTGCGGCTGCGCTCGTCGTGCTCGACGAGGTGCCGAAGCTGCTGGACCGCGTGCGCGAGGCGGGTGAGCGGTTCGAGCGGGCGGGCTGGCACGGCGCGGGCTTGATGCGGGCGAGACCGGGCGACTACGCCGAGGCCCTTCGCCGCGGGGTGATCGCCGCTCCGGCCGGGGACGGGCTGATTCAGGCGACGCCGCCGCTCACGATTTCCGACGAGGAGATCGACGAGGCGCTGGAGCGGCTGAGCTAGCGCATCCCGTCCGGGCTACTTCTGCGCGACGAGGAGGAAGTGCTCGGGGACGCGCCGGTCGTGGCCGCCGCGGGCCGTGTCGGGCGGAAGCTCCTGCAGCTCCCGTAGCGCCATCCCGGCGCTCGTGAGCGCGGTGACAAGGGTGCCGATCCCCGGGCGGTCGAAGTAGCTCTCGCGCCAGTGCCCAAACGGATCGACGCACGCAGCGACAGGGTGGACGTCGAAGACCAGCAGCACGCCGCCGTCGCGCAGGGCCGAATGGATACCCCGCGACCAGGACCCGACGTCGCGAAGAAGCTCCATCGCTCCGACGCCCGAGTAGACGAGCGTGAATCGGCTGCGCAGCAGCTGCACGGGCAACTCGTCGGCCGACGCCTGCACGAAGGCGCCGGTGCCGACGCGCTCCCGCGCCATGTCCAGCGCCGCCGGCGACGTGTCGACCCCAGTGACGAGCGCGCCGAGCTTTGCCAGCTCCGCGGTCTCCTCGCCCATCCCGCACTGAAGGTGCAGGACGTGCTTGCCGTTCAGGTCGGGAAGCTGCGCCCGGATCTGCTTGGGCAGCTCGCGACCTCCAGGCACCTCGGCCCGGCGCCGGTGCGCCTCGTCGAATGCCCTGAGGTTGTGGTCTGTGGGCTCCATCAGGCTGGAAGCGAGTAGCCGCCGTCGACGACGAGTATGTGGCCCCGCACCATCTCGGCCTGGGGCGAGCAGAGGAAGCAGACGGCTTCGGCGACGTCACCGGGCTCGACAAGGCGGCCCGCCGGGGTTCGCTCGCGCCCCTCCGCGAGCATCTTCTCCTTGTTGGGGAAGTGCTCGAGCGCCTCGGTCTCGATCACGCCGGCGGACACCGCGTTGACGCGGATTCCCCGCGGGGCGAGCTCCACGGCGAGATAGCGGACGAGCGCCTCGAGCGCGGCCTTCGACGCTCCGACGAGACTGTAGTTCTCGAGCACCCGGATCGAACCGAGGCTCGAGATCGCGACGAGCGAGGAGCCCGGCTTCATCGCGAGTGCCGTCGTGCGCGCGAGCGAAAGCAGCGAGCGGGCGTTCGCCGACATCGTCCAGTCCCAGTGCTTGTCCTCGGTCTCCAGGGCCGGCCGGATGACGCCCGTGGCCGCGTTGTGCACGATCGCGTCGAACGGGCCGAGTTCGCCGAACTCGCGAGCCACTCGCTCCGAAGAGACGTTCCCGCGGACGAGGGTCGGCTCGGCCCCGGCCTTGCGCAGCTCTTCGACGGTTTGCTCCGCGGCGCGGTCGTTGCGCAGGTAGCCGACCGCTACGCGTGCGGCCCCCAGCTCCGCGAACCGAAGCGCGATCGCCTTGCCGATGCCGCGCGAGCCCCCGGTGACGAGGACCGACGCGCCTTCGAACGTCATCTGGAGCGGGGTAGCGGCTCGTCGGCCGGCGCGGCGCTCGGCAGCGTTTCCCAGCCCGGCCGGTCCTTCGGCACGCGCGGTCCCTCGTGGGCGCGGGACGAGGCATAGCCGAGCCGGTCGAGCAGCTCCATCCTCTCCTCGCCGTACTTCCGCACCTGATCGTCCTCGGGCAGGTCCTTGATCAGCTCCTCGACCCGGGCGCGAAGCTGGTAGGCGAAGTGTGGCGTCGCCGGTCCGACGAGGGCGTCGATGTCGTCTCGGGTCGGCGCGGGCATCACCAAAAGCCTAGTGGGTAGGGTCGAACGAATGCGGCGCCCCGAGGCGGCCGACCTGATGCTGCTGGTGACGGTGATGTTGTGGGCCGCCAACTTCGCCGTCTCCAAGTACATCCTGAACAGCGGTTTTCGGCCGCTCGCGTACTCATCTGTTCGGTACGCGTGTGCGGCGCTCGTCTTCGTCACGATCACGGTGGCGCTCGAGCGTTCGCTCCGGATCGGCCGGCGCGACCTTCCGCTCGTCGCCTTCGCCGTCGCCCTGCTGATTGTGAACCAGCTGAGTTTCGTCTACGGCCTCGACCTCTCGACGGCGACGACGGTCGCGCTGCTCTTCGGCACCCTGCCGATCTTCACCGCGCTGTTCTCGAGCCTGGTCGGCGTCGAGCAGCTGCACACGAGGTTCTGGATCGCGGCGGCGATCTCGTTCACGGGCGTCGCCCTCGTAAGCCTCGGCTCGGGAGGTGAGGTGTCCGGAAACGTGTGGGGCGACCTGCTGGCCGTCTCCGCCGCGGCGACGTGGGCCGCCTACTCGGTCGCGATCGCGCCGCTGATGCGGCGCTACTCGCCGTACCGGCTCAGCGCCGTGCTGCTCTTCGCCGCCTTTGTCGGGCTCGCCTTGCTGGGCGGCGGCCAGCTTCGCGACCAGGACTTCGACTTCGGCGCACTCGTCTGGCTCGGCTTCGCGTTCGCGGTGCTCGGGCCGCTCGTGATCACGAACGTGCTCTGGTTCACGGCGATCGACCGGGTGGGACCGTCGCGCTCGGCGCTCTACGCGAATCTCCAGCCCTTCCTGGCCGCGGTGATCGCGCTGCTCCTGCTCTCGGAGGAGATCACGATGACCCAGGTCGCGGGAGGATTCGCGATCGCAGCTGGCATCGTGCTCGCGCGGCGGCCGGAGCCGCCGATTGCGACCGCGGAGTAGCCTGGGGTGATGGCGTCTTTACGTGAGCGACTGGCCCGGAAGCCGCCGGGCTACCGCTTCACGATCGGCCGAATCCTCGTCATCTACTCCGGCCTGATGGTCGTGCTGTTCCTGGCCGCCCTCGACCAGACGATTGTCGCGACCGCGCTTCCGCAGGTCGTCAGCGACCTCGGCGGCCTCTCGCAGTACTCCTGGGTCTTCACCGCCTACCTCCTCGCGACGACCGTCACCGTCCCGCTGTACGGGAAGCTCGGAGACGTCTACGGGCGGCGGCCACTGTTTCTGGTCGCGATCTCCATCTTCCTGGTCGGCTCGGCACTCTGCGGGCTCGCGCAGAACATGATTCAGCTGGTCGTCTTTCGTGCCGTCCAGGGGATCGGCGCCGGCGGTTTGTTCCCGCTTACGATCGCGACGGTCGGGAACATCGTGCCGCCGCGCGACCGGGGCCGGTACCAAGGACTCTTGGGCGCGACCTTCGGCGCGGCGTCCATTCTCGGCCCGGCAATCGGCGGCCTGATCGTCGACCACACGACCTGGCGCTGGATCTTCTACGTCAACCTGCCGATCGGGGGGCTCGCCCTGCTCGTGATCCTGGCGACGATCCCGAAGCGGAGCAGGCGTGAGGAGCACTGGATCGACTGGGGGGGCGCGGCGCTGCTCGCCGCAGGAACGAGCGCGCTCCTGCTCGGGCTCGTGTGGGGCGGGCGGGATTACACCTGGGACTCGCCGCAGGTGCTCGGCGCGCTCGGCGCGGCGGTTGCCCTGCTCGCGATCTTCGGTCTGTACGAGCGGCGCGTTCCCGAGACGATCTTGCCGTTCGGGCTGCTGCGCGATCCGGTCGTGGCCGGCAGCACGGTTTGCATGGGGCTCGTCGCGATGACGATGCTCGGGACGATCGCCTTCGTGCCGCTGTTCGTGCAGGGCGTAATCGGCACCTCCGCGACGTCGTCGGGCGTCGTGCTGACGCCGCTGATGCTCGGCGCGGTGACGATGGGCGCCCTATCGGGCCAGTGGGTCTCGCGGACCGGCCGCTACCGGCCCAACGCCCTCGTCGGGCCGGTCGTCCTCGGCGTCGCGATGCTCCTGCTCTGGCAAATGGACGTCCACACCACGAACGGCGAAGCGGCCCGCAACATGGTCGTCGCGGGGATCGGCCTCGGGCTGATGATGCAGATCTTCGTCATCTCGATTCAGAACACGGTCCCGCGCCGGATGATGGGCACGGCCACGGCGATGGCGCAGTTCTCGCGCTCGATCGGAGGGACGCTGGGGGTCACGCTGATGGGCGTGATCGTGAACCAGAACCTGCCCCCAAGCCTGCGCAACGAGTCGCTCGCCCCCGTTCATCGGCTGCCGGGCCCGGCGCGAGCGACCCTCGCGGACGCGATCACCCCGGCCTTCCTGGCGGCCTTCTTCATCTGCGTGCTCGTGTTCGTCCTCGTCGTCGTCTTCGTGAAGGAAGTTCCGTTGCGCAGCGGCTTCGAGGACGTGCCGGGGGCCGAGATGGCAAGCGAAGTAAGATCAGGAATATGAGCGATTTCATGCCGATCCAGGGGTGGGATCACCTCGAGCTCTGGGTCGGCAACGCAAAGCAAGCCGCCTACTTCTACGAGCACGCGTTCGGTTTCACCCGCACCGGGTACGCGGGCCCCGAGACGGGCGTCAGGGACCGCGCCTCGTACGTGCTCGAGCAGGGCGACATCCGCTTCGTCGTCACGAGCGGCCTGCGAGGCGACAGCGAGATCACCCGCTTTGCCTGCTCGCACGGCGACGGCGTCAAGGACGTTGCGTTGCGCGTTCCCGACGCGACGAACGCCTACCGGCAGGCTGTTCAGCGCGGCGCGCGCGGCGTGGTCGAGCCGCACTGGGTCGACGATGAGTTCGGCCGCGTCGAGCTCGCCACGATCGCGACCTACGGCGAGAATGTGCACACGTTCGTCAATCGCGACGAGTACGAGGGCGCGTACCTGCCGGGCTACGTGCCCGCGGGCGACAACGGGACGATCGACGGCCTCGGCCTGAAGACGATCGACCACGTCGTCGGCAACGTCGAGCTCGGCCGCATGAACGAGTGGGTCGGGTTCTACGAGCGGACGATGGGCTTCACGGAGCTGATCCACTTCTCCGACGAGGCGATCTCGACGGAGTACTCCGCCCTCATGTCGAAGGTGATGATGGACGGTGAGGGCAAGATCAAGTTCCCGATCAACGAGCCCGCCGAGGGCAAGCGCAAGAGCCAGATCGAGGAGTACCTCGAGTTCTACGGCGGCCCGGGCGTCCAGCACGTCGCGATGGCGACCGACGACATCGTCGGCACGGTCGAGCGGCTCAAGGAGCACGGGATCGCGTTCCTGGAGACGCCGGACAGCTACTACGAAGAGGTCGAGAAGCGGGTTGGAGAGATCGGCGAGAGCTGGGAAGACCTCCGGCGGCTGCGGATCCTCGCCGACCGGGACGAAGAGGGCTACCTGCTGCAGGTCTTCACGAAGACCGCGCAGGACCGGCCCACGCTCTTCTTCGAGGTGATCGAACGCCACGGCTCGCGCGGATTCGGCGAGGGCAACTTCAAGGCCCTGTTCGAGGCGATCGAGCGCGAGCAGGCGCTCCGCGGCAACCTGTAGCCGGCCGGCGCCTGCACGAAGACCGCCTGGCCTGCCTTCCGGTGCGCACGGGCCCCGTCGCCAGGAGCAAGAACGGGAGGATCCGCCGCATCTGCGGCGCGGGACTGTAGCCGCTCGAGCAGGCCGCAAGAACAGCGGCGCCCCCGGATCAATTTTGGGGCAGGAAGAGAGAGCAACCAATTTGTGCTGCAAGGAACAAAGGAGGGACAACTCCCAGATGAAACGCTTGCTCGTCACATTGGCCCTGATGGTCGGCGCGCTCGCCCTCGCGGCGATCGGTGTCGCCGATCCGGGCAACGGCAAGAAGAAGCATCCCGCCAAGTTCACGTTCGTGATGGCGAACACTGACAACGGTTCCTGTGGTGTGCAGTGGGCGACGCTGCAGGAGAAGAGGACGTTCCTCGTCAAGGACAACGGCGACGGCACGTTCCGCGTCTGGCGCCGTGACCGCGGCACGTTCACGACCACCGGCCCGGCCAGCCCTGGTGCATGTGAGACCAGCAAGCCGCACGGCACGCTCGTGCACGCCGGCGTCAAAGGCAAGTTCCACGGGTGGCTCGTCGGCACCGTGAGCGGCGGGACCTACGACCCGAACGCGACCTGCGTCGGCCCGGCTGAGGTGTGTGGTGCGACGGCTACCTTCATCGCAACGCACTTCGGTGCGGCCGCGACGTTCTCGTGCTCCGAGAACAGCACCGACTGCCGGTTCACGTTCTCGTACAGCGCCCCGAAGCAGGGGCTGCGCCTGCATCACTGGCGCGACTGGGGCCGTGGCGCCGGGACGATGCTGAAGGAGCGGTTCAAGGGCGACATCTCGGACAACCGCGTTTCGTAACGCCTTAGCCCGTCCGACACACGAAAAAGGCCCGCCTCGGCGGGCCTTTTTCTTTGCTGCGATCCTTCCGCGCGTGTCTCCCCAGCGCAGAACGGCGCTCGCCTCCGTGCTCGCAGCGTGCGGCCTGCTCGCGCTCAAGCTCGTCACCGGCCTCGTCACCGGCAGCCTCGGCCTGATCTCCGAAGCGCTTCATTCGGGCATCGACCTGGTGGCCGCGATTCTCACCTTCATCGCCGTCGGCGTCGCGGCACGCCCGGCTGATCCGGGCCACGCGTACGGCCACGGAAAGGCCGAGCACCTCGCCGCGCTCGGCGAGGGGGCGATTCTCGTCGTCGCCAGCCTGCTGATCGTCTGGCGGGCGGTGTCTCATCTTGCCGGGTTCTCGGAGAGCAGCGTCGAGGCGCCGTGGTACGCACTGGTCGTGATCGGCGTCGTGATCGTGGTCGACTTCTCCCGAACGCTGGTCTCGGCGAGGACGGCGCGGCGCTACGGAAGCTCCGCGCTCCAGGCGAACGCGGTTCACTTCGCCGGCGACATGGCCGGGTCGACCGCAGTGCTGATCGGGCTGCTGGGCGTCCGCGCCGGCTATCTCGGAGCCGACTCGGTGGCGGCCCTCTTTGTCGCGGCGCTCGTGCTGATCGCCGCCGCCCGGCTGATGCGGCGCAACGTGGACGTCTTGATGGACCGCGTCCCGGCCGAAGCGCATGCAGCAGCCGCGCAGGCGATCGCCTCACTCGACCCACCCGTGCAGCTACGGCGGCTCCGGATGCGCCAGGCGGCCGGCCGCAACTTCGCGGATGTCGTCATCGGGGTTCCGCCGGGTGCCGCGATCGGCCAGGGGCACGCCGCGGCCGACGCCGTCGAGGATGCCGTGCAGCGCGCGCTTCCCGAGAGCGACGTCGTCGTCCACGTCGAACCGGCCGAGGACGACGCGGCGCTGACCGAGCGTGCGCTCGCGGCCGCGCAGAAGGTTCCGCGCGTGCGTGAGATCCACAATCTCAACGTCGTGACGGTCGACGGCGGCTCGGCCGTGTCGCTTCACCTGAAACTTCCCGGTGACCTCTCGCTCGAAGAGGCGCACAGCGTCGCAACCGAGGTCGAGCGCGCGATCGAAGACGCGCTCCCCGAGGTCGAGTCCGTCCAGACGCATCTCGAGCCGCTCATGGAGGAGACCGAGGGCCGGCGCCCTCCAGCCAGCGACGTCAACCACTACGCAGAGACCGTGCTCCGGATCGTGCGCGAAGCGACCGGCCGGCCGCCCCGCGCGCTTCGGTTTCTACACACGCCGGACGGACTGGTCGCCTTCCTGACGCTCGGGCTGGAACCGAAGACGCCGCTCGCGGACGCACACTCCCGCGCCAGCGAGATCGAGGAGCGGATCCGGCGCGAGCGGCCCGAGATCGCGGAGATCATCGTCCACACCGAGCCATGAGGTTGTGCTTGTTCACGCCGAAGGAGGGAGAGGTGCGCGGCTGGGTCGGGCGGATCGAGGGCGACCGCGTCGTCCACCTCGCCGCGCAGACCCTGCAGTCCTACTTCACGGGCGGCGGGAAGGCCCGGGAGCATGCCGAGTTCCGGCTGGAAGACGTCCGCCTGCTCGCTCCGGTCCGCCGCCCGCCTTCGGTGCGCGACTTCTACGCGTTCGAGCGGCACGTGCAGAACGCCGCGCGGGTCACCGGCCGCCCGGGAGTGCCGGACGAGTGGTACGAGATCCCGGTGTTCTACTTCTCCAATCCTGCTGCGATCTATGGGCCCGACGACGAGATTCCCTATCCCGCCGGCAGCGAGCAGCTCGACTACGAGCTCGAGGTTGCGGCCGTCATCGGCGCCGGGCGCGAGATCGGCGGGTTCACGGTCATGAACGACTGGTCCGCACGTGATCTCCAGCGCCAGGAGATGAAGGTCGGCCTCGGGCCGGCGAAGGGGAAGGACTTCGCGACGAGCCTGGGGCCGATCGTCGTCACGCCGGACGAGCTCGGCGACCTCCGGCTCGAGATGGTCGCCCGCGTGAACGGGGAGGAGCGCTCGCGAGGGAACCTCGGCGACATCTACCACTCGTGGGAGTCGATCGTGACCCGTGCTTCGCAGAACACGCAGCTCGTCGCCGGCGACATCCTCGGTTCAGGGACCGTCGGGACCGGCTGCATCCTCGAGCACGGTGACGGCCGCTGGCTCCAGCCCGGCGACGTGGTCGAGCTCGAGGTCGAGAAGATCGGCGTCCTGCGGAACACGGTCGGGGCGAAGCGGCCTTGACGTCGAAGGTCGCAGTCGTCGGCGCCGGGGTCGTGGGCCTGGCGACCGCGCGGGCACTCGCCCGGCGCGGGGCCGACGTCGTCGTGCACGAGCAGTTCGAGCTCGGCCACGACCGCGGCTCGAGCCACGGGCGCTCCCGCATCTTCCGGCTGGCGTATCCCGAGCCGGAATGGGTACGGCTGGCCCAGGAGGCCTTCGGCGGCTGGCGGGAGCTCGAGCAAGAGACCGGCGAAACGCTGCTCGAGCTGAACGGCCTGCTCGAGGTGGTGACCGAGCTCGGCGAGAGCTCCACCCAGGCGCTCGATGACTGCGGGGTTTTCTGGGAGCGGCTCGAGGCCGCGGAGGCCGAGCGCCGGTATCCGATTCGCGTGCCGGAAGAGTCCTTCGCGATGCTGCAGCCCGAGGCCGGCATCGTCCGCGCCGATAAAGCGCTCGCGGCCATGGCCCGGGAGCTCGACGTCCGCCGGCGCTCGCACGTCGCTTCGCTCGACGACCTCGATGCCGACGTGGTGGTCGTGACCGCGGGATCGTGGGTGAACGAGCTCGTCTCGCCGCCGCTCCCCGTCCGCGTGACACGCGAGACGGTCTGCTACTTCCGGGTGGACGGGGACCGGCCGGTGCCCTCGGTCGTCTCCTTCAAGCCCGAGCGCTACGGCCACGACATGTACGCGCTTGCCGACCCCTTGCATGGACTGAAGGTCGGCGCCCACCATGCGGGCCCCGAGGCCGACCCGAACCTGGCGGGAGAGCCGGAGCCGGCGCTCGTCGAGCAGATCACGGACTGGGCGCATTCCACCTTTCGCCTCGACGGGGAGGAGCCTGTCGCGGCCGAGACCTGTCTCTACACGACGACGGCCGACGAACGGTTCGTGCTCGAGCGCCGCGGACGTGTCGTCGTCGGATCAGCCTGCTCCGGGCACGGATTCAAGTTCGCGCCGGCGGTCGGCGAGCGCCTTGGGGCCCTCGCCTTGCGCCCTTGACTCCACTCGAAGTCGAGGAATAAGGTCGGATTCGTAACGTCCGTCACGCGTTTCATGCGCCGCCTACCAGTCACTCTGATCGTCCTCGGAGGCGCTCTTGCGACGGCAGGTTCGGCGGTCGCCCTCGTCTGCCACCCCGATCCGCCCGGTACCAAGACGCTGGCGATCAAGGGAACGCTTGAGGGCTATGTTGCGCGCGGGTGGCGCGTCAATATCGCCTATTTCGATGGAGCCTGCCACCGTCGCGCTACGTGGGACACGCGAGGATCTGCCCCGCCACGCACGTTGTGCGACCGCGAATTTAGCCCGCCAAGTTCTACACGCGCCGAGTCGCCCGAATACGTCGCGGTGATCTCGGGCGACCGAAGGGTGTCGATTTACACCTGGGACGGCAACCTGATTCGGACGATTTCCATTCCAGGAGAGCTGCCGATCGGACGGATCGCGTTCTGGCGACGACACCTCGTCGTCGTCACACGGGGAGTGGAGTCGGCGGACCGCCCAGCGAGGCTCAGGGTCTACGACGTCGGCCCCGGTCGCAAAATCAGCGATTGGCCTCTACCGCTCGAGGCCGATACACTCGATGTCTCGAATGGCATCGCGCTGTTCTCAGCAGCGGACCACCAGGGCTTGTACGCAATGCGCCTACGTGACGGCCGCTTCGCGCTCGTTGGCCTCAACCATCTCGACGACATGCCTCAGATCGAGCCGAGCGGCATCGTGTTCGCGGACGATCTTTACAAGAATCAGCGGCGCAGCGATCGCGCGCTTCTGAAGTTCATTCCTCTTCGAGCAGTTGCTCGCGGAATCTCCCGCACGATACGGCCCGTCGAGATTGGGCGGCACGTCGGCCCGTTTACCGTTGATGGGCCGCGCGTGGCATTCGTAATGAAGGATCCGCACGGCTCTTGCGACAGTGTTGGCTTCTGGAGCATTCCGTGGCACTACGTCACGAATGCCGCGATGGAGGAAGAAGACGAATGCGACTCCCGTGAGCGCAGCGCCATCACCGCAGTGGCGATGGGTGGGATGCGGCTTGCCTGGCGCACCGTCGAAGCCAAGCGGCAGACGGTGTCTGCAAGCACGGTCATTCGCTGCGTCGAGCGCATCGTCGCTCGATCGAGCACGCGGCGTGCCACGACCATCGGACCTCTGGCGGCCGACGGTACAACGCTTGTGTTCTCGATCAATTCGAAGCGAGGGGGCAGTCGGCTCGCATTCGTCGATGGACAACAGCGAGTCCAAGGCGTAGAACCGTCAGGAGCCGCTCGCCAGCTCGTCGTCGACTCGGGGACCGTTGCCGCGGTTACCCGGAACGGGATCGAGTTGAGAGGCCACACGATTCCTCGAAGAACGCTTCGGGTGGCTGGCGTGCGCGCGATCGCCCTCCGTGGAAATACGCTGGCCGTCCTACGGCGACATCTCCTGGACGTTTACAGCCCCGAAAGTGGCCGACTCGTCAAGCGATGGCGTGTGCCTTCACGTCTCCGCCCAGAGGTCGACGTGCACTACGGGATCGCGGTCTTGACCGGCGGGCGAAGAGTTTTCGCGCTCAAGCTGATGAGCGGACGGATCGCTCGACTTGCGACCGCGCCAGGCGCGACCAGCGCCCAGATTGAGGCAACTGGCGTCGTCTACCGCTACAACGTTCGAGGCCACGGCTTCATGGCGTACGTGCCTTTCGCCTCTGTCGAGCGCGTCTTTCGGTAGCCCAACTATTCTTCGGCGACATGCCGATGTACCAGCAACTCGGTGACGTCCCGCGCAAGCGCCATATCCAGTTCCGGGACGACGGCACCCTCCTGACCGAGGAGGTCATGGGGCTCGAAGGCTTCGCCGGAAACGAGTCGATCCTCTACCACCTCACATCTCCCTGCAGGATTCGAAAGCTCGGGGACTTCGAGCCCATCAAGCGCGACGAGTGGACGCCGGACGCGCACGCCCACCGCCATTTCAAGACGATGGGGATCGAGCCCGAAGGCGATCCGATCGGCGGCAGGCGCTTGCTGATGTGGAACGACGACGTCGAGATCTCGCTCTCCCGGCCGAGCGAGGGGATGGAGTTCTTCTATAGGAACGGCGAGGGAGACGAGGTCGTCTTCGTCCATGAGGGGTCGGGCACGCTCGAGACGATTTTCGGAGAGGTTCCGTACAAGGAGGGCGACTACATCGTCATTCCGCGCGGGACGACCTACCGCTTCCGCGACGGAGCCGGGCAGCGGCATCTCGTCTTCGCGTCACCCGGCCTGATCGAGATCCCCAGCCGCTACCGAAACGAGTACGGCCAGCTCCTCGAACATGCGCCGTTCTACCACCGGGACATCCATCCGCCGACTGAGCTGAGCACGCATCGGGAGAAAGGCGAGTTCAAGGTGCGCGTGCGGGTGAAGGACGGCCACCAGACGTACGTCCTCGACTACCACCCCTTCGACGTAGTCGGGTGGGACGGGTACGTGTACCCGTGGACGTTCTCGATCCACGACTTCGAGCCGATCACGGGGCGCATCCACATGCCGCCGCCGTCGCACCAGACGTTTCAGGGACGCAACTTCGTGATTTGTTCGTTCTGTCCGCGCAAGCTGGACTTCGACCCGATGGCGATCCCGATTCCGTATCACCACTCGAACCTGAACTCCGAAGAGATGATCTATTACGTCTCCGGCAATTTCGGCTCGCGGCGTGGGATCGAGGTCGGGTCGGTCACGCTCCATCCCTCCGGGATCCCGCACGGGCCGCACCCGGGCCTGGCGGAGAAGTCGATCGGGCAGACGGAGACGCACGAGCTGGCGGTGATGTGCGACACATTCCATCCGCTGCGGCTGACCAAGCTCGCGAAGGGGCTGGACGACGGCCAGTACGCGTACTCCTGGAACGAGGATCTCGTCAAGGCCGGCGGCGAGAGCGCCGACCAGGATCCGGCCGGGGTGACGTCGCACTTCTGAGTCGGCGGGTGTAAGTACGGCACCGCCGACCTCCTCCCCAATTTCAGTCTATCGGGGAATGTTGCATGAATGGGCAACGGGATCGTGAAGGAAGCGTGACAACGGACGCCACCGCGACCGACCTCGCGGTCGTGCTCGACTGGGACGGCACGGTGACCGAGGTGGACGGACTCGACCTCGTCCTCTCCAAGTTCGGCGACCCGCAGGTCTACGAACAGGTCGAAGGCGCCCTCGGCACGACAATGACGCTGAACGAGGTCATCGGCGCCGAGTTCGCGACGGTGTCGGCGCCGCTCGACGAGGTCCTCGGCTGGGTGGTCGAGCGCACCCGTGTCCGCCCGGGGTTCCGCGACTTCTGCGAGCGCCGCCGACCGCTCGTCGTCTCGAGCGGCTTCCACGAGTTGATCGAACCGATTCTCGAGCGCGAGGGAGTGTCGCCCGGCACCGTGGAGCTGCGCGCGAACCGCGTCGACCCGCGCCCGGACGGCTGGCGCGTCGTCTTCCGCGACGGAGCGTCGTGCGGCAGCTGTGGCGAGCCCTGCAAGCGCGCAGACCTCCCGAGCGGACCGGTCGTGTACGCCGGCGACGGATACTCGGACCGATGCGCGGCGCTTGCCGCCGACCGGGTCTTCGCCACCGGGGGGCTTGCGCGCTACCTCGACGGGCTGGACGTCTCGTACGAGCCGTTCGTCGACTTCGTCCACCTCGAACGGGCGCTGGCCTAGGGGAAGACGGTCGTCGTGCTCGTGGTCGTCGAGCCGGCGCCGTTCGAGACGTTCAGCAGGACATGGGCGCCTCCGCGCACCCGCTCGCCCGGCGTCGGGTCCTGCGAGACGACCGTGCCGCGTGGCTCGCTCGAAGAGACCGTTGCGAAGCTTGCGTCGAGACCGACCTCTCGGAGCCGGGCAGCCGCCTCTGGGCGCGGCAGGCCCTGCACGTCCGGCACCTCGACCTCGCCGGGACCCTTGGAGACGTTGATCGTCACCTTCGTCCGCCTTGGCACCTTCTTGCCGCCCGGCGGATCCTGCGCCACCACGACGCCGCGCGGCTCGGACAAGAACACCTCGTGCGCCACGGCGACGAGTCCGGCCGCCTTGAGGCGCGCAACCGCTTGCTCCCGCGGCAGGCCGCGCACACCTGGAACGGCTACGAGCTTCGGCCCACGGGAAACCCCCAAGGTCACGACGGCACCTCGGGAAAGCAGCGATCCCGCCGCCGGATTCTGCGACACGACCACACCCGCCGGCGCCTTTCCGGGCACTTCGGAGCGCGTCGCCTTCAGCCCCAGGGTCTTCAACAGTCTCTCCGCGGCATCCGCGCGCAACCCGACCAGGGCCGGGAGCCGGATCTCCGGCGGCCCGAGCGAGGTGAACAACGCGACTTCGGCCCCCTTCTCCAGCTCCGCCCCGGCCTCGGGCACCTGGCGGAGGACCGTGCGCCTCGGCTGCGTGCTTGTCTCCCCGTTGACGTGCGCGCGAAAGCCGGCGTTGCGGACGCGTTCGTCGGCCGTCTCTTGGAGGCCGACCACGTCCGGCACCTCGGCGGTGTCCGGGCCCCGCGACTCGGCGTAGGCCCACCCGAACCCGATGACGGCGGCCGCGAATAGGAGGACCGAAAGCAGCCACGGACCGAGCCGGGGTAGCGGCCGTCTGCGCGAAGGAGGCGGCGCCGCCATGCGGGCCGTATTCCCTGCGGGGATCGGGCCGGAAACCCTGGCGGCCCGCTAGCGGCTGCTCGCTAGCGTTGGCGCGGTGGCGCTCCTCAGGCTTCCGGGGCCGTTCGACTTCGAGCTCTCGACAGAGCGCTTCCGCGCCTTCGGGCCCGATCGCGCGAACCTCTGGCACGAAGGAGGGCTCCATCGGGTCGTCGACGGCCGCGAGGTTCGGATCGAGTCCGCGCCCGGAGGTGTCGAGGTCGACCCGCTCGATGCCGAGACCGAGCCCGTCGTTCGCAAGCTGCTCGGCGTGGAGTTCGAGCTCGGGCCCTTCTACCGCTGGGCGCGGCGCGACGCGGTGCTGGGACGCCTCGTCCGCCGCCTCGCCGGCTTTCGGCCCCCGCTTGCTCCGGACCCCTTCGAGACGCTCGTCACCTCTATCACCGCGCAGCAGGTGTCGCTTCGCGCTGCTTTCGCGATCCGCAACCGGATGATCGAGCGTCTCGGCGAGCCGGGCGAGCACGCGATCGCCTTCCCGGTTCGGGAGCGCCTCGCCGACACACGAGAGGAAGAGCTGACCGAAGTCGGCTTCTCCGGACGGAAGGCCGAGTACGTGATCTCGCTCGCCCGCTCCGAGCTCGACTTCGCGACCCTCCCCGCGCTCGCCGACGAGGAGATCAAGGAGCGGCTTTGCGCCGAGCGCGGCATCGGCGAATGGACCGCAGACTGGTACCTCGCGCGCCATCTCGCCCGCCCGACCGCCTGGCCGGCGGGCGACCTCGGCCTAAGGAAGGCGGTCGAGGCCTCCTATTTCGACGGAGAGACGCTCACGACGAGCGAAGTGCGCGAGTTCGGCGAACGGCTCGAGCCGTTCCAGAACCTCTCGGCCCACTACCTGCTGACGGGCCTGCGGGTCGCGCCCGGCTAAAGTCGCCGCCGTGGAGATCCGCGAAGGGACACGCGACGATCGCGAGCTGATGGCGGAGCTGATCCGTGAGCTGATCGACGAGCTCTGGCAGCGGCCGTTCGACCCGCTGCCTATTCCCGAAGACCACTTCGACGACAAGCTCATCCTCATCGCGGAGGAGAACGGTCAGGCCGTCGGCGCGGCGTACGGTTACACGCAGCCGAACAAGACGGCGCACATCCACCTCGTCTACGTGCGGCCCGAGCACCGCGGCGCCGGGGTCGGGACTGCGCTGATGCGCGAGTTTGTGCAGCGCCTGCGCCGCGAGAACGTCGACCACATCACGCTGGACGTCGACACGACGAACGACAGTGGGCGGGACTTCTGGCAGGGGCTCGGCTTCGGCGAGTTCGCGGTGCGCCTCTCAGCACGGGTCGACGCGCTCGAGCGTCGGCTCGAGACGCCGGCCGGCCCTTCCCGGGCGTCGATCCACCTCCAGACCGACGACGAGCGGGCCGTGCAGGAGGCCGTGCGGAAGCACGTGCCGAGGCTGGGCCGCTCGGAGGGGACGATCGTCGCTCCCGCACGGAAGGGCTGGGTGGCGGTCTACGACGAGCGCGCCGACTACGACCTGAAGCTGCTGCGACGCCTCTCGTCCGAGCTCTCGCACGCAACGGGCTCGGTCGTCGCGGCGGTGGCGCTCGAGAACGGGGCGGTCGTCCGTTATCTGCTGGTCGACCGAGGCTCGCTCGTGGACGAGTACCTCTCCGTGCCCGAGTTTCACGGGCCCCTGCCGCCCGGCGACGCGATCGCGCTGTCGGCGAACGCCACGGTCGTCTCTCGCCTGACCGGAGCCGAGCCGGCCCGCGTGCGCGAGGTCGCTCGGACTGCGAGCTCGCCGGCGGAGCTCCCGCCCGCGGAGGAGCTCGTCGAGCAGATCGGGGCCCTGCTCGGAGTCGAGGGTGCGGGGCTCGGCTACGACCGCGCGGCGGAGCTCGAGGGGGCAACCAAGATCGAGCACCGATGAACGTTCTCTACCTGCATGCATTTCCGCTCGACGAGCGGATGTGGGAGCCGGAGACGGGTCCGCACCTGTACTCGCTCGGCTCGACGATGGAGGAGTGGGCGGAGGCGATCCTCGAGACCTACACCGAGCCTTTCGCCGCCGTCGGCGTTTCCATGGGCGGCTACTGCGCCTACGCGCTCGCGCAGTCCCCCTATCTCGTGGAAGCGCTCGTCGTCGTCGGGGCACGCGCCGATCCCGACACGCCTGAGCGCAGGCAGGCGCGCGACGCGACGATCCGCAAGCTTCGGGAGGAAGGGGTCGAGGCCGTGTGGGAGGAGATGCAGCCCAGGCTCTTCAGCGAGAACGCTCCGGCGGAGGTCGTCGGGCGGGCCCGCGCGATCGCGCTCGACCTCGACGCCGAGGAGCTCGCCCGCGGCGTGGCGGCGATGCGCGATCGGAAGGACTCGACGGAGCTCGTCTCGCAGTTCCAGGGGCCGGTGCTCGTCGCGGTCGGCGACGGCGATCCGTTCTTCTCCGTCGAGGAGGCGCGCGCGCTCGCCGACGTGGCGCCGCGCGGACGGTTGCACGTCTTCGAGGGCTGCGGCCACCTGCCGCCGCTCGAGCAGCCGGATGCGTTCAAGCGGGTCCTGGACGAGTTCCTCGCAGGTGTCTGAACTTCCCGCTGTTGTCGACGCGCGGTGGCTGGAGAGCCGCCTCGACGAGCCCGATCTCTACGTCGGCGACGTGCGCGGCCCGAACGCGCATGCGCGCGGCCATATCCCCGGCTCGAAACCGCTCGTGCTCGGCTCGCCGCCGCCGACGAGCGATCGCGAGGTGGTCGAAGGCCTCGCGCGTGAGGTCGGCCTTCGGCTGCGCCGTCACGGGGTGACGGGGGAGGAGCGGCTCGTGCTCTACGATCGCGGCGACGGGATCTCCGCGCTGCCGACTGCGCAGCTCGCCGAACTGGCCGGGCATCCGAACGTCGCCATCCTCCTGGGCGGGATCGCAGGCTGGCCCGGAGAGATCGAAGAGGGCCAGGTCGAGCTGCAGCCGAACAAGGCGCAGTTCGAGCCCAGGCTCGAGGCGCTTCCTACCCACGAGGAGCTCGCGCGCCGGCTGGACGATCCGGAGCTGACCATCCTCGACGTGCGTGCCACGGACGAGTACGCGGGCCGCGCCGGCGCGCCCTGCGATCCGCGCCAGGGCCATATCCCGGGGGCCCGCCAGCTGGAGCACACGCAGCTGTTCGACGGGCCCGGCCAGCCGCGCGATCCGGCCGAGATCCAGGCGCTCCTCGGCCTGCCGGAGGGGGCCGAGATCGTCGCGTACTGTCATTCCGGCTCGCGCTCCGCGCTCGCCGCACTGGCCCTGCGTGCCGCTGGGTATCGCGCCAGGAACTACGCGGGCTCGTGGCACGAATGGTCGCGCCACGACGAGCTTCCCATCGAAAGCTAGGCCGGAGTCGCGACCCGCTCGGCCGACTGGACGAACGCCGAGCACAGATTGCGGCCGAGCTCGTTCCAGGCCTCGACGCGCTCCCGCGTCTGCGCGAGCAGCTCCTCGGCCGGAGCCGGAAGATCACGCGACTCGTCGCGTAGCCACTCGGTGATCTGCGGTTCGGTCACCTCGGCGTGGAACTGGATTCCCCACGCGTACTCACCGAGCCTGAACGCCTGCGTGCAGACGGGGCTGCGGGCGAGCTCGGTCGCGCCGCCCGGGAGGTCGTACGTGTAGTAGTGCCACTGGAAGGCGTCAAAGCGTCGCGGGAGGCCGCCGAAGACGGGGTCATCGGCCGCCTCGTCTGTGAGCTCGATCGTGGTCCAGCCAATCTCGGGCTCGGACGCCGGGTAGACCTCGGCGTGAGCGGCCTTGGCGAGCAGCTGGGCGCCGAGGCAAACCCCGAGCACCGGGCTCTTCAGCATCAGCAGGCGCTGGAGGAAGAAGTTTTCCTCTCGCAGCCAGGGATGGCGGTCGTCCTGGTCGGCGTGCATGGCGCCGCCGAAGACGATCACCGCGCCGTAGTCGTCGAGGGGGCGCGGCAGCGGATCGTCCCAGGCCAGGCTCCACTCTTCGAGTTCGTGCCCTCTGTCGGTGACAACCTCTCCGAAGACGCCCGCGCGGACGTTTTCGCCGTGGATCACCGAGAGGACGTGCACTGCCGAGACTCTACGGGAAAGCGAAGGGCCTCCCGTGGGAGGCCCTTCTGAGCTCGCGTTCGTTCGGAGTTACTTGACCCGGACGCGAAGGATGCGGCTGTCGATCGGGCTGATCGTCGCGCCCACGCAGTTCGGGATGAGCGTCGGCAGCGTGCAGCCGGTCGACAAGGCGAGGCGCCTGGCCTGGAAGTACATGAACTTCGGCCGCTTGCTCGGCTTGCGCCATGAGAGCCGGTAGCTCCCCGCGCGGTTCGTCCGGACTGCGCGTCCCACGGACTTCAGGTTGGTCCGCTTCGTGCCGGCGTAGAGCTTGATGCTCCCGCCCGCGAAGCGTGCGCCGGCGACGCTCAGCTTGCCGCCGAAGAGCAGCACGCGGCGAAGCTTCGACTTCAGCCGAGCGAACGTCAGCTGGTATGGGATCGGGACGATGCCCTGGGTCTCGACCGTGGCCGCTGCGTTCGGCTTGCCTGTGCCGGGCCGGTACGGCGTGAACAGTGCGCGCCACGGGTAGTTGCCGCGCGCCGTCGGGTTGCTGAAGACCCCTGCGGCCGAGAACGTCGCATCGACGAGCTTGGCGCCGAACGTCGAGCGTCCGGGCGTCCCCGGCGGAACGTCCGGCGGCGGGAGACAGACCTGGATCTTCGCCGAAGCGAAGCCTTGCTCGGCCCCTGCCGCTCGATCGACGTACAGCGGGATCTGGATCGTCTGACCCTGGAGCGAAGCGTCGAGCCGCCAGACCGCTTGGTGCAGCCCGGGCGAACACAGGTTGCTTCTGTAGGCAGCCGGGTCGGCCACCACGACCGGTCCGGTCAGCGTCAGCTTCGCGTTGGCGAGATCAGTGGCGATCACCCTCGCGTTGACCGTGCCGATGCGCGTTCCGGGTGCCTGCCCGAGCGTCGCCGTATAGCCGATGCTCGAGTAGATCGTGATCTTGGCGGTCGGATCGTCGGCGTCAGCCTGCGAGACCTTGATCGTCACCGACGGCGTCGCCGTCTCCCGGTACGTCGACTGTTTGATCTGCAGGCGCGGCTGGTAGCTCGCCAGCGCCTGGCCCGCGACCGCGAGCGCGACGAGGCTTGCGCACGCGAGCACGGAAAGTCGAATCAGTTTCCTCATAACCCCTTCCTTTGAGTAAGAACCCCTGGGTCCCTAGTAAGACGATGTTTTTGCCGGAAGGTGAGTCCGAGAAAGGCTAACGCGCGAGGACCAAGCCTCCAAAGAGGCGCCAGCGACCCTCCTGGTAGCGGACGAGCTGGGACTTCGCGATCGGGAAGTAGTTTCGAGGCGACGTGCGGACGTCGACGCCCGGGAGCATGAAGGGGTTGTTGCGCTCGTTCAGGTGGATCGCGGCCCGCAAAAGGCCGCTCCGGGTGAGGTTTCGGCCGGCCTTGCGGAGCGTGTCCACCATCGTGAACGCGACCGCCATCCCGCAGTAGTTGTAGACGTTCTTCGGATTGCCGCCGCCGTAGTAGCGCTTCATGATCTTGCGGTAGAGCAGGACGGCGGGATCCTTCGCCCAGCGCGGCGAGGTCGGATCCTTGAGGAACGCCACGCTGATCGAGCCGTCGGTCTGCCTGCTGCTCGACGCGAACCGTGCGATCGTCATCACGCTCGGCTCGATCGACACCGAGCTGACGAAGAACTGTGGCCGCCATTTCAGCTTGTACGCGTAGGCGTACGACTGAATCGCGAACGGCGGCAGCGCGAACACCATCAGCGTGTTCGCCCTCGACCGGCGCAGCCTCGAGATCTGGGAGCGGACGTCGCTCTGCGTGTTGTCGTAGGACTGGCTCGCCACGACCATCCCGCGCTTGCGGCCGAGCGACTGCCTGAACCCATTGAAGAGATCCTTGCCGTACTCGCTGTTCTCGTACAGGACGGCGATGCGGGCGCGGGGCTTCGTGCGCAGGATGTACCGCCCGTAGATGGCGCCCTCGCCGGCGAAGCTCGGCAGGTACCCCAGCGTCCAGGGGTACCTCGCGTGATTACGGGCGATCGACGAGGCTCCGCTTCCGACGAAGAGCTGCGGGACCTTGAGCTGGTTGAGGTAGGGCCGGACGGCGAGGTTGTGTTCGGTCCCGACGCTGTTGAAGATCGCGAAGACCTTCTTGTCCTGGACGAGGTCGCGGGTCTCCTGGACCGTGCGCGAGACGTCGTAGCCGTCGTCGACGTAGAGGTACTTGATCTTCCGCCCGTTCACGCCGCCGCGGGCGTTGACGTACTTGAAGTATGCATTTGCCCCCGCGCCGAGGACGCCGAAAGCCGACGCGGGCCCGCTCAGCGGAAGCGTGCCGCCGATCAGCACCGAGTCCGAGGTGACGCCCGGCGTGCCCGCGGAGGTTGCGGCTCCCGGCACGAGCGCGACGAGGAACAGGCCGAGCGCGAGCTTCTTCATCTCGAGACCAGCGTCTTCAGCACCGGGAGATTGACCCGCACCGCACCGACCGTCAGGCGCGCGCCGCGCGGCATCGGCAGGTCGAGGTAGAGCAGGTTGGCCGGGTCTTGCGCGACCGAGCTCGACGCGAGTGTCAGTGTCAGCCGCGAGCCGTTCGGGATCACGGTCGCCTGCGAGATCAGCCGAATCGTGATCTTCCGGCGCCCGCTGAGGCCTCGGGTGTTGATGCCGCCCTCGGTGAGCACGATCACCTTCCCGGACGGCGTGGTCGCGGTGATCACGGCCACCAGCCGCGGCCACGAGCGCAGCCGCCCCGTGAACGTCACGGTGCCCGCGCCGAAGGTCTCGAGCTTCTGCCTCGGCAGCCGCGCCGAGCGCACGACCTTCGACGATGCGGCGAGCGTGCTCGCGCCGCGCAAGGTCAGCGCAAGGCTGCGCGTGCCCGGCCTCGCTGTGAAGGCGGCCGTGCGGCCCCTCCAGGCCTCTTGTCCCACGCGGATCGGCACGCTTCTCGCGCACGGCAGCGCCTTGAGGTAGCAGTTGAACCAGCCCGTCCCCCGGTCGAGCACATAGCCGACGTCGGGACCGGGGAAGCTCGAGGGCGCGTGGCCGAAGTCGCCGACGTAGAGACGCTTCGGCCCCTTGAGCAGGTTGTAGCCGGCGAGCGCCTGGTCGATGTCGAACGCGAAGTCGCGCCTGCCCTGGAAGAAGTAGATCGGCGTGCGCACGCGCGAGAGCAGGTGGCGGCTCGAGCGCAGGCGGCCGAAGGCCCGGATCGAGGGGAGGTTGATGCTCGCGATCACCTGGTTGCGGAGCGCGAGCACCTCGGGCGCGGTCCGTTCGGGCGGCACCGAGCCGAGGAAGCCGTAGATCGCGCCTGACTTGGACAGGTTCTGCGGCGCGAGGGCGGTCACGAGGTCGGTCCACGTCTGGACGACCTCGGCGGCCTGGAACGGCACGCCCTCGACGATCGCGCGCAGGACGGCGCCGCCGCCCAGCGAGATGCCCCAGGCCCCGATCCGGTCGTCGGCGATGTCCGGCCGGGCCGCGAGCCACGTGTGGAGCTCCCGCACATCGGCGATCTCACGCGGCCCGTCGATCGAGACAAGGCCGCGCGACTGGCCGTGGCCGCGAAAGTCGACTGACAGCGCGGCGAACCCCGCGCCGGCAAAGTGATCCGCGATCGGATCGAGATCGCCGCGCTTGCCGCCGATCCCGTGGAACAGGATGACCGCAGGCCAGCCGGCCGGGGCGGAGGTACCGACGGGAAGCCTCAGGGTTGCCGCGATCTGGACGCCGTCGCTCATCGGGATCGAGTAGTCCTGCCGCGTGAAATCCGCGGCGGCGGCCCGGCCCGGAAAAGCAATGGAAAGCGCCGCGAAGACGATCGTTGCCCAGCGACCCACGACGTTCAAGCGTAGAGCGTTTCTAGAATCGGCGCCATGGACCGACGCGCGATCGGCGTCTTCGACTCCGGGGTGGGCGGGCTGACCGTGCTCCACGAATGCCTGGTGACGATGCCGCACGAGGATTTCGTCTACCTGGGCGACCACGCACGCCTTCCGTACGGCCCTCGCCCGCTCGACGAGGTCAAGGAGTTCGCGCTCGAGATCGGCGGTTTCCTCGAGCGGCAGGACGTGAAGCTCGTGCTCGTCGCGTGCAACACGGCCACGTCGGCAGCGCTCCCGCAGCTCCAGGAGGCGCTCTCCGTCCCGGTGGTCGGCGTGATCACGCCCGAGGCGCACGCGGCCGTGCAGGCGACGCGAAACCGCCGCATCGGGCTGCTCGCCACGCAGGCGACCGTGTCCGCGGGGCGCTACGGCGAGCTCGTGCACGCGCTCGACGCCGGCGTCGAGTTCTCGCCGGTCGTCTGTCCCCGCCTCGTACCGCTGATCGAGAGCGACGACCCCTTCTCCGCCGAGACGACCGGCGCGGTGCGCGAGTACGCCGCGCCGCTGAAGGATGCCGGCGTCGACACCGTGATCCTCGGCTGCACGCACTACCCGCTGATCCGGCCGATCTTCCAGCGCGTGTTCGGGCGAGACGTGACACTCGTGTTCTCGGCCGAGGAGACCGCCCGCGAGGTCGCCGAGACGCTCGCGCGCAAGGGGATCGAGAACGATCCGGCGCGCGAGGGCACCTACCGCTTCCTGACCACCGGCGACCCGGTGCTCTTCCGCGAGCTCGGCGAGCGCTTCCTCCAGCTGCCGCTCGGCGACGTGGGAGTCATCGAGCTCGCCGACCTGTCCAAGGCAGCAGCTTGAGTCGCCCCGACGGACGCCGCCCAGACGAGCTGCGCCCGCTCGAGGTCGTGCCGGGCTTCCTCGAACAGCCGCACGGGGCGGTGCTCTTCTCGCAGGGGAAGACAAAGGTGCTCTGCACCGCGTCGATCCAGGAGGGGGTGCCGCGCTGGCTCTCCGGTCAGGGGCAGGGATGGATCACGGCGGAGTACTCGCTCCTGCCCGCGTCGACCGGCGACCGCACGGACCGCGAGGCCTCCCGCGGCAAGCAGGGAGGGCGGACGATCGAGATTCAGCGGCTGATCGGACGGGCAGTGCGCGCGGTGGCCGACTTCGAAGCGCTCGGAGAACGCACCCTCTGGCTGGACTGTGACGTCCTGCAGGCCGACGGGGGCACGCGTTGCGCCGCGATCTCGGGTGCTTATGTGGCCGGGAGCCTCGCCCTCGAGCGCTTCGGGCTTGGCCGCGCCCTCCGCAGCTCGGTCGCCGCCGTCTCGGTCGGGATCGTCGAGGGCGAGTCGCGGCTCGACCTCGATTACATCGAGGACTCGACTGCGGAGGTGGATGTCAACGTCGTCATGGTCGGTGACGGCTCGCTCGTCGAGGTGCAGTCGACCGCCGAGCGGAAGTCGTTCGACCGCTCCGCGCTCGACACGCTGCTCGACCTCGCCGCGGACGGGATCGAACAGATCTCCGCCGCGCAGCAGGAGGCGCTCAGTGCTCCTGTTTGAGATTCCCTCGCTCTCCGGCTGGGAGGTGCTGCTGAGGCTTTCGCTTGCGGCGGCGCTCGGCGGCGCGGTCGGGTTCGAGCGAGAGCTCCGCGATCGGGAAGCCGGCTTTCGGACGCACCTGCTCGTCGCGGTCGGCTCGGCGCTGTTCACGATTGCAGGCGCCTACGGCTTCCGCGAGTTCCTGACCGGCGACGAGAACGTGATCCGCGCCGATCCGACAAGGATTGCCGCGCAGATCGTCACGGGCATCGGCTTCCTCGGCGCCGGGGCAATCATCCGCCAGGGGTTGTCCGTCCGCGGGCTGACCACCGCGGCGACGCTGTGGGTGGTGGCGGCGATCGGCCTGACCGCAGGCGCCGGCTACTACTCGGCCGCGGTCATCACGACGGTGCTCGCGCTCGTGACTCTGTGGCCGCTGCGGCTGGTCGCGCACTGGATGACGAGCCGCTTCCGCGGCGAGATCGGGCGGCTGCTCGTCCAGCTCCCGGCAGGCACGAGCACGGCTCCGGTGATCGGCGAAGTGGAGCGGCACGGTGCGATCGAGTCGATCGAGATCGGACAGGAAGGCGACCGCCGCACGGTCTCGCTCGTCGTCGAGCTTCCCCGCAGCGAGAACACGCAGCAAATGATCACGCGGGTCGCCGACCTTGAGCACGTGATGGAGGTTCGCTGGGCAGATTGAGGTGCCGCCTCGCCTCCCGCAACGAGAACAAGCTGCGGGAGCTGCGGGCGGCTCTGCCGGAGTGGGAGCTCGACCTGCTCGAGGCCGACGGGTATCCGCCCGAGGAGGGCGAGACGTACTACGAGAACGCGCGGGCGAAGGCCGAATATGGCCGGACGCTGGCGGGCGACGAGGAATGGGTGCTCGGCGAGGACTCCGGGATCGAGGTCGCCGGGCTCGGCGGTCTCCCGGGCGTGAAGTCGGCCCGGTTCGGCGGCGCCGACCCGGTCGGGCGGATGCTGGCCGAGCTGGAAGGCGTGGAGGATCGCCGCGCCCGCTACGTCTGCGAGCTGGTCGCTCTCGCGCCCGACGGCCGCGAGCTTCGCGGCACCGGTGTCCTCGAGGGCCGAATCGTCGACGAGCCGAGTGGAACCGAAGGCTTCGGCTTCGACCCGATCTTCGTGCCGGAAGGCCTGGGGAGAACCGTTGCCGAGTTGGGCAACGCATGGAAAGCCGAGAACTCGCACCGAACCCGGGCGGCCCGATCGCTTCTCGAAACCCTAGGCGAGGCCGGGAGCTTCTTCTAGCGCTCCCTGACGGCGCACGGTGCGGAAGTAGTTGACCTCCGCCCCGAGGACGATCAGGTTCGCCATCACGTAGAGCCAGACCAGCAGCAGCGCCGGGCCGCCGAACACCTGCAGGGCCAGCACGTTCTTCGAGAGCTTGATGTAGATCGGCAGCACCTGGAAGCTCGCTTCCAGCATCACCGCAGCCACCACCGCGCCCGGAAGCACGTCCCGGAAGTGGAGCTTGATGTTCGTGAGGAAGTAGTAGACGAAGACGAGGAAGAGGAACACGGCGGCCAGCGACACGACGACGGAGAGCCCGTACGCGACGTAGGCGTTGTCGAAGCCGGGGACGTACTCCTTCAGCAGCGCGAAGCCGATCGAGCCGGCGAGCAGGCCGATGAACAGCGCGACGAGGGACGCGGTCGCAATCACCACGGCGAGCGCCTTGCCGTGGAGGAAGGGTCGGTTCGGCTGCCCGTAGACGATGTTGAACGCCGACTCGAGCACGCTGAAGAACGAGAGGGCGGTCCAGAGCAGCGCAATGCCGCCGACGATCCCGAGCGCCGCCGCGTTGTCCTGAACCGACTGGACCGCCTTGACGATCCCGGAGATCGATGTGCCGGGAAAAATGCGCTTGAGCTCAGTGACGAGGTAACTCGATTCGTCCGCACGTCCTGCGAGACCGAGCAGCGCGAGCGCCAGGAACGTCAGTGGGACGAAGGAGAGCAGCGCGAAGTAGGCGATCATCGCCGCCAGGTGGGTTCCGCGGTCCCGGAAGAACTTTGCGAGCGGCTCCCGCACGGGGCGGAGTATGGTTCGCCCGCATGAAGGCCGCAGAAGCTCTCTCGGACCTGACCGAGATCTCGACCCAAATCGAGGCAGCGGTCATCTTCGACCGCTCGGGCGAGGTCGTCGGCTCGACCCTGGCGGACGACGAGCGCGCGAAAAGGATGGCCCGCTCGGCGCTCGCGGTCCTGAACGCGGCAGAGGGACACGCGGAGGGAGAGCTCGCCCAGCTCGAGGTTTCCCTGCGAGAGGGGACCGTCTTCGTCGTGCGCCACGACGACCAGGCGATCGCCGCGACGACCGGCAGCCAGCCGACCGTGGGGCTCGTCTTCTACGACCTGAAGAGCTGTCTCCGCAAGCTCGCCGAGGAGCCGGCGAAGAAGCCGCGGGCGAGGGCGGCGACCACGAGGAAGAAGACGACCGCGGCCAAGCCGAGAACGCGGAAGAAGGCCACGGAGTGAGAGCCCGCAAGTTCCTGACCGGCGTGATGATCGGCGGGATTGCCGCAACCGGTGCGCTCCTCGCCCGTCGCTTCACCGGCCGGCGCGACCGCGCGGAGGTCTACTTCGACACTGGCTCGGTCGTCTCGCTGAGCGGAACCGACGCGGAACCGCTCGCCCGTCACGCCCGCGACGTCCTTCTCGCCGCGCGCGGGTGAACCGCGAAGAGCTAGGGGCGGCGCTCCGCGACCACGCCTACCTCGAGGGCGACTTCGTCCTGCGCTCGGGGAAGCGCTCGCGCTACTACCTGGACAAATATCGCTTCGAGACCGTCCCGGAGCTGCTTGGGCCGCTCGGCGAGCGGCTGGCGGCGCTGGTTTCGGAGTTCGAGCCCGATGCGGACCGGCTCGCAGGTCCCGAGCTCGGAGCCGTTTCGCTGGCCGCGGCGACCTCGCTCTCCTCCGGCCTCCCGTTTCTGATCGTGCGCAAGGAAGCGAAGGACTACGGAACGGCGAATCGGCTGGAAGGCGTCTCCGAGCCGGGCGAGCGGGTGTGCCTGATCGAGGACGTCGTCACCTCCGGAGGGGCCGCGGTCGGCGCCGTCGAGGCGCTCCGCGACGCGGGTCTCGAGTGCCGCACGGCGGTCTGCGTGGTCGATCGGGAGGAGGGCGGAGTGGACGCGCTCGCGCGCCACGGTGTCCGTCTGCGCCCCCTTTTTCGGGCCGCGGAGCTCCTCGAAGGACAGAAAAGTGCCGGAAAACCGCATGGTTGAGCGAAAAGGTTAGGAGTGTTAGGGTCTTTGACCGGCTCAAACGTCCAAATCGTGAGGAGAGGAGACTCGTGACGAAGAATGAGTTCGTTGATCGTGTTGCGTCGAAGAGCGGCCTGAACAAGCGAGATGCGGCGACGGCCGTCGACGCAGTCCTCGATTCGATCACGGAAGCGCTGACGAACCGTGAGGAGATCAGCTTCACCGGCTTCGGCAAGTTTTCTACGCAGCATCGCGCGGCGCGGCAGGGTGTGAACCCGCGCAACCCGAGCCAGAAGGTCCAGATTCCTGCGGCGACCGTCCCGAAGTTCTCGGCCGGCAGCTCGCTGAAGCAGGCTGTCCGCAGCGGTGGCGGCGGCGGAGGCATGTAGCTCGCCCGAGGGCACTCTCCGAAGAAGCTCCGCGAGGGCCCCGAAAGGGGCCTTCGCTTTTGGCTAAACCGCCGACGCCGCCGCTACGCTGAACCTTGTGAGCGCCGAGGCGACGGTCGCCACGCGGACCTTCGGCGACCGCGTTGCCGACGCGGTCGAGCGCAAGCGTTCGCAGCTCGTCGTCGGGCTCGATCCGCGACCCGACCTGCTCCCCGTCGAGCTGGCCGGGGATGCCCACCTCGCCCGCAGCGCCGCCGCCGATGCTTGCGGGCGTTTCTGCCGCGGCGTCATCGACGCGGTCGCGCCGCACGCGGTGGCTGTCAAGCCGCAGCTGGCGTTCTTCGAGGCGCTGGGCGCCGACGGCATGCGGGCCTTCGAGGACGTCTGCGCGTACTCGAGGTCGGCCGGCCTGCTCGTGATCGCGGACGCGAAGCGCGGCGACATCGGCTCGACCTCCCGCGCGTACGCCGCTGCCTATCTCGAGCCGCACGCCGAGGCGCCGGCCACCGCCGACGCGATGACGGTCAATCCGTATCTCGGAAGCGACTCGGTCGAGCCGTTCCTCGCCGCCTGCCGCCGTCACGGCGGCGGAATCTTCTGCCTGGTGAAGACGTCAAACGAGGGCGGGGCGGACGTGCAGGACCTCTCGCTCTCCGACGGGCGCACGCTCTGGCAGCACGTCGCCGGCCTCGTCGCAGACTGGGCCTCGGAGCTCGTCGGCGAGCGGGGGCTGTCCAGCGTCGGTGCGGTCGTCGGGGCGACGCATCCACGCGCGGTCGGCGAGACGCGGCGGATGCTGCCCCAGTCGATCCTGCTGCTTCCGGGGGTCGGCGCCCAGGGAGCGACCCCCGCCGACGTCGCCCGCGCGTTCACGAGCGGGCCCGCGAGCGCGCTGGTCAGCTCGGCGCGAAGCGTCCTGTACGGGTTTCGCTCCTCCGGGCTCGACTGGCGCACGGCCGCCGCGACAGAAGCGGCCCGCCTGAAGAAGGAGGTCTGGTCGACCTCCGGCTGGTGATCCCGAGCGATCGCGGCCGGGCCGCTTTCAAGCGCTACGGCGGCCCCGCTTCGCTGATGCTGGCCGGCACTGCCGCGGTCGTGCTGATCCGTCCTTCGCTCCACGAGGAGAGCACGCCGCCGCCCGCACCCGCGCCGCAGACGAAGCCGGCGCCGGCGCGCGCGACGAAGCCGCCGTACACCGCTCCACGCGTCTACGCGGTGCGCACCGGCGACACGCTGGGGTCGATCGCGGAGCGCTTCCACACGAGCCTCACCCACCTGGTCGAGCTCAACCCGAGCGTTCAGCCGCACGCGCTTCGGGTCGGGCAGCAAATCCGGTTGCCCTGACGCGGTACCCTCTCTGACCGTGACGCGTCGCTCGCTTGCCGTCGTCGCGGCTCTCCTTCTCGCATCGCCCGCACTTGCCGCGCTCCCCCGGGTTCAGGGCCGCGCCTACGTGGTCGAGAACGGCACGAACGGCGACATCCTGCTCCGCTACAACCTCCGCAAGCGCGTTCCGATTGCCAGCATCACGAAGCTGATGACCGTGCTCGTGACCCTCGAGCACGCGCGCGTCAACGATGTCGTGACGGTCGCCCCGCAGGCCGCGGCCGTCGGCGAGTCGACGATCAATCTCCGTCCCGGCGAACAGCTGCGCGTGGGCGACCTGATCGAGGCCGCGCTCGTCCAGAGCGCCAACGACGCCGCGGTCGCGCTCGCATACCACGTCGGCGGTGGCGACCAGGAGCGCTTCGTGGCGATGATGAATGCCCGCGCGCGACAGCTCGGCCTCGCGGACAGCCACTTCGTCCGGCCGGACGGGCTCGACGCGCCCGCTCACGTGTCGAGCGCACGCGACGTGACCGTGCTCGCGCGGCGCCTGATGGCCTATCCGCTCGTCCGGCGGCTCGTCAGGCAGCAGACCGCGACGATCGCGGGCGGCCGCACGCTGCACACCTGGAACGACTTGCTTTCGAGCTTCCGTGGGACGTTCGGTGTCAAGACCGGACACACGACCGCGGCGGGCTGGTCGGAGGTCGCGGCGGCGCGTCGCGGCGGCGTGACGCTGTATGCGACCTTGCTCGGCAGTCCCGCGCGCGCCACACGGAACGCCGATCTGACCGAGCTCCTGAACTGGGGCTTCTCCCGCTACCGCGCGTTCCCGGCGGTCGTGCGCGGGCGCGTGTACGCGCGCGTGCGCACGGAGTTCGGTGAGGAGCCGATCGCGCTCGTCGCCGCCCGCCCGCTGACCGTGAACGCCCGCGTCGACCAGCTGCTCGTGCAAAGGATCGTCTCGGTCGAGACCGTCTCGCTCCCCGTCGAGCAAGGACGGGCGCTCGGCCGGATTCGCGTCTTCCAGAACGGCCGCCTGCTCGGCGGGCGGCTCCTCGTCGCCGCTCGGACAGCCGATCGGCCCGGTGTCGGCGGCCGCGTCGTCTGGTACGCCGGCCGCACCGTCCACCACGTCTACGACTGGATCCCCGGATGATCGTCACGGTCACGCTCAACGCCGCGATCGACCGGACGCTGAACGTGCCGAACTTCCAGCGCGGGCAGCGCCATCGGGCGAGCGAGGGAATGACCCTCGCCGGCGGCAAGGGAATCAACATCGCCCGCGCCCTGAAGACCCTCGGCGTGCCCGTCGTCGCGACCGGCCTCGTCGGCGGGCGCACCGGTACGCAGATCGTCGAGGAGCTGACGAATGAGGCGATCCTCAACGACTTCGTCCGGATCGAGGACGAGTCGCGCACCTCGACCGCCGTCGTCGATCCCACCGGCAACACCTACACCGAGATCAACGAGTGGGGACCGCACGTCCGGGATGAGGAGCTCGACTTCCTCCGCGAGAAGCTCGCCTACCTGACCCGCAGCGCCGACGCGGCCGTGTTTGCGGGCTCGCTACCACGGGGTGTCGACGACGAGTTCTATGCCGATGCGATTCGGGAGCTGAACCGAAGCGGCATCCGGACCGTGCTCGACGCCGAGAGCGAGCCGCTCCGGGCCGGGGTGCACGCCGAGCCGTTCCTCGTCTCCCCGAACCAGCGCGAGGCGGAGGCTCTCGTCGGGCAGGAGTTCAACGACGAGGACGACTTCATGGTCGGGATCGACACGATCGCGGAGCGCGGCGCGCGGAACGTGCTCATCAGCCACGAGTCGGGCTGTTACGCCCTCCTGCGCGAGGAGCGCGAGCAGCGCCGGTTCCGCGCCGACGCACCCCGGGTCGAGCCGGTCTCGGTGGTCGGCTCGGGGGATGTGCTGCTGGCGGTCTTTCTCGCCGCCCGGCTGGAGGACCGGCCTGCGGAGGAGGCGCTTCAGCAGGCCGTCGCGGCGGGGACGGCGTCGACGCTCACGGTCGGCGCAGGCCGGTTCGAGCCGAAGGAGCTCCGCAAGCTGGCCGAGTCCGTCCGCGTCACGGAACTCGAGCCGGTGGGATCGTCATAGGACAGTGCTACCATCGCTTGCCAGTTGAGAGACGAAGCACGACACGGTTTTTCTGGCCCAGGCGACGTACCGCGCCTGGGTTTTTTGCATTCGGAGGTCGCTGATGGACGTTGAGATCGGACGGGGCAAGAAAGCGCGGCAGGCGTACGGGTTCGACGACATCGCGATCGTTCCGTCGCGGCGGACCCGCGATCCCCAGGACGTCGACATCGCGTGGAAGCTCGGCCCACAGGTGCTGGAGCTGCCGCTGCTCGCGTCGGCGATGGACGGCGTGGTCTCGCCGAGGACCGCAATCGAGCTGGGCAAGCTCGGCGGTCTCGGCGTTCTGAACCTCGAGGGCGTCTGGACGCGGTACCGGGACGCCGACGCGCAGCTCGAGAAGATCGCGCGGCTCACGAAGGAGCGCGCCACGGCCGGCATGCAGAAGATCTACGCCGAGCAGGTCAAGCCCGAGCTGATCGGGGAGCGCATTCGAGAGATCAAGGACGCGGGAGTGCTGGCAGTCGGCTCGCTCACGCCGCAGCGGGTCCGGGACTACCACGAGGTCGCGCTCGAGGCCGACCTCGACATCCTCGTGATCCAGGGAACCGTGGTCTCGGCTGAGCACGTCTCGTCGAACGGCGCGGCGCTGAACCTGAAGGAGTTCATCGCCGACCTCCCGATCCCCGCGATCGTCGGCGGCTGCGCGTCGTATCAGACCGCCCTGCATCTGATGCGGACCGGGGCGGAAGGCGTCCTCGTCGGGGTCGGCCCGGGCCACGCGTGCACGACTCGGGGAGTGCTCGGCGTCGGCGTCCCCCAGGCGACCGCGATTTCCGATGCGGCGGCGGCGCGCGTCCAGCATCTGCTCGAGACCGGCAAGTACTGCAACGTGATCGCGGACGGCGGGATGAGCACCGGCGGCGACATCGCGAAGGCGATCGCCTGCGGCGCCGATGCCGTCATGGTCGGCTCCCCGCTCGCGCGGGCGAAGGAAGCGCCCGGCCGCGGTTATCACTGGGGCATGGCGACCTTCCATCCCACGCTCCCACGCGGCGCGCGGGTTCAGGTCGACCAGTCCGCGACGCTCGAGGAGATCGTCGTCGGCCCGGCCACGGAGAACGACGGGACGCTGAACCTGATGGGCGCTCTGCGGACATCGATGGCGACCTGCGGTTACGAGTCGATTCACGACTTCCAGAAGGCCGAGATCATGCTCGCGCCCGCGATCAAGACCGAGGGCAAGGCGCTTCAGCAAGCCCAGAAGATCGGGATGGGATGACGAACGTCGTTCCCTTTCCCGTTCCGGAGCCGGCCGCCGAAGAGCGGCCGGTGCTCGTTCTCGACCTCGGCGGCCAGTACGCACAGCTGATCGCTCGACGGGTGCGCGAGTGCCGCGTCTACTCGGAGCTGGTCGGCCACGGCGTCTCCGTGGACGAGGTGCGGCGGCGAAATCCCAGGGCGCTCGTGCTCTCCGGAGGACCCGCCTCCGTCTATGCGGAGGGCGCTCCGCACGTCGATCCGACGCTGTTCGAGCTCGGCATTCCCACGCTCGGGATCTGCTACGGGATGCAGCTGATGGCGCAGGAGCTCGGCGGAAAGGTCGAGCGCACAGGGGTCTCGGAATTCGGCAAGACGAAGCTCGAGGCGGGGGAGGGGCGGCTGTTCGCCGGGCTGCCAGAGACGCAGGTCTGCTGGATGAGCCACCGGGACTCCGTCACCGCGCCGCCCGAGGGCGCGACGGTGGTCGCAGGCTCGCCCTCGGCCCCGATCGCCGCGTTCGAGCACCCCGGCCGCGCGCTCTACGGCGTCCAGTTCCACCCTGAGGTCGTGCACACGCCGCACGGAACCGACCTGCTGAAAAACTTCCTCTACGACGTGGCCGACGCGCCGCCGACCTGGACGCCGGCCACGGTGATCGAGGAGCAGGTCGATCGGATCCGGGCCCAGGTCGGCTCGGAGCGAGTCCTCTGCGCGCTCTCGGGAGGCGTCGATTCGGCGGTCGCCGCGCTGCTCGTCCACAAGGCCGTCGGCGACCAGCTCACCTGTGTGTTCGTCGACCACGGCCTGCTGCGAAAAGACGAGGCGGCCCAGGTGGTGGAGACCTTCCGCAACCACTTCCACGTTCCGCTCGTCCACGTCGACGCACAGGAGCGGTTCCTGGCCCAGCTGGAGGGCGTCGACGACCCCGAAGCCAAGCGCAAGGCGGTCGGCGAGGAGTTCATCAGGGTCTTCGAGGACGAGGCGGCGAGGCTGGGGAGGATCCGCTACCTCGTCCAGGGAACGCTCTACTCGGACGTGATCGAGTCGGGCGGGGCCGCCGAGGGTGTCGCGGCCAAGATCAAGTCGCACCACAACGTCGCTGGGCTTCCGGAGGAGATGGAGATGGAGCTCGTCGAGCCGCTGCGCCTCCTGTTCAAGGATGAGGTGCGGCGGGTGGGTGAAGAGCTCGGGCTGCCCGAACGGATGGTCTGGCGGCACCCGTTCCCGGGGCCGGGTCTCTCGATCCGGATCATCGGCGAGGTGACGGCGGAGCGGCTCGAGATCCTGCGCGAGGCGGATTCGATCCTGCTGGAGGAGATCCGCCGGGCCGGCCTCTACCGCGAGCTCTGGCAGTGCTTCGCCGTGCTGCCGGCGATTAGGTCGGTCGGCGTGCAGGGCGACGAGCGCACCTACGCCTACCCGATCGTGATTCGCGCGGTCACGTCCGAGGACGCGATGACCGCCGACTGGGCGCGGCTGCCATACGACCTGCTGGAGACGATCTCGAGCAGGATCATCAACGAGATCCCAGGCGTGAACCGCGTCGCCCTCGACGTCTCCTCGAAGCCGCCGTCCACCATCGAGTGGGAGTAACGGTCAGCCTCGACGGCGGCGTCTGAGGAAGCCCCTCTTCGGCGGTTCCCGGGGCACGTCCTGTTCGAGGGCATTCGCGATCGTGCGCTCGACGTAGGACTCAATCCGCCGGTTGAGCGTGTCTTCGCTGCTGGGCGAACGCTCGGTGCGCGGAGCTGGAAAGCTCGGCTTGAGCTCGCCGGCGACGACCTGGTAGAGCCGCTCCGGGTGCTCCATGTCCTTCAGCTCGTATTCGCCGAGATCCTTGAGCTCGGCGCTCGATCCGAGCAGCGCCTTGGTCGTCTCGGAGACGAGGATTTGCCCGCCGTGCGCCGCCGCGCCGATCCGCGCGGCCTTGACCACGTCGAGCCCGAGGTAGCCCTCGTCGCCGACCGACGGCTCGCCCGTGTGCAGGCCCATCCGCACCTTCAACTCGACCCCGTGAGGCCAGGCCTGCTCGGCCAGCGCGCGTTGCGCGGCGACTGCTCCGGCGACCGCATCACGGGCGCGGGTGAAGGAGAAGAAGAACGCATCGCCCTGCCGGTCGATCTCGTGGCCGCCCGCCTCGGTGCAGGCCTCCCGCATGATCCTGCGGTGCTCGGCCTCGATACCCGCGTAGTCGTCTCCGAGCTGCTGCAGAAGCCGCGTCGAGCCCTCGATGTCCGAGAACAGGAGCGTGACGGTGCCGCTGGGGATGGTCATGGGCGCGAGGCTAGCTCGTCCGCCGAGAGCGACGGATAGCGGGCCCGAACCGCGTCGACGTAGGCGGCGAGCCGCTCGGCCAACGCGGGGTCGTGGAGCTCGAGCACGTTTTCCGCGTTCAGCTCACCCGACCGGGAGAGGTTGAACGAGCCCGCAAAGACGACGTCGTCCGCGACGGTCACCTTCGCGTGCATGAAATCGTGCACCGGGCCGGTTCCGTACGGGGTCGAGGGCTTCCCCGAGAAAGGCCCCGCCATCACGCGCTCGAGGAGAGGCAGCTTCCAGATCACGTTTCCGCTGTGCTTCCACTCTCCGACCACGCCTTCCATCTGCGGCCGGTCGACGCAGCCGGCGATGTCGAGCTCGCCTTCCGAGATCAGCTGCGCGAGCATGGCCAGCACGGGCGCGGCGGTGATGACCGGAGAGCAGATCCGCACGCGGCGCTTGGCCTTGCCGATCGTCTTCGCGATCCGCAGGGAGAGATCCTCGCCGAAGCCCGGTGTGAACCACGGTCGGACGAGCATCTCGTCGATGTGCAGACGTACGGGCGGCACGAAGCCGCTCTGCTCGACCGAGCCGGTCGACCAGAGCTCCTCGAAGTTCTTGGCGAACAGATCCGCGAGCGCGGTGTCGTCGACGAGCACGATCACGTTCTCCTGTCGCGACCAGGAGTCGTCCGTCCAATTCGTCGATCCCGTCCAAACGCTCTCGCGGTCACGGATGGCGTACTTGTGATGCATGAGGTCGGGGACGCCGGCGATCGCGCGATGCGGAACCCCGAGCGACGCGATGAGGGCGACATCCGGCTCCGGCGGCGGCGGCACCGGGATCGGATTGCGGTGATCGACGTTGTAGATGATCCGGACCTCGACCCCACGGGCGGCGGCGTTGCGAATCGCGCCGGAGACGAGCTCGGCCGTCTCGGGACCGATGTTGAAGTCGTACTGCGCGAGGTCGAGCGACCGGCGGGCGGCGCCGAGCCACTCGGCGAGGTCTCTTGCAACCTCGACCGCCTCCTGGCCGCCGTCCGTCAGAGTTCGGACGATGAGCTTCGTCGACGAGCTGGCCGCGGCTGAGATCGGCGCCACGTTCAACTTCTATCGTGAAGGCGACCGGGCCCGCGTCCTCTGCGAGCGGCTGAGGCGATATCTCGAGTCAAGGACTGGCGCGCCGATCCTGCTCGTGGGCGAGGCGGCCGGCTACCGCGGCGCCCGGATCAGCGGCGTTCCTTTCACCTCGGAACGCCAGCTCACGGGCACCGGACCCGCCGAAGCGACCGCGACGATCGTCCGCCGCGTGCTCGCGGAGCTCGGCCTCGAGGAGCAGGTGCTGTGCTGGAACGTCGTGCCGACCCATCCTGGCACCGAGACGTCGAACCGGCGCCCCACGCGCGCGGAGGTCGACGCGTCGCGGCCCTTCCTCGCGGAGCTCGCGCGCGGCCGGAGCGTGCTCGCCGTCGGACGGCTCGCAGAGCGTGAGCTCGGTGCCCCTTACATCCGCCATCCCTCCCACGGCGGAGCGACCGCCTTCCGCACCACCCTCAAGGAGTTTGTGTTGCATCGAACAGGGGTCTCTTGATCAAGCCGGCCATGAGGTCGGCGAGGATGCGATCGCGCCGCTCCCGACGAAGACGGACGCGTCTTCGCTCTTCGATCAGGAAGCGACGGACGCGCCAGTAGCTCGGTCTCGGAACGCCGATTCGGGCGGAAACCGGCCTGAGCAAGCGCCACGCCTCCGCGTAGCCGAGGTCGACGGGCGCGAGCATTCGAAGTCCTTCGGCGAAGTCACGGTGCATGGGCTCCCAGCGCGGCACGCTCTCGATGGTGAAGAGAAAACACGCACGGATGGGAGGAGTGATGCAACACAAACCCCCCAGAACGTGACGATTCTCGCGCTGCTACGATTCGGCCTCGGCGGACGCCAGTCCGCCGTTTCTCATGCAGAAGACGTGGAACGCAAAACCTGGCGAGATCGAGCGCCGCTGGTACCTCGTCGACGCCGAGGGGAAGACCCTCGGGCGTCTCGCGACGCAGATCGCCGACACCATTCGGGGCAAGGACAAGCCGCAGTACACGCCCCACGTCGACACGGGTGACTTCGTCGTCGTCGTGAACGCGGAGAAGATCGCCGTGACCGGCAAGAAGCTGGACGAGAAGCTCTACCACCGCCATTCCGGCTACCCGGGGGGCTTGCGCAGCCGTCCGCTGCGCGACGAGCTCGAGCGCCGGCCTACCGAGGTGCTGCGGAAGGCGGTCCGGGGCATGCTCCCACGGAACCGGCTCGCGCGCCAGCAGCTGAATAAGCTGAAGATCTACGCCGGCCCCGAGCACCCGCACGGCGCCCAGGACCCGAAGCCGCTCGAGGTGAGCGAGTAATGGCGACGCGGGAAGCCGTCTATCAGGGCACCGGCAAGCGAAAGACTTCCGTCGCCCGCGTGCTCATCCGACCGGGCGACGGCAAGACGTGGTTCAACGGCCGAACCGTCGAGGAGTACTTCCCACGCACGACGCACCGCAAGCTCGCGCTCGCACCGCTCGAGGTCGCCGGCGTCGAGGGCCAGTTCGACCTCCGCGTTCGCGTCCACGGCGGCGGCCCGTCCGGCCAAGCGGGCGCCGTCCGCCACGGGCTGGCACGCGCGCTCGTCGAGGCCGACCCGAACCTCCGCGTGGCGCTCAAGCGCGCCGGGTTCCTGACCCGCGACGCGCGGATCGTCGAGCGCAAGAAGGCCGGCCTCCACAAGGCTCGAAAGGCGCCCCAGTTCTCGAAGAGATAGCCATGGCCCGCAGGTACTTCGGTACCGATGGGGTCAGGGGAGTCGTCGGCGTGGACCTGACGCCCGAGCTCGTCGAGCGGCTCGGCAAGGCAGCGACACTCTGGTCGAAAGGCGGTCGGGTCTTCGTCGGGCGAGACACGCGCGGCTCGGGCCCGGAGCTCGAGGAGGCCTTCACCCGCGGCATCGTCGCGGCCGGGGGGAACGCGGTTCTCGGCGGCGTCCTTCCGACGCCGGCGGTCGCCCTGCTCGCGCTCGACCTCGGCGCAGTCATCTCCGCCTCGCACAACCCGCCGGAGTACAACGGGGTGAAGTTCTTCGACGCGGAGGGCCGCAAGCTGACCGATGCGTCGGAGGAGGAGATCGAGGCGCTGCTCGACGCCCCGCCCGCGTTCGAACCGGGTGAGATCGACCACGTCGGCGTCGCGACCGACAGCTACCTCGAGCACATCACCGAGCGGTTCGGCTCGGATCTCTCCGGTCTCCGCATCGGAGTCGACTGCGCGAACGGGGCGTACGCCGGAATCGCGCCTGCTGCGTTCGAGCAGCTCGGCGCGGAGATCATCGTGATCGGGAACGAGCCTGACGGGACGAACATCAACGTCGGCTGCGGCGCCACCGATCTCAGGGCGTTGCAGCGGACCGTAACGGCCGAAGGGCTCGACCTGGGTGTTGCCTTCGACGGGGACGGCGACCGCATGCTGGCCGTCGACGCCGATGGGAACGCCCTCGACGGCGACCAGATCCTGGCCATCCTTATGCTCCACCTCGGCGTCGACATCGTTGCCGTGACCGTGATGACGAATCTCGGCTTCCACCGACTCGCCGAGGAACACGGAATCGCGGTCGTGACGACGCCCGTCGGCGACCGCTACGTGCTCGAGGCGCTCCGCGACCGCGGCGCCTTGCTCGGCGGCGAGCAGTCGGGGCACATCATCTACCTACGCGACCACGTCACCGGCGACGGCCTCGCCGCTGCGCTTCTCCTCTGCGCCGCGCTCGAGGGCCGGTCGCTCGCGGGGGCAGCGGCCGTGATGCCGCACTATCCGCAGGCCAAGGAGAACGTGCGCGTGGCCTCCAAAGAGCTCACGGATGCGATCGAGACCGAGGTCGAAAAGCTCAACCAGGAGCTCGACGGCACGGGTCGAGTGCTCGTTCGACTCTCCGGAACGGAGCCCGTGATCCGGGTTCTGGCAGAGGCCGAGAGCGAGGAAAGAGCGTCGACTATCTGTGCTACCATCTCGGCTCTCGTGAGACGAGAGCTCGGCTGACCCACCCGACGACGGGAGGGGGAAGGGGCCGGGCTTTACGCGTTCTAAGGGAGGTTTCGGCGTGTGCGGGATCATCGGATACGTCGGGCAGAGAGCCTGTAAGGAACTGCTCCTCCAGGGCCTCGAACGGCTCGAATACCGAGGCTACGACTCGGCCGGCCTCGCCCTCCGCGAGGACGATGGGCTCGACTACGTCCGCGCGGTCGGAAACCTCCAAGTCCTGAAGAACGCAGCCGGCGTCAACGGCTCGAAGACGAATCACGGGCTGGGGCACACGCGCTGGGCGACCCACGGCCGCGTGTGCGAGGAGAACGCCCATCCGCTCACGGGCTGCGAAGACTCCAAGCTCGCGATGGTGCTCAACGGCATTGTCGAGAACTTCCGCGAGCTCAAGACCTCGCTCGAGGAGGAAGGCCACACCTTCAGCTCGGAGACCGACGCCGAGGTGATCGTCCACCTGATCGAGCGCCACTACCAGGGCGACCTCGTCGAGGCCGTCCGCGCCGCGTACAGGGAGCTCGAGGGCCACTTCGCGTTCGTGGTGATCCACCACGACCATCCCGACCTGCTCGTCGGAGCGCGGCTCCAGTGCCCGCTGCTCGTCGGCGTCGGCGACGGGGAGATGTTCCTCGCCTCGATGGTCGCGGCCTTCATCTCCGAGACCAGGAAGATCCAGCTGATCGAAGACGGCGAGATCGTCGCCGTTCGGCCCGAGGGCGCGACCTTCATCGACGTCGAGGAGGGGCAGGTGGCCCGGGAGATCCTCGAGGTGGACTGGGACGACGAGGTCGCCGAGAAGGGCGGCTACGAGACGTTCATGCTCAAGGAGATCTACGAGCAGCCCGACGCGGTCAAGGAGACGCTCGGCGACCGGGTCCGCCACGGAAGGCTCGTCCTCGAGAGCCTCGGTCTTTCCGACCAAGAACTGCGCGACCTGCGCCGGATCGTCATCCCCGCCTGCGGCACCGCGTACCACTCGGCCGTGATCGGTCGGTACATGATCGAGGAATGGTCACGTGTTCCCGTGGAGCCCGACATCGCGAGCGAGTGGCGCTACCGCAATCCGGTGCTGACACCCGACACGCTGGTGATCGGCATCACGCAGTCCGGCGAGACGGCGGACACGATCGCGGCGATCCAGCACGCCCGCGAGAAGGGGGCGCGCACGATCGCGATCACGAACATGATGGGCTCGCAGATCACGCGCGAGGTCGACTCGGTGCTCTACACGCGCGCCGGGCTCGAGCAGTGCGTCGCGTCGTCGAAGACCTTCACCGCGCAATGCGCGCTGCTGGCCCTGATCGCGCTCAAGCTCGCGGAGGTGCGCGAGACGCTCCCGCGCAAGGAGATCGAGTTCATCCTCGACGAGCTGTACGCGCTGCCGACGAAGATGACCGCCTTCCTCGACGGGCACCACCCGATCGAGGAGATCGCACAGCGCTACTACGACCGTCCGTTCTTCCTCTACCTCGGCCGGAACATCGGGCTGCCGGTCGCGCTCGAGGGCGCGCTCAAGCTCAAGGAGATCTCGTACATCCCGACGGAGGCCTACTCCGCCGGTGAGATGAAGCACGGGCCGATCGCGCTCCTCGACGAGGACACCCCGGTCGTCTGCGTGGCGACGAAATCGCACGTCTACGACAAGGTCGTCTCGAACATCCAGGAGACCCGCGCCCGCGGGGCGCACGTGATCGCGATCGCCACCGACGGAAACGAGGACATCCAACACCACGCCGACGACGTCATCTACGTTCCCCGGTCGCCGGCGTTCCTGCAGGCGATCCTTGCCACGCTGCCGCTGCAGCTGCTCGCCTACCGGATCGCGAGGCTGCGCGGCCTGAACGTGGATCAGCCCAGGAACCTGGCGAAGACCGTCACCGTCGAGTAGTCCCGTAGATCGATGTCCGCAGCTAGAAGCGCCGCCAGGCGAACCAGTACGAGAGCGTCGCCGGAAGCGGGCTCAAGCGCCCGGTCCGCCCGCGTGCAAACGCCTCCGCGCTGTAGGCAGCGCCGTCGTACCTGATGAGGACCTGTCGCCTTCCGACCACGTCGTCGACCCGGTGCCCTCGCCGTAGCCGGTCGAGCGGGTACGCCTTCGCGTCGCCACCCACACGGAGGCCGAGGACGAGCTCCGAGTCGGCGAGACCTGGCTCTACCGGATCGCCGTCAACGAGGCGCTGATGCGGGCCCGGCGCCGGCGCCCCGCAACGGTGGAGCTCGACGAGTCGATCGCCGGCGCCGAGCCACCCACCGAGGACGTCCAGCTGCGGACGTTCCTGCTCGCCAGCGTGCGGGAGCTGCCGCACGATTATCGCGCACCGCTGGTGCTGCGCGACCTCGAGGGTCTCTCGAACGCGGAGGTCGCCGAAGTGCTCGGGCTCTCCCTCTCGGCGGCGAAAAGCCGCATCCACCGCGCTCGTATGCAGATCCGCGAGCCACTCGAGCGCTTCGAGGCCGAGCGGGATTAACGGGCGGAATCCGTCTCCGCGGCCCGCGCATCCAACTTTGGAGTAGCAGCCGTCTTCGTTCTAAAGGAGGAAGCGATGGCTACTCTCGAACGAGACCGGGCGACGGTGCGTCCTGCTCCGGACGAGGCGCCGGTCGCACTTCATTCGTACCAACGGGTGCTCGCGGAGCACCTGGGCGATCTGCTGGCGCGCGGCGCGGTCGCGGGCTTCGCGGCAGGGCTCGCCTTCCTGCTGGCAAACATGGGCTATGCGACGACGCAGGGGAAACCGGCAGTGGCGCCGCTGATGGACATCTCCACGATCTTCCACGGCACGAGCCGGCCTGCGTCGATGACGCCGACCAGCGACATGATCGCCACCGGCCTCGTCACACACGCCGCTCTGTCGATCGTCTTCGGGATGGCGTTCGCGCTGCTCGTACCGTTCCTGCGCAACCTGCTCGTGCTCACAGCGGGCGGCATCGTCTACGGGCTGGCGGTCTACGTGGTCAACTTCCAGATCCTGGGCAACACGGTTTTCGAGTGGTTCACCAACCCGAACGGACCGAACCAGTGGTTCGAGGTGCTCGTCCACGGCGCCTTCGGACTGATGCTCGTTCCGTTCTTCGTCGGCGTCGGACGCCGTCTCACGCCGAAGCCCGGCTAGCGCGCGAGCACCACCTTCGGGCGGAACGCGGCGACGGCGAACCAAAACGGCTCGGAGAACGGAACCGGCTTCCCGTTCTCCGTCACCTGCGCCGCGCCGACGTCACGACCCGCCGCAATCGACGCCGCGTCGAGCGCGGAGGCCACTCCGCGGTGGAAGCGGATCTCGAGCCTGTGGCCCTCGACCTCCACGGTCATCTGGCGCCGCTTCGCCAGCGTTGAGAAGGGAACGGCGACGCCGGCGCGGCCGCGCTGGACGAACACAACCCGCTCCTTGGGGGAGAGGCGCCTGTCGCCGGCGTTGGCGGTGGCGAAGATGGGTGCGCTGCCGATCTCGTCGTAGCCTCCGTATGGATTCTGGCCGTACGGGCGGGTGTATCCGGTGTTGCGGCTGAGCACGCGTCCGTCCGGATGCGCACGCTCGAACTCGCGCCAGGCGACGATGCGGGCGGGCAACTGCCGCAATGTCGTCCCGGTGTAGCGTCCCACAACGGCTTCGCCGCCGTACTGCTGCCACCAAGACTCGGACTGGCGGTCGTACATGACGAGGTCCGAGTTGCGCAGGTTGCCGGTTGTCCCGAAGTCGAGCGTCTTGCGCTCAACGCGGCGGTCGAAGACGAGCGCGGTGTTGCAGAGCGGGCAGAAGGTGACGGCGACCGGAACGCCGCCGACGTCGTCGTTGACGATCTCGTGCCAGGTCAGGATCTCGAGGGGATAGGCGCGGGCGTCATCGCCGACCTCGAGCGCGATCACGGGCTCCCGCGGCTTCAGATAGTCGACGTCGCGGGCATCGAGTAGCTTTGGATCGTTCAGCGCCGGAATGCCGTCCTTGCCCGGGCCGCCGGACTCGAACTCTGAGAGCGGTGCCGCGAACTTCGTGAAGTCGGTCTTCCACCCGACCTTGAGACCAGGGTCGCGCAGGAACGACGGCTGCTCCTCCTGCGTGGTCGACCTCTCCGACCGTCGCGAGCCTTCACTGCAGCCAGCGGCTATGAGGGCAAGCGCGACGAGCATGAGTCCGCGTCTCATGTCCGTTTCGATGCGTTCCCTACACCGAACGTTGCTTAACGAGCACGGCGCTCGGCCTCGGCGGCAATGCTCTCGAACGACGCGCGCACGGCGCGCGCCCATGCGCGTGCGACGCGGCCGCCCCACCAGCGGCCGACAACCCAGAGATCGGCGCCGAGCTCGCCTTCCCAGGTCAACTCCGTCGAGTCGTCCGCCTTCCGCAGCACGAACGACTCGGACAGGTGCGGGACCGGCCCGCGCACGAGCCGGAACCCCACCCGGTCGGGCGGCTCGAACTGGACCGTCTCGAGCGTGGTCGCCTTCAGCGCCCCAACATCCGTGAAGTGCGCCGCCAGCACCATGTCGCTGCCGCGCTCCCAGACCTGGAGCTTCGTCTCGAGCGCGCGCGGCGTCCGACCGAGGTACGGCGCCGCGATCACGTCGAAGACGACGTCCTGAGGCGCGTCGATCCGCCGGGTCAGCGGACCCAGCGGGATCAGCACCCTGCCGAGGCCGAGATCGAGCGTCAGGGCGCCGCGGACGATGAGGGCGTACAGTCCGGCCGCGCTGCCGGCGACCGACGCGGCTGCGAGCAGCCGGCGCACTAGCCCTCCTTCAAGAGGACCGCTCGCTCATTCATTACGTGCAACGTTCGACCACCGACGCGTCTCTAAGCGTATGGATGCCGACCCAGGTCGATCGCAACGAGCTGCAGCGGTTTGTCAGCGAGGGAGCCGAGCTGGTCGAGGTGCTGCCGCGCGAGTTGTACGAGCACGAGCACATCCCCGGCGGGGGCAGCACGATCGTCACGACCTCGGACGGGAGGCTGGTCGGGCTGCTTCGCCGGGAAGACGCCGAGCGGTGGCTGCAGGGCTGACGGATACAGTCGTACGCCGTGCCGGTGGTCGAAACGATCGGCGACGGCCTCTGGAACGCGTTCCAGATGGCCTGGGAGGTGACCTGGGCGCTGATCCTCGGCTTCATGCTCTCGGGCATCGTGCAGGCCTGGGTCCCCCGCTCGAAACTCGAACGGGCGCTCGGAGGCAGGGGCCCGAAGGAGCTCGGCCTGTCCGCCGGGCTCGGCGCCGCCTCATCGTCCTGCAGCTACGCGGCGGTCGCGATCGCCAAGTCGCTCTTCCAGAAGGGCTCGAGCCTCGCCTCGGCGATGGCCTTCCAGTTCGCCTCGACGAACCTCGTCTTCGAGCTCGGAATCGTGATGTGGATCTTCCTCGGGTGGGAGTTCACGCTCGCCGAGTTCATCGGCGGGCTGATCCTGATCGTGCTGATGTGGATCGCGCTCCGGCTGTTCGTCTCCCGGCGGGAGGAAGAGGAGGCGCGGCGGCACGCGATTGCCGCCGAGACCGGCCATGTGCACGGCGCGGCGGGCGGCTCTCGCATCTTCTCGCTCAAGGGCTGGACCGACGTCGCTTGGAACTTTCGCGGCGACTGGGGGATGCTCTGGAAGGAGATCACGGCCGGATTCCTGATCGCGGGCTTCGTCGCCCTGCTCCCGATGGAGTTCTTCAACGATCTCTTCATCACCGAATCGAACGACAGGCTGCGGCTGCTGGAGAACGTGATCGTCGGCCCGATCGTGGCCGTGCTCTCCTTCGTCTGCTCGGTGGGGAACATCCCGCTCGCGGCGGTGTTGTGGGCGGGTGGGATCTCGTTCTCCGGCGTGATCGCGTTCATCTACGCCGACCTGATCATCATCCCGCTCGTGATCGTCTACGGGCGCTACTACGGCTGGCGCCTCGCGGGCCTCTTGGTCGGGATCATGTTCGCGACGATGGTCCTCGCCGCGCTGGCGGTCGACGGCATCTTCAGCGCCTTCGGGCTGATCCCGGAAGATCGGCCGTCGATCGACTCGATCACGGAGCGAGGCGTGTCGTGGAACTACACGACCGTCCTGAACATCATCTTTCTCGGTGTGGCGGCGGCGCTCGTCGCGCTGACGATGCGCGATGGTGGTGGGCGGCACGCCCACCACCATCATCACGATTGAGGCCTCGATTACGCGGCCTGGGCGAGGTCGTCCTCGGCCTCTGCGATCGCGTCGATGCCTCCGAGCTCGCCCTCGAGCTGCTCGAGCGCTTCTCCCTCGAGCTGGCGGACGCGCTCGCGCGTGAGCCCGAGCTCCGCCCCGATCGCCTCGAGGGAGGCGGGGGCGCCGTCGAGTCCGAACCGGCGCTGGAGCACAATCCGCTGCCGCTCGGGCAGGTTCGCGACTGCGCGCCGGACGGCCAGTCGGCGAAGCGACTCGGTCGCCTCCTCCGCGGGATCGCCCGCGTTCGGGTCGACGAACAGGTCGCCGAGCTCGCTCTGCTCCTCGCTCCCCACGCTTTGGTTGAGCGAGACCGGCGCGTCGGCGGCGTCGAGCGCCTCGTTCACGTAGCGAAGCGAAAGCTTGGCCGCCTCGGCCAGCTCTTCGCGCGTCGGCTGCCGGCCGAGCTTCGTCTCCAGCTCGGCGCCGACCCGCCGGAGCTTCGCGCGCCGCTCGCCAACGTGGGTCGGAACCCGGATGGTGGCCGACTGGTTCGCGACCGCGCGCTGACAGGCCTGGCGGATCCACCAGGTCGCGTAGGTCGAGAACTTGAACCCCTTGCGCCAGTCGAACTTCTCGACGGCGCGGTTCAGCCCGATCACGCCCTCCTGGACGAGATCGAGCAGGGGGAGGTCGTGACCCTGGTAGCGCTTGGCGATCGAGATCACGAGCCGCAGGTTCGAATTGATCATCCGCTCCTTGGCGGCCTTGTCACCGCGCTCGACGCGCTTGGCCAGCGTGACCTCCTCCGCGGCGGTCAGCAGCGGATAGCGGCCGGCGCGATTCATGAACATCGTGATCGCGTCGGTCTCGTGGTCGAGCTGTCGCTCTTCAAGCATTGTGTTGCTCAGCGTTTCTCACTTCCTTCATTCAGCGGGTTAGGTGCGGGCGGCGAGCTTTCGCCGCCGCTCGAATCGATCGATCCGGCTGCCGGTCCCGACGGAGCGCTCGACACCCGTGTAGGCCGGGTGACAGCTCGAGCAGACGTCGACGACCAGCTCGTCCCGGGTGGAGCGAGTGGTGAAGGTCGTGCCGCACGAGCTGCAGCGGACGTTTGTGAGCCGGAGCTCCGGATGAAACTGCTTCAAGGAAATCGCCTCCTTCTTGGCCGCGGCGTCCCGGGCCTACAGAAACGCCCGACGCCTGCATACGTGTAAACGAGGGTGGGGGCCCGGACATTCCGGGATGAGCACGGCCGCGCCCGCGATTGGGCTGCTGCCGGCGGGCGATGAGTTCGGCAGACGCCGCGGGTTCTACTTACAAAACGCGAAAAGGAGGGCCAAATGGCCGATGTGGCAACGATCGACGTCACGGTCGCCGAGATCGACGAGATGGATCCGATCCACGGAGGAATTGCACGTCGGGCTCGCGCGACGCTCGGTGTTTCCGCCTGGGGAATGCAGGTGCTCACCCTGCCGCCGGACTGGGACGGCTATCCGATGCACAACCACGACGCGACCGCCTTCGACCCGAATCAGGAGGAGGTCTACATTCCGATCTCCGGCTCGGCGACGCTCGTCGCCGGCGATCAGCGGTTCGAGCTCCAGCCCGGGGTGATGGCCCGGGTCGGGCCCGAGCAGCACCGGCAGATCCTGCCGGGGCCCGATGGGATCCGGCTCATCGCGCTCGGGGGCAAGCCGGGGTCGTTCGACGCGCCTGGCTGGACGGAGCTCGGCGCACCGCCGCCGATGGCGGAGTAGCGTCAAGGCATGGAGCTGCTGGCGGCCGCCGCGAGCGGCGACGAGCAGGCGTTCGTGCAGCTGACGGCACCTTTGCGCCGTCGGCTGCACGCGCATTGCTACCGCATGCTCGGCTCGGTCCACGACGCCGACGACGCGCTGCAGGAGACGATGCTCCGTGGTTGGCGCGGCATCGGCGGTTTCGAGCCGCGGGCCGAGTTGTCGTCGTGGTTCTACCGAATCGCGACCAACGTTTGTCTCCGCATGATCGAGCGGCGCCACCGTCTGGAGCAGACGACGGTGGACGAACATCTGCAGCCGTACCCCGACCTGATGCTCGAGCCGGAGACTCCAGAGCTCGAAGCGGAGCGGCGCGAGACGATCGGGCTCGCTTTCATCGTTGCGATGCAGCTCCTGCCGCCGCGGCAGCGGGCCACGCTCGTTCTGCGAGACGTGCTCGGCTGGTCGGCGCGGGAGGCTGCGGACGTGCTCGGGATCAGCATCGCGGCGGCAAACAGCGCCCTGCAACGCGCGCGCGAGCGGCTCGACCGCGAACAGCGCAACGGCACCTTCGCCCGGGTACACCGGCCCGCCGACGAGCACGCTCAGTCGGCGTTGATGCGGCGGTTCGTCGATGCGTGGGAGGCGGTGGACATCGATCGGCTGACGGCGTTGCTCGCCGACGACGCGCTGATGACGATGCCGCCCGAGCCGATGCACCTGGTCGGCCCTGCGGAGATCGGCGGCTTCTTCGCCACCGTCCCGATGGACGGTCGGCTCGAGCTGATCCGGCTGAGGCCGACGACCGCGAACGGCCAGCCCGCGCTCGCTGCGTACGTCCAGGATCCTTCCGGCGGCCCCTTCCGCGCGTACGGGATCATGGTCTTCGCCGTCGACGGCGAGCAGATCGCCGGGATCACGGGCTTCGCCGGCTATCCGGAGCTGTTTCCGCTCTTCGGGCTGCCGGCCGAGCTCAGCTAGGCGGCCTGCGCAGGCGTTTCGTCTCCGAGCGGCGGCGCTTCTGCTCGAGCCTGCGCTCCCGCGACTGAGCCGTCGGCTTCGTCGGCCGGCGCCGCCGCTCGACCTTGAGCGCGCCGCGTAGCCCCTCGACCAGGCGCTCCGTTGCCAGCTCGCGGTTTCGCCACTGGCTGCGTTCGTCCTGGGCGACCGCGCGCAGGACCGGGCCTGCCTTCGCGATCACGCGGCGCTTTTGCGCGTCGGACAGCCCTTCCGAGGCCTCGACGTCGAACACCGCCTCGACCCTCGACTCGGACTTCTGCGCGTGCTGGCCGCCGGGGCCGCTCGAGCGCGAGAAGCGGAGCTCGATTTCGGAGCGCGGGATTTCGACGCTCCTCGTTACCCGAATAGACTCGCGCTCCATGGCCGCCATTCTGCTCGACCTTGACGGCGTGGTTCATGTTTCCGGGCAGCCGCTGCAGGGCGCGGCGCAGGCCGTTCGCCGCCTGCGCGAGGACGGTCATCGGCTGCGGTTCGTGACCAACAACACCACGCGCTCGCGGCGGTCACTCGCCGAGGATCTGCGGAAATTCGGGATCGAGCTCGAGGACGAGGAGCTGCAGACGACGGCCATTGCCGCCGGGCGCGCGCTGGCGGGCAAACGGGTGCTCGCCCTGACGATGGCGGCGGTGGTCGAAGACCTCGACGGGTGCGAGCTCGTCGGCGACCATGCCGACGCGGTGCTCTTCGGGGGCGCGGACGAGACCGACGAGACGAACCGGGTCTTCAGCTACATGAACCTGACGAGGGCCTTCTCCGAGCTGGAGGCGGGTGCCGACTTCTACTGCCTGCACAAGAACAAGTGGTGGCAGACCTCGCGTGGCCCGCTGCTCGACGCCGGGGCGTTCGTCGCCGGGCTCGAGTACGCCGCGGACCTCGAGGCGAAGGTGCTCGGCAAGCCCAGCCGTGCGTACTTCGAGGCGGCGCTGGAGGCGCTCGACTCCGATCCCGACCGCACGTACATGGTCGGCGACGACCTCGAAGCCGACGTCGAGGGTAGCCAGAAGTACGGCCTGAAGGCGATCCTCGTTCGCACGGGCAAGTTCCGCGAGAGCGACCTCGAGCACTCGACGGTGTCTCCGGACGGCGTGATCGACTCGCTGGCGGACCTGCCGTACTGGCTGGAGACGAACGCATGAGGCGCCGCTTGCGGTGCCGTCGTCAGGACGCGCGGGCTTTGCCCGTGCGTCCGTCTGAACTGACCGGTCGACAGGCTGGAAGTTGCGAGGAGACGCCATGAACGTGGGAACCGATTTGATCGAGATCGGGCGGATCGAGCGTGCGCTGGCGCGCTACCCGAGCTTCCGCGAGCGCTGCTTCACGGATGCCGAGCGCGCGTACTGCGAGTCCCGGCCGAATCCCGCTCAGCACTACGCGGCCCGGTTCGCGGGGAAGGAAGCGGTCGGCAAGGCGCTCGGCTTCGGCGTCGCCCGGGCGTTTGCCTGGCGCGACGTCGAGATCTCGGGCAGGCCCAAGCCGCGCGTTCGCCTCACCGGCCGGGCGCAGGCCTGGGCCGGGCGCGTGGGTGCGGGGTCGATCGACCTGTCCATGTCCCACTCGCGTGAGCTCGCCACGGCCGTTTGCGTGGTCGCGAGCAGTTGATCGCGGGACTCGACGGGGAAGAGTCCGTTTGAGAACTGTCGCGGGATACTGGGATGCGTAGCGTGTTTGAGCCGCTGTACACCGCCGACGAGATGAAGGCGGCGGAGGAAGGAAACGACGTTGACGAGCTGATGCAGCGGGCCGGCGGTGCCGTTGCCGACACGGTCGCACGTCGCTTCCCCGGCGCCCGAATCGTGGCCGTATGCGGCAAGGGAGCAAACGGCGGTGATGGCCGGATCGCAGCCGAGCGCCTCGGGGGCGCCGTCGTCGAGCCGGGTCAGGAACTGCCCGACGCAGACGTGATCCTGGACGCGCTCTTCGGAACGGGCTTTCACGGTGAGCCGCGTCCCGACGCCGCAGAGGCGATCGAGGCGATCAACTCGGCCGGCAAGCCGGTCGTCGCGGTCGATCTTCCCTCCGGAGTCGACGCCTCGACCGGAGAGGTCTCCGGTGCAGCGGTTCGTGCCGACGCGACGGTCACGTTCCACGGGCAAAAAGTCGGCACCGCCGTTGCGCCGGGCCGGTTCCTCGCGGGAGAGGTCGAGGTGGCCGACATCGGGCTCGAGCCGGCCGAGACCGAGCACCGGCTCGTCACGGCCGAGATCCTCCGCGCCGTGCCGCGCCGTCAGCCCGGCCAGACGAAGTACACGGCAGGCTCGGTACTCGTCGTCGGCGGCTCGCGCGGGATGACTGGTGCGCTCTCCCTCGCCGCCGAGGCGGCGTTCCGCGCCGACGCGGGGTACGTCGCGGTCGCGGCGCCCGAAGACGCGTTGCCGGTGGTGGAGACCCGGCTGCTGGAGGCCGTGAAGCGCCCGCTCGACCAGGCCTTCGAGGCCGCCGAGCGCGCGTCGGCACTGGCGATCGGGCCGGGGCTGGGACGATCTGAGGAGCGCAAGCAGCTCGTCCGCCGGCTCCTCGCCGAGACCGATCTGCCCGCGGTCGTCGACGCCGATGCTCTCCACGAATTCGAGCCTGTCGATCGCAAAGCACCCGTCGTGCTCACGCCGCACTCCGGCGAGCTGGGACGTCTGCTCGGCGAGGAGTCCGCCTGGGTTGACGCGCACCGGCTCGAGGCGTCCCGTCGCGGCGCCGAGCGCTTCAACGCGGTCTGCCTGCTGAAGGGCGCCGACACGATCGTCGCCTCGGCTGAACCGGGTGTATTCGTGTGCGCGCTCGGAACCGGGGCCCTCGCAACCGCCGGCACGGGAGACGTGCTCACGGGGATCATCGGCGCGTTCCTCGCGAAAGGGTTGGAGCCGAAGCTGGCGGCTGCCGCCGGCGCCGCCGCGCAGCAGCTCGCGTCCACGCTCGTCCCGAACCAGAGCGGCATGGTCGCGAGCGACGTCATCGCGGCCCTGCCGCAGGCGCTGGATGTATCGCTCTGAGCTGACGATCGACCTCGGCGCCATCCGGCGCAACATGAGGACGCTGCTGAAGGCCCTGGACGGCTCCGAGCTCTGGGCGGTGGTGAAAGCCGACGGCTACGGGCACGGAGCGGTCGACGCGGCGGCCGCGGCGCTGGGCGAGGGAGCGGCCGCGCTTTGCACGGCGACGGTGCCCGAGGCGCTCGAGCTTCGCGACGAGTTTCCGACCTCCCGGATCCTCGTCATGGGCCCGACGTCCACCAACCGGGAGATCGCGGAAGCGCGCGACGCCGACCTGGAGCTTGCGATCTCGGGTGCCGAGATCCCGGAGGGGATCCGCGTGCACCTCAAGCTCGACACGGGCATGGGCCGCTGGGGGTTCTCGGAGCTCCCCGAGCCGACGGCCAACGTGGTCGGGCTGATGAGCCACTTCGCCTCTGCGGACTGCGATCCCGAGTTCACGACGCAGCAGATCGAGCGCTTCCTCGAAGCGACCGAGCCGTATCGCCACCTCACGCGCCATCTGGCGAACAGCGCCGGCGCTCTGCGGTTCCCGGATTCCCGTTTCGACGCCGCCCGCTGCGGAGTTGCGCTCTACGGGCTGTCCCCCTTCGGCGAGGACCCGTCGAAGGATGGGCTCGAGCCTGCGCTGCTCTGGCGCAGCGCGCTCGCACAGGTGCGGCGCCTCGAAAAGGGCGAGAGCACCGGCTACGGCCGCCGCTTCGTCGCCGACGAGCCCACCTGGATCGGGATCGTCCCGGTCGGCTACGCGGACGGCTTCCGGCGGGACATGACCGGGACGGAGGTGCGCGTGGGCGGCGAGCCGGCGAAGGTGATTGGAACGGTCTCGATGGACGCCCTGGCGGTTCGGCTCGAGCGCGAGCTGCCGGTCGACACTCCGGTCACGCTGATCGGCCACGGCGTACTGCTCGAGGACCACGCACGCGTTGCGGAGACGATCAACTACGAGCTCGCGTGCGGGATCGGATGCGATCCGCGCCGGGCGCGCAGGGTGGTGGTCGACTCGTGAAGGAGCTCGTTCGCGAAGTCCTCGGCGGCGAGGAGGCCTGGGTCGTCGGCGGCGCCGTCCGCGACGAGCTGCTCGGAAGGCCGCTGATCGACCTGGACGTCGCGTGCCGCGAGCCGGAGCGCGCGGCCCGGCTGTTCGCGCGGCGGGCCGAGGGTGCTCCGTTTCCGCTCTCGGAGCGCCACGGCGCGTGGCGGGTCGCGTTCCCCGACGGCCACACGGTCGACTTCACCCCGCTGCGCGAGGGGATTCGCGAAGACCTCGCCACCCGCGACTTCACGATCAACGCGATCGCGGTCGGGCTCGAGAGCGACGAGGTGGCCGACCCCTTCGGCGGCCGCGCCGACCTGGACGCGAAGACGATCCGCGCCGTGTCGGGGACGGCCTTCTCCGACGACCCGTTGCGGCTACTGCGCGCCGTTCGGCTCGAGGACGAGCTCGGCTTTCGGATCGAGCAGGAGACGGAACAGCTGCTGCGTGACCACGTGAACCTCGTCACCCAGCCCGCCGGCGAGCGCATCCTCGCCGAGCTGAGGCGCCTGTCGGCCGACGGCTATCGGCGTCTCGACGAGCTGGGACTGCTCGCGCCGCTGGGCGGCCGGATCGACAAGCTGATCGACCGCGTCGATTCCGAAGAATTCCGCCTGGTCTCCGTCTTCGGCGAATCGCTTGCGAAGCTTCCGATCTCGAACGAGCTCAGGCGCTATGCGCGCGTGCTCCAACGCGCGGAACCGCCGGAGAACGACGAGCCGCGCGAGATCCATCGCTTTCGCCGCGCGACCGAGCCGTGGGCCACCGACGCGCTCGCCTTCGTCGGCGCCGAAGAGCTCGGCCCAGCGGTCGAGGTAGCGAGGCGCTCCGAGCCGGACGAGCCGCTCGTCCACGGCGACGAGCTTGGCCTGCCGCCGGGGCCGGAAATCGGCAAGCTGCTCGAAGAAATCGCGGAGGAGCGCGCCGCAGGCACGATTTCGACGAAGGAGGAGGCGCTTGAGTACGCACGACGCCGCAAGGGCTCGATTCGGCGCGACGGCTGACCGCGTCGCGGAGCACGCGCGCGGCCAGATCGAGGGAACACGAGCGCAGCTCGCCCGGTTCCTGCAGCCGAGCGGCCAGGAGCGGGCGCTCGACAGCGGCACCGGCGCAGGCGTGCTGGCGCTCGCGCTCGCCCCGCTCGTGCGCGAGGTCGTCGGCGTCGACGTCGTTCCCGAGCTGCTCGAGAAGGCGCGGGGGGACGCTCCGGCAAACGTGACGTTCGTCGAGGGCGACGCAATGGCCCTTCCCTTCGAATACGGGGAGTTCGACCTCGCCTGCAGCCGGCGGACGCTCCATCACCTTCCGCGGCCGGAGCTCGCCGTCGCGGAGCTGGCGCGCGTGACGCGCATCGGCGGCCATGTCTACGTGGACGACCAGATCGCGCCGGTCGACCCGCTGGCGGCGTTCGAGCTCGACCGCTTCGAGCGCGTCCGCGATCCCTCGCATACGCGGACGCTCCCTGACATCGACCTGCGCCACCTGTTCGAGCAGAACGGGCTCGTGCTCCTCCGGCGCGAGTCAACGGTTCACGACCGGCCGCTCGACTACTACCTCGATCTGGCGGGCTGTGAGGGCGACACGCGCGAACGCGCGGCGTCGCTCTCGCCCGGTGGCTCCAAGGGCTACCGGATCGAGATTGCCAGCTACATACTCGTCAAGCGCGCCACTTGACCGTGCAGCCGACGGGCTCGGTCTCGCGCACGTCGGGCTCCCTGCCCTCCAGAACCGCCTCGATCGCGTCGCGCAGGTAGCTCTGCGAAACGGCGCGTTCGTCGCGTGAGTCGTCGATCGCGCCGTGGTAGACGAGGCGGCGGTCGGCGTCGAACAGGAACACCTCGGGCGTCCGCTCTGAGCCAAGCGTCCGCGCGATCTCCTGCGACTCGTCGTAGAGGTAGTCGAAGTTGAAACCTTCGCGCTCGGCCCTGGCCTTCATCTCGTCGAACGAGTCCTCGGGATGCGTGCTGGCGTCGTTCGAGTTCACGGCGACGATGCGGACGCCGCGGTCGCCGAACTCGCGCTGGAGCTCGATCATCCGGCCCTCCCAGGCCTGCACGTACGGGCAGTGGTTGCACGACTGGACGAGCACGAGTGCCTGCGCATCCCCGTAGTCGTCGAGGGAGTGGTTCTGCCCGTCCACACCGGGTAGGTCGAACCGGGGTGCTTCCGTTCCGATCGTCAGCGTCATGCCAGCGCTCCTTCCAGTTGCTCGCGGCTCGGGATCGGAGAAACCTTGCCTGCTCCGGTGTGGTAGATGCGGCAGGTGAGCGCCGGCCGGGCCTCGGCGCCCCTGGGATCGATGTCGCGACCGTCGATCCTGATCGTCGGGGAGCCCGGGAAGCGGAGCTCCTCCGCCTCCTCCTGCGTCTTGACTTCACGCAGGTCGATGGGGTCGGTAATGCCGCGCTCGCGGAGCACGTCCTCGAGCAGCTCGAGGGCCTCCGGGGTCGAAGGACAGCCTTCCCAGTGGAACACCTCGATCTTCAAGCGAGCCGAGCGACCGTCGCGCGAAGCTCTTCGCGTTCCTGCTCGAGCCCGGTGAAGGCGCGGGCAAGGCGGCTCTCGCCGAGCGGTGTCAGGCCGATGTGGGCCACTCGGCCGTCGTCGCGCGACTGCTCCCGCTCAACGAGCCCGGCCTGCTCGGCTCGCCGCACGAGCTCGGTGACGGTGCTCTGTGCGAGCTGCAACCGCTCCGCCAGCTCGGTCACGGTCGAGGACTCACCGCCGCCGGGAGCGCCTTTGATCATCAGCAGCAGCAGATACCGCTGCGGCGTCAGGCCCGAGCCGCGCGCCACCCGCTCGCTCTTGCGCAGAAACTTGCGGAGAGCGGCGCGGAAATCGGCCACGGCGATCGCCTCGGCCGCGGACAACTGCTCGCGACCCACAGAACGATTCTAATTACGGCTCGGCCTGTACCCGCGCGCCGCCAGGAAGCGGCTCACGAGACTCGGCGCGATCGCCTGCATCAAGGCGGGCACGCGATACCAGCCCGGGAGATAGACCTCGCGTCGATCGCGCTTGATCGCTCGCACAATGCGGTCGGCGATGTAGTCGGCGTCGACCACGGCGCGGCGCATCAGTCTGCTCCGCAGCACCGTCTCTTGCGGAAAGCCCTCCGTCTCGACGAAGCCCGGATTGACGGTGTGGACCCGGACGCCGCGGCTGCGAAGCTCGGCGCCCGTGGCGCGCGAGAACGCGAGCTGCGCGTGCTTCGAGGCGCTGTAGGGACCGGACGGCGGAAAAGCCACCGTTCCGGCGACCGAGACGACGTTGACCACGTCCGACGGAGCGGCTGCTTCGAGCGCCGGCAGAAACGCCCGCAGGCACCACACCGCGCCGAGGTAGTTGATCCTGACCACGCGCTCGATCGCCTCGGGCTCGCCCTCGAGAAAGGTCGCGCGGGCCGGAACGCCGGCGTTGTTGACCAGCAGCCTGATCGCGGGATGCCGCTCCCGAACCCCGGCCGCGACCCGGTCGACCGCCTCGCGGTCGGCGACGTCGCAGACCTCGTATTCGGCGCCGAGCTCGTCCGCCAGCTCGCGCAGGCGGTCCTCACGACGGGCGACGAGGACGCAGGTCCAACCGTCGCGGCTGAGGCGGCGGGCGACGGCGGCTCCGATCCCACTCGAGCCGCCGGTGACGACGGCTATTTGCGGCGGCACACGCGGACGACCCGCCGGGCCGATACCTTGCCGCCGCCCCGGAACGACACGATCGCGCGCAGCGCGTGCTTGCCGCGCGAGGCGCGCGCGGTTCGCCAGGTCGCGATGTACAGGCCCGAGGTGCCGCGGCGCTCGGTCGCGATCCGCCGGGTGCCGTCGTAGAAGCGGACGGCCAGGATGCGCTTCGGCGCGGCGGCCGCGATCACCAGCGGCTCGGAGCGGGCGGCGCACGCGTTCCGCAGCGGCAGGAGCCAGGTCGCTGTGGCGCGCGCGACCCCGTGAATCGTGAGGCGGGGGAAGACGCTGTTCGGAAGGATGTTCCCGCCGGCCTGGTCGATGTTCTTCGACTCCTGGTAGTCGGACGCGATCGCCGTCGCGCGCAGGCGCCCACGCGGGATCGTCGGCGCGTCGCGCGGGATCACGAACAGCGCGAGCCCGGAGGCCGGGTCGTAGAGCGAGGCGCCCAGGAGCACGCGGCGGTAGTTGATCACGAGCGAGAAAGGATCGACGCCGGCGCCCTTGTCGGTCACGCGCGCCGCGAGCAGCGGGCGTCCGGCGGTGACCCGCTTCGTCAGCAGCTTGAACTTCGGCGGCCTGACGTCGTTCACCCACGAGCGCAGGACGTAGCGGCCCGCGAACGAGAGCCCCGTGAACGGATCCGAGCCCGAGTCGACGGAGATGAAGTAGCGGCCTGGACGCGGGAAGACCGCGCCGGCGGCTCCGATGTCGACGCGGAAGCCGAAGGTCAGGACGTTGACGTTGATCGGCGTGCCCGAGTAGCCCTGGACGTCGTTCTCGTCCGGCGAGCCGAGGAACCAGGGGTCGATCAGCGCGCCCCGGCTCTGCCCGACGACGGCGGCGCCGATGTTCGCGACTGGATTGGCCAGGTGCGTGACGTAGACGGTCTCCGTGCCCATCTGGTTCATCGGCGGCCCGTAGTAGTCCGTGCCCGGGCCGAAGGGAGCACTCGGAAAGCGGTAGGCGCTGACGCGCGAGGCCCCGACGGTCGTTCCCTGCTGGAGCCGCTTGAGCGGCCGGGCGACGACAGCCTCGAGCACCGGCCTCGTGACGAGGAAGAGGTACGGGATGCGGCGCGTGTCGGCTCCGCGGCGTAGGACGATGAGGCCGTAGTTGTCGCCCGCGGCGGCGCCCGCACTGGCGTGAGCCGAGGCCGCGAAGCTCACGGTGCCGCCGGGGGCAAGCGTGATCGTGCCCGGAAGGTCCAGATCCGCGCCGGCGCTCGCCTGCTGCGGGTGCAGCTCGACGGTCCAGATTCCGGCTCCGCCGCCCGCGTCCGTGACGGTGATCCCGAGCGTTCGCCGCGGCGCGTTGTTGTTGGCGTTCAGGTCGCCGAACGAGAGCGACTGCGGCTCGGTGAAGACTTTCGCGTTGTCGGCGTCCGCGACGTTGATCAGTCCGCCGCCCTCGAGCACGACCGGCGCCTCGACGGTGCGAGCGGTGTTGCCCCATGCGGCCCCGGCCGTCGAGATCAGGGCCGACTTGATCTGCGCGGGCGACCAGTTGGGGTGGTGCTGAACGAGGAGCGCCGCTGCACCGGTGACGTGCGGGGTCGCCATGCTCGTCCCGTCGAAGACGGCGAACGGGCCGCCGGCGAACTCCGGCAGAGTTGACGAGAGGATCTGCCCACCGGGTGCGGAGAGGTCGGGCTTCAGCCGATGGCCGAAGGCGGTCGGGCCCGCCGAGGAGAAGCTCGTCACGATCCCGCTGCGGCCGGTGACGATCTCCTGCGTCGCGGCGGAGATGCGGATCGGCGAGCGGCCGCCGTGCGCGGCGAGGTAGTCGCGCAGGCGCGCGCCGTCGAGGTCGGAGACCATCGCCATCGGGAAGTCGACGATCCGGAGCGGGATCGGGTTCGCCTCGCCGAAGCGGTTGTCGACGACGAGCATCCCGACCGCGCCAGCATCGTGCGCGCGCACGGCCTTGGAGAAGAACGTGCAGCTGCCGCGCGTGACGAGCGCTATAGCCCCGTCCATGGTGTGCGCGGCCGGGACGTTGCCGCCCGGCCCGTTGGGGTCGTTCACCGGGCCGCAAAGCCGGCGGTCGACGGGCCGGCCCTCGGCTCCCGTGAGCGAGCCCACGTCGGCGAGCGAGACGTCCGCGCTCGACCAGCTGTCGGGGAGCTGGACGATCGTCTGCACGGGGACCTGCGTGAGCGTCGCCGGAGCGTCGGGCGTGCGCATGGTCAGCGCCGGCGTGAAGACGTGGCTGCTCGAGACCGCGGCGACGGAGATCGCCTCCGGCGCCGTTCCAGGAGAGCCGACCGAGCCGAGCCCGAAGTCGTCGCGGTCGTTTCCGCCGGCGAACACCGGCACGACGCCGGCATTGGCGACGTTGCGGACCGCCTCGACGAGCGCGTCCTGCTCCGGGTCGGCCTGAGGACCGCCGCCGGAGAAGTTGATCACGTCCATGCCGTCGCGGACCGCGGCCTCGAACGCGGCCACGATCTCCGGCGAGAAGGCGTCGTAGCCGCCGGTCGGCGTGGGCGAGTTGAACACGCGGTAGTTGCCGACCCAGGCGCGCGGGGCGATTCCCGACAGGCCCGTGGTGAACGGGTGGTCGAGCCCGGCGGGCGCCGACGTCCCGGCGTTCCCCGCGGCGATCCCGGCGACGTGCGTTCCGTGGAAGGAGGTGCGCCGGTCGACCGCGCGCCGCCCCTGGGCCCCGGAGCCGGGCCCCGGAAAGGTCCGCGCGACGATCACCTTCGGGGACGTCCAGGTACGGCCTCCACGTGGGAAACCCGCGGGATACGAGTAGCCCGTCGGGTCGAAGAACGGGTTCGTCTGGTCGACTCCGTCGTCGACCACGCCGATCTTCACGCCCTCGCCCCGGTTCCCCGTCGCTGCCCAGAATCCGTCGGCGTGGATCAGCGCCGGGCTGCGGTTCATCTTCAGCCGGTACCGGTAGCTGGGATAGATCTTCGTGACCGACGTGAGCCGCGCGAGCGTCGGCAGCTTCGTCGCCGGCAGCTCGACCGCGAAGCCGTCCAGGATCACCTGGTAGCGGTGGCGGATTCGCGCGGACGGGATCGCCCTCTGCAGCTCGGCGGCGGCAACGCGCTGTGCGCGGCCGATCCGAGCGAGGTAGGCGCGAGAGGAGCCGGAAGCGACGTTGAGCTTCGAGCGGTAGCCGAAGAGACCGCTGCCGCGGGCTGCAAGCGGCGGCAGGCGCAGGTCGACGAGTACGGTGACCCTGCCGCTCGCCTGTCCCGGCGGAATCCGGATGACCCCGTGCCGGACAAGCGGGGTCGTGTTCTCACCAATGGTCCGACGCACCGGCTGGAGGGCGGCGGAAGCTGCGGAGGTGAGGACAAGCGCCGCAGCGAGCGGGAAGAGGACGGCGCGGCGCAACCGGCTCAGGTTAGCCAGAAACTCATAAACTCGCCAGGTGCCGGACTTCGCGGGGAAGCGCGGGCTCGTTCTCGGCGTGGCCAACAAGCGCTCGATCGCCTGGGCGATCGCACAGCGCTTGGCGGGCGGAGGCGCGAAGCTGGCGTTCACGTATCAGGGCGATCGAATCGAGAAGAGCGTGCGTGAGCTCGCCGACAGCGTCGACAGTCCGCTGATCACGGAGTGCGACGTGCGCGCCGACGAGGACATCGAGCGGGTGTTCGGCGAAGTCGCGGAGACGTTCGACGGTCAGCTCGACCTGCTTGTGCACTCGGTCGCCTTTGCCGCGGCGGAGGATCTCGAGGGCCGCTTCACCGATACCGCGCGCGACCGTTTCTGGATGGCCCTGGACGTGAGCGCGTATTCGCTCGTCGCCTGCTCGCGTGCGGCCGAGCCGCTGATGGAGGCGGCGGGCGGCGGCTCGATCCTGACGATGACCTATCTGGGTGGCGAGCGGGCGGTGCCGCACTACAACGTGATGGGGGTCGCCAAGGCCGCGCTGGACGCATCCGTTCGCTACCTGGCCTGGGATCTCGGCCAGAAGAACATCCGCATCAACGCGGTCTCGGCCGGGCCCGTCCGGACGCTGGCCGCCCGCTCGATCGCAGGCTTTCCCACGATGGAGGCAATCGTCGAGGACCGCGCACCGCTGCATCGCCACATCTCGGCCGACGACGTGGGCGCCGCGGCGGCCTTTCTCCTCTCCGACGAGGCACAGAACATCACCGCGACGACCCTCTACGCCGACTCTGGCTACCACGCGATGGGTATGTAGATGAGAGGTCTCGCCGAGCCAGTTCTGGCTTAGTCAAGCCATTCTGGAGGTCGTGGGCGTTGCGGAATGCCGCCCCGGTGATGACCCGGTGAGGACGCTGCGTGGTGGCTATACAGGCAACAAGAGACTCGTCGCAAGGCTTTCGTACGACCCAACCGGCCGGCTCCACTCGTCCGGACTCCCTTTCCGAATCAATCACTTCGATAGGGTCGGGTTGACTTTCACCCGACCGGAGGAGGGTTCGTCATGGCGTCAATTTCCGAGCGGGAGAACCGGGAGATCGAGGCGGCCAACGCCTCGGGCAACACCCCCGTCGTCTTCATCCACGGCCTCTGGCTGCTGCCGAGCAGCTGGGCCAACTGGGCGGACTTCTTCAAGCAGGCCGGCTACGCGCCGCTGACGCCGGACTGGCCAGACGATCCGCAAACGGTTGAAGGGGCCCGGGCGGAGCCGGAAGTCCTGGCCAAGAAGACCTTGAAGCAGGTCGCCGACCACACCACCGAGATCATCAATGCCTTGGACAAGAAACCAGCGGTAATGGGGCACTCGACCGGGGGCTTGCTGGCGCAGATGCTCGCGGGCCGGGGCCTCTCCGCGGCCACGGTGGCGATCGACCCGGGAGTCTTCCGCGG
>JBKPHH010000029.1:0-34690 GCA_046729795.1 Actinomycetota bacterium | reverse complement strand
GTCGACGAGACGAATCTTCAGCGCCAGGTCCTGCACTCGACCGGCGCCCTCGGCGAGCCGAAGGTCGACTCGGCTCGCCGGCGCATCGAAGAGCTCAATCCGGACGTCGATGTGCAGGCGTTTCGGGAGCGTCTTACCTCGGACAACGTCGACCGGATCCTCGACGAGGGCTGGGACGTGATCGTCGACGGCGCCGACAACTTCCCGACGCGCTACTTGCTGAACGACGCATCAGTCTGGCACGGAATTCCCGTCGTGCACGGTTCGATCTTCCGCTTCGAAGGACAGGTGACGGTCTTCAAGCCCGCAGGCGCCGCTCGCGGCGCCCGCCATCAGGATGCGCGGCCTTTGCCCGTGCATCCGTCTGAAATGACCGGTCGAGCGGACGGCCGAGACGCAAGCGGCGAGAGCGGGCCTTGCTATAGGTGCCTGTTTCCGCAGCCGCCGCCTCCCGAGCTGGCGCCGAGCTGCGCCGAAGGCGGCGTCCTTGGTGTCCTCCCCGGCGTGATTGGGTCGATCCAGGCCAACGAGGCGCTGAAGCTCGCCCTCGGAATCGGCACCCCGCTCGTCGGCCGGCTGCTGTTGTTCGACGCCCTGAGCGCGACCTTCACCGAAGTCGCCCTCAGCAAGCGGCCCGAGTGCCCGGTCTGCGGCGAAAGCCCGACGATCACCGAGTACATCGACTACGCCGAGTTCTGCGCGGGGGTCGGACACTGAGACGTCGCTTGCGATGTCGATTCCAGGCCGACCGGGCTTTGCCCGGACGGCCGACTGAACTGATCGGTCCACACGATGGGAGACCGGAGGTATCGCCGTGAGCGTCGTCAGGATCCCGCCCACGCTGCGGACGGAGACCGGCGGGGAGCGCGAGGTGGTCGCCGAGGGCTCGACGGTGGCCGAGCTGCTCGACGACCTGATGGCGCGCTTCCCGGCGCTGCGGGGGCAGATCGAGCACGCCAACGTCTACGTCAAGGGCGAGGACATTCGGACCCGGGACGGGCTCGAGACCCCTGTCGAGGAGAGCGACACGGTCATCCTTCTCCCCGCGATGGCGGGTGGGTGCTAAGACGCTCGCCTCGAGCGTCCTCGATCTCGTCGGGAACACGCCGCTCGTCGAGCTCCGGCCCCAGGGCGACGTGCGGATCTTCGCCAAGCTCGAAGGACAGAACCCGACCGGGTCGATCAAGGACCGTGTCGCCAAGGCGATGATCGACGCGGCGGAGGCCGCCGGCGAGTTGCAGCCCGGCCGAGAGCTGCTCGAGCCGACGAGCGGCAACACCGGCATCTCGCTCGCCCTGCTCGCAAAGCTGAAGGGGTACCGGCTGACCTGCGTCTTGCCCGAGAACGCAACCGAGGAGCGCCGCCGCCTGCTCAAACTCTACGGCGCGGAGATCATCGAGTCGCCGGGCGCCGAAGGCACGAACGGCGCCGTCCGTCTGGCCCTCGAGATCGCGGAGCGCGAGCCCCGCTACTTCATGCCGTTTCAGTACGCGACCCCCGCCAACCCGCGGGCCCACTACGACGGCCCCGGCGCGGAGATCGGCGACGCGCTCGAGCGCGTCGACGTCTTCGTCGCAGGGCTCGGCACGGGCGGCACGCTCATGGGTGCAGGCGACCGGCTGCGCGAGACCTGGCCCGACGTCGTCGTCGCCGCGGCGGAGCCGCTGCCCGGCGATCCGGTGATGGGCCTCCGCTCGCTCGAAGACGGCTACGTGCCTCCGATCCTCGACGTGTCGAAGCTCGACCGCAAGCTCCTCGTTTCGAACGCCGAGTCGGTCGAGGGCGTCCGCGCACTGCTCGCCGAAGAGGGCATCTTCGCCGGCCTATCGTCCGGCGCGGTCGTCCATATCACCCGCAAGCTCGCGGATGGCCTCGAGGGGGGCGTCGTCGTCACCGTGCTCCCGGACGGGGGCTGGAAGTACCTCTCGGCGGCCTTCTGGCAGTCCGGCGTGGCAGAGGAGGACAAGGTCTGGTGGTGATCCCGACCGAGATCCGCCGAGAGCTCGAAGTCCACGCGGCCGCGGAGGAACCGAACGAAGCGTGCGGGCTGATCTCGCTGCGCGACTCGGTCGCCGAGCGCTACTTCCCCGGCACGAACGCGGCCGCGAGCCGCTATCGGTTCGAGCTGCAGATCGACCCGGAGGTCTGGTTCCTCGAAGACGACGGCTACGAGCTCGCCGTTTTCCACTCGCACATCTCGGCGCCCGCGCGACCGTCGCGAACGGACGTCGAGAACATCGGCCTCTGGGAGGGCCGGCCCTACGTGATCCTCTCGCTGCAGAGAGGAGAGCTGGCCGCCTTCACGATCGAAGGCGGCCGGATCTCGGAGCTGGAGCTGGAGCCTTCGGGCTAGGTGGCCCGGAAGACGCCCTTCATGCCGGCGAGGGCGTGGCCGGGGACCGTGCAGACGTACGTGTAGCGGCGCTTTGCCAGCCGTACGCGAAGCGTGGCACGCCCGCCGGGCCTCAGCAGCAGCGTCTTCCTGCCGGCGATCTTGAAGTCGTGCTTGACGCGGCCCTTGTTGATGATGCGGAAGACGACGACCCCATGGGGCGCGGTCCGCCGCGAGAGGATGAATCTGAACTCTTTCGCCGTCACGTTCACCGTCGTCACCTTCGCGGCGCTCGTGTGCCCGAAGGCGACCGGAACGACCGCGAGGACGGCGGCGAGCAAGGCGAGTGCGGTCAGACGCTTCATATTCCCTTCCTCGAGGTTGCGGGTACGGGTCACGATACGCGCTTCTGCGCGGAACGGATCGTTACGCTCGGCACGTGCAGGCTCCGGAAGGCTGGGCCGAGATCGAAGGAGCGCTGGAGCGCGAGTTTCGCTTTCGCGACTTCGCCGAGGCCCTGGCGTTCGTGAACCGCATCGGAGAGCTGGCCGAGCGCGAGAACCACCATCCGGACATCGCTGTCCACTGGAACACGGTCACGCTGCGCTGGTTCACGCATGTCGAAAACGCGATCACCGCCCGCGACCACGAGCTGGCGGCGAAGACGAACGAACTCGTCTAGGAAGCCTCTTCGAGCGGCTGCTCTTCGGGCGGTTGCCGAACGAGCTCGACCTCGAGCTTCTCGATCCGGGAGCCCTCGATCTGCAAGACCTTGAAGCGCGTCCCGTTGTAGTCGATCTCGTCGCCTTGCTCGGGTGCCCGCCCGAGGAGGCCGAACACGAAGCCGCCGACGGTGTGGTAGTCCTCGATCGGCAGCTCGGTCCCGAACTGCTCGTTGAAGTCGTCGACCGGAAACGTCCCGTCGATGCGCAGCGTGTGGTCGTCGACCCGCTCCACCGACTCGTCGGGAAGGTCGAACTCGTCCTCGATCTCGCCGACGATCTCCTCCAGCAAGTCCTCGAGCGTCGCGATCCCGACCATCGTCCCGTACTCGTCGACGACGACCGCCATGTGCTGGTTCGTCCGGCGGAACTCGGCGAGGAGCGCGGCGAGGTCCTTCGTCTCGGGGACGATGTACGGCGGGCGGACGAGCTCCTCGAGTTGGACGTTCGCGAACCCCTGCTCGTTCAGGGCCGAGAACAGGCTGCGCACGTGCAGGATGCCGACGATCTCGTCCAGCGAGCCCCGGTAGACCGGGTAGCGCGTGTAGGGCGATTCGATCACCGCCTGGAGGCATTCCTCGGGCGGGAGGTCGATCGACAGCGCCACCACCTCCGGCCGGGGGACCATCACGTCCGAGACCTCCTTGTCGGCGAAGTCGAAGACCTTGTAGAGCATCTCCTCCTCCGCCTCCTTGATCACGCCCGTGTCCTCGGCCTGGGCGACGATCATGCGGATGTCCTCCTCCGTGTGTGCGACCACTCCGGCCGGCGCCGGCTCGATCCCGAACAGGCGCGTAAAGGCGTTGGCCGAGGCCTGGAGGACCCACACGATCGGATAGCTGAGGATGTAGACCGCCTCCACCGGCAGGGCGACCCACAGGGCAGTCGGCTCGTTCTTGCTGAGCGAGATCGCCTTGGGCACGAGCTCGCCGAGCGTCACGTGGAGATACGTGACGAGCGCGAACGCGATCACGAACGCGACTCCGGTTGAGAGCGGCTCGTCGATCCAATGCTCGACGATCGGCTCGCCCACGGCGCCGAGCGCGATCGAGAACGCCGTGATCCCGAGCTGCACCGTGCCGATGAAGCGGACCGGGCTGTCCATGATCCGCAGCGCGATCCTCGCGCGGAGGCTGCCCTCGTCTGCGAGCTCGTTCAGGCGCGTCCGGCGGGCCGTCACAAGCGCGTACTCGGCTGCGACGAAGAACGCGTTCCCTGCCACGATCAGCAGGACCGCGAGCGCTTGAAGGAAAAGGATCACGCCCCGCTCTCCGGGGCGCGACTACTGGGAGGGTGGTCGTCGTCCAAGGCCTGATCTGAGTATAGGCAAGCGGACGGCGAGCTTCGGGGCGAACGTATGTTCTATACTCCCAACATGCGCCCTGAGTACCGCGAGGAGCCATGCAAGGCGGCGCTCAACCGCGTCCAGGGGATGGCGTTCAAGTGGTCGCTGAACCCCTACATGGGCTGCGTCCACCGCTGCACGTTCTGCTACGTGCGGGCGTTCGAGCTGCGCGCCGACCGGCCGTTCGACGACCGCTACGGCCGCTCGATCCGCGTCAAGACAAACGTCGTCGAGGTTCTGCGCAAGGAGCTCGCCAAGCCGTCCTGGGAGCGGGAGTCGGTCGCGATCGGGGCGGCGACCGATCCCTACCAGCCCGCCGAGGGCCGTTATCTCCTCACGCGCGGATGCCTGGAAGCGCTCGCCGAGGCCTCGACGCCGTTCAGCATCATCACCCGCAGCCCGATGATCGTCCGCGACGTCGACGTGCTGGTCGAAGCGGCCTCGCGGGCAAAGATCTCGGTCACGTTCTCGATTCCCACGCTCGACGAGGAGGTCTGGAAGAAGACCGAGCCCTCGACGGCGCACCCGCGCCAGCGGCTGAAGGCGCTGACCGCGCTCGTGAACGCAGGCATCCGGGCCTCCGTCGGGATGGCGCCCATCCTGCCCGGGATCTCCGATCGCCCCGAGCAGCTGGAGGCGGTCGTCGAGGCCGCGCGTGACGCCGGCGCCTGCGGCATCTGGGCGAACCTGCTCTTTCTGCGGCCCGGCACCCGCGAGCACTTCCTGGAGAGCCTGGCGCGCGACTGGCCCGAGCAGCTCCCGACGTACGAGCGGCTCTATGCCCGCCGCGCCTACCTGGACAAGGAGCGGGCGGCGCCGATCCGCAAGCAGGTCTCGGAGCTCGCAAAGAAGCACCGGATCGCGGATCGCAGGTCGGTTCGGCTCAGGCCCAAGCCCGAGCACGAGGAAGCCCAGCTCGCACTCGCCGTTTAGGTATTCCGGTTTCCAACGTACAATCCGGCACAGTGGGAGACGAACCCGGCCGCCGCAACGGCGAGATCACCTGTCTGATCGTCGACGACCACGAGGTCGTCCGCGAAGGGCTGCGGCTGTCGTTGTCGCGCGCGCCGCACATCCGCGTCGTCGGCGAGGCTGGTGACGGCGCCACCGCGGTAGCGCTGGCGGAGCGGCGCAAGCCCGACGTCGTGATCATGGACGTCCGCATGCCGGGCATGGACGGGCTCGAGGCGACGAAGGTCCTGACGGAGAAGGTTCCGGAGACCGCGGTGCTGATCTTCACGGCCTACAGCGAACGAAGCCTCCTCAGCCGGGGGCTCGAATCAGGTGCGAAGGGCTACATCCTCAAGGAGGCGCCGCACCAGACCCTGCTGAAGGCAATCGACAAGGTCGTCTCGGGCGAGGGCTTCGTCGACCCCGCCCTGATGCCGGCCTTTCTCGGCGGCGAGCGCGACGACATGCTGACCGGGCGAGAGCGGGAGATCCTCCAACTCCTCGCCGACGGCATGTCGAACGCGGACGTCGCCGCGCGGCTCTTCATCAGCCAGGAAACCGTTAAGAGCCACGTCCGGCACATCCTCACCAAGCTCGAGGCGGACACGCGGACGCACGCCGTTGCGATTGCGCTTCGCGAAGCGATCATCGACTAGGGCGGCCGTCCTGATCGGCGCGGTCGCGGCGTCCGCGATCGTTGCGCTGCTCGGCGTTGCGCTCGACCTCAGCTGGCTCGCGTTCGTCGGGCTCGGCGCGGCGATCGTCGCCGCCGCGGCTTTCGCGCTCCACCTGATCGTCACCGAGCGCCGCCGGCACGAGGTCGTCGAGGAGGAGCTCTCGGCGGAGGCGCGTTTTCTCGACTCCCTGCTCGAATCGACAGGTCGGATCGCAGCGCTCCTCGACGCAGACGAGATCCTCCAGCAGACCTGCCGCGAGGCAGAGCGGTTGTTCGGAGCCCGTGCCGAGATGCTCGAGCCGGGCGCGTCGCGGCGCCCATCGCCGGGTGAAAGCACGATCGTGCTGCCGCTGCGCGTGCGCGACGAGGAAGTCGCGGCGCTCCGGCTCGTCCGCCGGCGCGGCTTCGACCGGTTCGACGTGGTGCGCGCCACCGTCCTCGCCGATTTCGCTGCGAGAGCGTCGGAGAACGCCCGGCTCCTGGCAGAGGCCCAGGTGCGGGAGGCGGAGCGAGCCCGCCTGTCCGATCAGCTGATCACCGCCGAGCAGGACGAGCGGCGGCGGCTCGCGCTGTTCCTCCACGACGGGCCCGTGCAGTCGCTGTCGGGGATCAGCCTGATGCTCGACGCGGTTTCGGACGCGGTCGCCGAAGGGCGCGCCGAGGATGCCACGCAGGTGCTCGCCTCCGCGCTCCAGCGCCACCGCGACACGATCCGGTCGCTGCGCGATCTCTCGTTCAACATCGAGCCGGTCGTCCTGCGTGACCAGGGTTTCACCCCGGCCGTCCAAGCGTTCGCCGAGCAGGTCGGCCTCGCCAACGAGGTTCAGGTCGACCTCGACGTGGCGGCAGCGGAGAAGCTCGCCGAGCGCGCGCAGGTCGGCCTCTACCAGATCATCCGCGAGGCGGTGAACCAGGCGATCCGCCGAGGTCCCCCGAGCCGCATCGCGATCCGGGTCGCGCCGGCGGCCGACGGCGTGATCGAGATGACGGTCACCGATGACGGCGCCGGCGAGCGCCGTCGCGCGAGCTTCGACGCGATCGAGGAACGCGCCCGGACGCTGAACGGACGGTTCGAGGTCGGCGCGGGCGAGGACGGGGGCACCCAGGTGCGGATCGTCCTCCCGACGTACGCCGCTCGTTAAGATCGCGCCCCGTGGCAGCCGACGGCAAGTACCTGCTCTTCGTCTGGAAAGCGAGCGGCTACGAGCTCCGCGAGGGTGAAGGCGATCCGCCTTCCGTCGGGGACGAGGTCGAGGGAGACGACGGGCGGCTGCGCGTGACGAAAGTGGCGCCCTCCCCGCTACCCGGCGACGAGCGGCGCTGCGTCTACCTCGTGCCCGTCAGCTGACGGCGCCCTCCGCCGCGGTCAGACCGAGGACGAGCGCCTGGGCGAGCCCGCTCGAATAGCCGCCGGTCGCGATGCCGCCGACGTCGGCGCCGGCCGCGAAAAGCCCGTCCGCGCCGGCCACACGCGCCTGCTCGTCGACCTGCAGCCCGCCGATCGTGTGCGTCACGGCCGCGGCCACGTGCAGGCGCACCTCGCCGTCGGTCTCGAGCACGGTCCCGCCTGCGGCGCGCGCGGCCTGGATACGTGGGTCGTCGGCGTCTTCGGCGGGTAGGACGAACCACGCCGTTCCGCCGGGCTGGCGGGCGATCGACTGAGCGAGATCGCTCTCGTGCCAGGCCGGCGGGCCGGGAAAGAACTCCTCCCCGGCCTCGTTCTCGACGCGGGCCTTCCCACCCCAGAGCTGCGACAGGCGCACGTAGTCCGCTTCGCCGATTCGCGCCGGCGGCGCGGGCATGGCCCGTCCGTAGAACTCCTCCATGCCCGTCGTCTCGCGGCCGCCGCGCGCGACACCGAGCTCGAGCCCGTCCCCGGTGCTCCACGGGTTCGCCCGCAGCAACAGGTCGTGCTCGCGGGCGAAGCGGACGGGGAACCCTCCCGTGGCGAGGATCACGGGCCCTTCCGGCCCTGTCCCGGTGCCAGGCACCACGCCGTGGCCGAATTGGACCTCTCCGGCGGCGCGCACGAGCCGTTCGGTCAGGTCGGCCGGATCGAACCGCTTGCCGACAGTCCGCGGATTGGGCGTCTTGTCCCAGACGACCTCCGGCCCAAGCGACTCCAGCCAGCCAAGCGCCTCGTCGAACCGGTCGAAGACGAGCCGCTGCAACCGCTCGTCGCCGCGCGGACATTCCGCGCGGAAATCCTCGAAGGTGCGGTGCCGCCAGACGACGCAGCTCGAAAGCAGCATCGAGCCCCCGGGGCGGTTGCCTTTCTCGAGCACGAGGGGCTGCATCCCCAGCTCACGGGCGCGAGCCGCCGCCACCAGGCCGGCCATTCCGGCGCCGGCGATGATCAAATTAGTGAAGGGAGAACTCGGGCTTGTGCTCGACGTACTCGATCTTCACGCGCTCGGGACCCCACAGGAACACCGCGTATGTGTTCGGCGCGTCGACGACGTCTGCGACCTCCACGCCAAGTTCCTCGGCCTCGTTGAGGTGGTCGTGGGCGGAGTCGACGAGCACCGCGAGGTGGTTCAGCAGGGGCCGCTCCGGCTCGCCCGGGTCGCCCTCGTGAAACTCGACATAGGCGCCGCCGACCTCGACGCGGGGCGCCCCTGACGGCCCCGCCGCCGCGGCGTTGAAGCCCAGCTGCGGGTACCGGCTCGCGGTCTGCTCGGGATCGGACGAATAGAGCGCGACGTGGTCGAGGTCGTACTCGACGTCCGTCTCGGCCTGAACGAATCCGAGCCGAAGGCCCTCGCCGGCGTCGAAGTACGCCTCGCCGGCGCGCGGCCGTTCCACCGCGATCTCCTCCGGCAGCCGCTCGACCGCCTCGTCGACGTCCGAGACGCGCAGCGCGACGTGCTTCAGGGCTCCACGTTCGCGCGGGCCCTCCTCGTCGAACAGCGTCAGCTTCCCGCGCAGGGCGTCGGAGCCGATCAGCGTGAACTTGTCGGTCCGCTCGATGACGTGGGTCTCGAGCCCGCCGGTCAGGAGCGCCGCCAGCCGGTCACGATCCGCCACCCAGAGCGCGATGTGATCGAGGGTCTTGGGCGTCAAGCCGGGAGCATAGCCAGGCGACTACCCTCTGGAGCGCTTCCCGGCGAGCGCGCGTTGAAGCTGCTGTTTCGTCATGCGCGAGCGGCCCTTGATCCCTCGCTGCTTGGCCTCGTTGTAGAGCTGTTCCTTCGTGCGGCCCTTGGGCCGGTTCGTGCCGGAACGCAGACCGCCGCGGCGGCCCGAGGAGATGTCCCGTCTCGACGTCCTGGACGACGACTTCGCCTCACCCGTCCGGGCGCGCTCCTTGTTCACGGTCCTCGCCGCGATCTCCTTGGCACGTTTCGTCGAGGCGCCCTGCTTCTTGGCGCCCTCCTTGATGTGCTCGTACTGACGTTCTCGCTTGTTGCTCCACGCATCCTGCGGCATGAACAGAACCCCCTTGCGGATTGACGTTTTTCGCCTACCCGAACGCGCGAGTCTTATGCGTCAGGTCTCGAGCGGCGGGTTCTGCACATCGTGCTCGGTGGCGTACTCGTCGACGAGCTTGTTGATCACGTCGGCGCCGTCGCCGTAGGCGTAGTTGATCTTCACGAACGGCTCCCACTTATCCGGCAGCGCGTCCTCGGGGAAGATCGCCTCGACAGGGCATTCCGGCTCGCAGGCCCCGCAGTCGATGCACTCCTCGGGGTCGATGATCAGGATCCGCTCGAACTCGTGGATGCAGTCCACGGGGCAGACGTCGACGCAGGAGAGGTCTTTGATGTCGATGCAGGGCTCGGCGATGATGTATGTCACGACGGTCCAGTGTACTGAGGCGTCACTTCGAGGCTGTCAGCTCTTCGACGAGCTTGGAAGCACGTTCGTCGAGCGCCGCCTTGACCAGCACCTGGTCGAAGCCCGCGGCGTGTGCGCGGCGCAGGCCCTCGGTGTCCGTGTGGTTCGTGAAGCCGATCAGAGGCACGTCGGGATAGGCGTCCGCGACCTCGTCCGGGTCGACCCGCGCGATGTCGGCAATGACCACATCGGGCGGATCGACACTGTCTGCCGTGACCACGTGATGACCCGCGAGCAGACCGTCGAGCTTCCCCCGGAAGAAGACGTCGACTCCAACCAGCAGAATCGTCGCCACAGCCGGGCGAATGTACCACGCGTGCCTTCCGCCACAAGCACATCGTGAGCATCGAGTCCCAGCTCGAGGCCGGCCTGCAGCTCATGCGAACGCGCGAGTTCTTCGCGGCCCACGAGGAGCTGGAGGACGCCTGGCGCGCGAGCGAGCCCGACGAGAAGGATTTCTTCCAGGGGCTCGTCCACGTCACGGTCGCCTGGTATCAGGCCGGCCGCGGGAACCGCGTGGGCTGCGAGCGCCAGCTCGAGAAGGCGATGCGGCGGCTGCGCGCATTCGCGCCCGCACACCGCGGAGTCGACGTGGCCGGCGTCCTGGGACAGGTCGAGCGCGCGCGCGAGCGCGTGGCCGGCTGCTCGCTCGAGCTTCCTCCGCTCGAGATCTAGAAATCGCCCAGGCCGACTGCGTCGAGCACACGGTTCAGCAGCACGCGCAGCCACCAATCCCGGTCGAAGAAGAGCAGCAGCCCGAGCGCAACGAGAATCGCGCCGCTCACGATGCGGATGACCGTGTAGTGGTCGCGGAGCCAGCGGAACGCGCCCATCGCCTTCGTGAAGGCAATGCCGGCCAGGAGGAACGCGAAGGCGATCCCGAGCGAGTACGAGAACAGGAGCACCGAGCCCTTCGCCACGGTCCCGGCGTCGCTCGCGAGCACGAGGATCGAGGCGAGAACGGTGCCGATGCACGGCGCCGCGCAGGTCGCGAACGCGGCTCCGAGCAGGACGTTGGAACCGCGCTGCCGCGCGTTCTCGACCAGCCCCGGCGCGACCAGTCGCTCAGGCCACGGCAGCAGCCCCATGAAGGTCAGCCCGAGCACGACCAGCACGAAGCCCGCGATCGCCGTCTGCGTGCGTGGGTTCACGACGCCGCCGATCGCGGCGGCGGCGGCCCCGAGCAGGACGAAGACGACCGTGAAGCCGGCGAAGAACGGGAGGCTCGCGACCGTCACGCGCCGGGCGACACCGCGCTCGCCGAGCCTGCCGGGCTCGACCGCCGAGACCGCCGAGAGGTAACCGGGCACGAGCGGCAGCACGCAGGGCGTGACGACCGAGACGAGCCCGGCGAGAAACGCGATCGGTATGCGCTCCAACAGCCTACGGCTCCGAGAGTGACGTCGATACAAGCGCAGCGCGCGACGATCCGTGATCGCCGCGCTCATGGCTCATCGTCATTCGAATCGGGCGAGCTCTTCGTCGACCCGGCGCTCGAGCTCCGGCTCGAGCGGTCGGCCGTTGCGCGAGCCGACGATCGGCACCGTCTGGCGCTCACGGCGACGGCTCCAGCGCCAAGCGAGGTAGCCGACCAGCGCCGCGCCCGCCAGGATGCCGACGAGCGGGAGCACCCATGCGAGCAGGTCGAAACCCTTCTTCGGAGGCGCGGCCAGGATCGCCGGCCCGAAGTCGGCGACCAGCTTGTCCTTGATCTCGCTCTTCGTGTTCCCGGCCGCGATCCAGGCGCGAATGTGCTGCTTCATCCGCTGGGCCAGAGGCGAATCCGACTGCGCGAGGGTGGTGTCGCAGACCGGGCACATGATCTCGTTCTCGAGCTCGGCGAGCGTCGGATGCTGTTCGCTCGCAGCCGCGGGGCCCGCGAGGGCAAGCACACCGGCCGCGACGAGCAGGAAGCGCTTCACGAGGCTGCGACGCCGCGAATGGCGTCCTCCAGCTGTCCCTTGTCGAGCTCGCCGGGGATGCGCTCGACGATCCGCCCCGAGCGGTCGACGAAATAGGTCTCCGGAAACTGGAACGTGCCATAGCGGGCGGCGACGTTCGCCGTCTTGTCGCGGACGTGGACGTAGTCGAGCTCGTACTTGCGGACGAAGCGCCGCGCGTCCCCGGCGAAGTCCTGCACGTCCACACCGAGGAACGTCACGCCCTTCGGCGCCCACTCACGGTGCGCGTCGGCGAGCACCGGCGCCTCGCGCCTGCACGGGTCGCACCAGGTGCCCCAGAAGTTGATCACGACCGGTTTGCCCTTCAGGCTCGCGAGGTTGAGGTTGCCGCGGCCGTCGAGGCGCGGCAGGTCGAACGCGGGGGCGCGGGGCTGCTTCCCCGCGGCCAGCTCGCCGGCCGCGCCCTTGCCGGGCTGGTGCGAGACCTTCCAGATCAGCAACGCGAGCAAGCCTCCAACCAGCGCAACGGCCGCTGCCTGCGCCGCGAGCTTGACTCGTGAAGCCCTCACGCCGAGACGATGAAGACCGGGGTCCCGATCCGTACGCGGGTGAACAGCCACTCGGCCTCCGGAATCCGCATCCGGATGCAGCCGTGCGAGGCCGAATAGCCGATGGACGCCGAGTCGGGCGTGCCGTGGATGCCGACGCCGGGAGCGCTCAGCCCCATCCAGCGCGTGCCGAGCGGGTTGCCCGGCCCGGGAGGGATCGGATGCTGGCCCCGCGCCCACGGCGACGACGGCGGGTACCACCAGGGATTCCGCCACTTGACGACCACCGAGAACTTCCCGAGCGGCGTCGGGTAGCTGCTCTGTCCGGTCGCCACGCCGAAGACCCGGCCGAGCCGCATGCCGGAGTAGTAGTAGAGCCGGTTCGAGCCGCGCCGGATCACAATGACGGGCCCGTAGTTCAGCTGCGTCACCTTCGGCGCGACTGCGCGCTGACGCAGGCGGAACGGCCCACGCTGGTGGGTCATGATTGCGGCGACGAGCGTGCGCACGGCCAGCGGCCGATCGAGCTTGCGGCCCGGCGTCTCCTTCGTCAGCACGGGTCGCAGTCGGCGGAGATAGAGCTGGGCGTCGACCGGCTTGCGGTCGAAGCGCTTCGCGATCGTCGCCACGTACGTGCGCGTGCGCGAGCGGTTGATCCGCACCGGCAGCGCGATCTTCGCGCCGGGCTGGGCGAGCAGCGCGTCCGACACGGCCGCGTTGATGTCCGCGGAGCCGCCGACCTCGGCCGGCGGAGGCGCGAGGCGGTGGCGCGCGACGACGAGCGCGAGCGGACGGGAGAACCAGCGGTCGACGGCGTCGTAGGCCTCCGTGTACGTCATGTAGGCCACGGAGACGCCCGCGATGCTGACCCCGGGCGGGATCGTCGGCGCGCCGCCGGTGGTGGTCGCCGCACCGGCGCCGGCGCCCGGTCCGGCGAGCACGGCCGCGGCGAGAAGTCCCGCCAGAGCGGTCCCCAAGACGCCCGCAGACGTTGCAACCCCCCGTCTCATCGTTGGGAAGTTTAGCCCTGGAAAATGCGCGGATCGTTCGTGATCACGCCGTCGACCCCCATCCGGTCGAGCCGGCGGAGGCGCTCCGGGTCGTCAACCGTCCACACGAGCACTGCGGCGCCTCGGTCATGGCAGCGCTCGACTGCCGCTTTCGAGGCCACCCCGAAGTGCAGCATCGCCGCGGTCGCGCCGCAGGCTTCGAGCATGCGGCCGATCCGATGCGGAAGCGCCCGGCGCATCGCGGCGACACCGCCGGCGGCAAACGGACCAAGGCGGCGGAGCCCGAAGCGGTCCTCGGGGTAGGTCAGCCCGAGCCGGATTCCGGGTTCGAGCGCTCCCACGGCGCGCAGGCTTCGCCCGAGAAACGAGCTGACGACCGTCCGTTCGACCAGCCCGGCGGCGCGAAGCGCATCCACGATCGAAGCCTCATGCCCCGGGCACTTCAGATCGAGATGCACGCCGACGGAAGGCGCCTCGTCGCGGAAGAATGCGAGCGCGTCTTCGAGTGAGACGGCGTCCTCGGTCAGGGCGCCGCGGTCATGCGCGAGGACGAGCCGTCCTCCGGACGCGTCGAGGACGTCGAACTCGACGAGGTCGACGCCGAAGTCGAGCGCCTTCCGTAGCGACTCGAGCGTGTTGTCGGGTGCGAGTGCGGCCGCTCCGCGATGTCCGATCCGAAGCAAGCGGCCGTCGCGCCGCCGCAGCTCAAGCAAGCTTCTTGATCACGACGACGGCGCAGTCGTCGTCGAGATCGCCGCCGCCGAAGGCTCGGCAGCTCTCGACGATCGCTTCGGCAAGCTCCGCGGCCGGAAGCGTCGCGTTCGCGGCCAGCACGGCATCGAGCCTGCGCTCGCCGTAGAGCTCGCCGTCGAGCCGCACCTCGACCAGTCCGTCCGTGTACAGAACGACCGACGCTCCGGGCTCGAGGCGGGCGTGCACCTCTTCATACTCCTGTCCGGAGTCGATTCCCAGCGCGATTCCCTGGGCCGGCAGCTTCTGCACCTTTCCGTCTGCGCCGACGATGCGCGGAGCCGGATGCCCCGCCGATGTGCACGCGAGCTCGCCCTGCTCGGGATCGACGGTGAGGTAGAGCATCGTGATGAACTTCGACAGGCCGACCTCGTCGACGACGACCTCGTTGGCGGCCGCGAGGAAATCACTCGGCTCGGGATGCTCGCGGGCGAGCGAGCGGAAGACGAACTTCGCCATCGCCATGTCGGCCGCGGCGTCGATGCCGTGACCCGTGACGTCGCCCAGCACCACCGCCAGCCGCCCGTCATCGAGGGTCAGGTAGTCGTAGACGTCGCCGCCCACGTCCACCCGTGCGGACGATTCGTAGACGTCTCCCACCTCGAGCCCGGGGACGTCGGGACGGGCTCGAGGCAGCAGCGAGCGCTGCATCGTGTCGAGCAGGCGCTTCTGCTGCTGGTAGAGTCGGGCGTTGTCGAGCGCCAGCGCCGAGTGGCCCGCGATCGACAGCGCGGTTGCGATCGTCTCCTCGTCGAGAGGGCGAGCAGGATCGAGGGAAAAGACGCTGAGCGTTCCCAGCATCTCCGCCTGAGTCGAGACCGGAATGATCGCGGCGGACGATCCCTTCTCCAGGAACGGCGTCAGCAGGCCGTAGGCGCCGCCGAGCCGCCGCGCCGTCTCCGCGTCGAGCAGGAGCGGGCGGCCCATCTTGAACAGACGGCGGCCGGGCAGCTTCTCGAGCGGCTGCGGCTGAGCCAGCAGGGGCTCCACGGGCTCCGCGAGCCGCTCGTCGGCGACTGAGATCGCCTGGCAGATCAGCGTGTCCCCGCGCTCGTCGAGCATTCGGATCACGGCGACGTCGACCTCGAGCAGCTCGACGACGGTCGCCACCACCGCGTCGAGCGTCTCTTGGAGGTCGAGGCTCTGCGCAAACGAGCGGGAGATCTCGAACAGGGCCCGCAGCCGCTTCGCCGCCTGCCGCTCCGCACTGAGGGCGCGCTCCCGCTCGGTGCCGAGGCGCTTGGTCTCCTCGTGCAGACGGGCGTTCTGCACCGCGACCGCGAGCTGGGCGGCGAGCGCCGTCACGAGCGCCTCCTCATCCGCGGAGAGGATTCGACCGCGCTCCGGATACGCGGCCACGAGCCCGACCAGGTCCTCGTGGACGACGAGCGGCGCCGCGATCGCCGCCTCGATCCCGGTCTCCGAGACGGCGTCCCGGACGGGGGCCAGCGCTCGATCTTCGACAGAGTCCGAGATGACCACCAGCCCGCGGCCGCGGAAGGGCCCGAGCGCCAGCTCGAGCAGCCGCTCGGCGATGCGAGTGTGCGGGCCCGCGAGCCCGCGCCCTGCCGCCGCCATGAGACGCTCCTCCTCCGGCTCCAGGAGGTAGACGGCCAGACGGTCGATCGCCAGCAGCTCGGCCAGGCGGCCGATCGACGTCTCGAGCGTGTGCGCGAGCGAGAGCTGCGCGATCGCCTGTCCGACAACCGTGAGCAGCGCGCGTGTGCGCTCGAGCTCCGCCGACTGCTCCCGGGTTCGCTCGGTGGCACCGAGCGCGTGTCCGGCGCGTGCCCCAAAGCGCGCGAGCCGGTCGAGCACGTCGTCACGCAGGGCGTGCGACGAATCGAAAAACAGCTGCAGGACGCCGAGCGGCGGTTCGCCGAGCTGGAGAGCGGCCGCAAGCCCACCGGGGAACGGCTCGACCACGAGGCGCTCGACTCCGGCGAGCGCCTCGGCGGCCATGTTCGCCGCTGCGGCGGCATCCTCACCGAGCTCGAGGCCGTAGACGGCCTCCACCCTTGGGCTTCCTGCCGGCCCTGCCCGCCAGAGCAGGCAGGACCTGGCGCCGGTGGCTTCCGCGGCCAGGGTCGCGACCTGTTCGGCCGTACGTGAGGCGTCGGAGCCGGCCGCGAGCGCGTCGCCGGCCACCCTGAGCAGATTGTCGAGTCCCGCGGCCGCGCTCTGGCGGCCGTCGACGTCCGACGCGGCGCGAAGTGTGAGCCGCATCTGGTCTGCGGCCAGCCGCGCCAGCGAGCGTTCCTCGTGGTCGAACGCAGGGCCGCGGCGCAGCAGCTCGAGCGAGCCGATCGGCCACGCGCGGTCACCGAGCGGAATCAGCAGCACGGAATCGGCCCCGATGCGGTCGGCCGCCTGACGAAGCACCTCCGGGACCTCGTCGAGCTCCTCGACCTCGGCCGAGGGCAGCTCGTCGACGCCGTACCGGGATCCCTCCAGCTCCGCAGCGAGCGCGGGCGAGCTCGCGGCTACCGCCCGGGCGCGGAGGCAGCCGCGGTCGGAGTCGATCGTACGAGCCACCACGACGTCGGCCGCAGCTGCCCGCTCGGCCGCAGCGACCACGGCGCCCAGAGCCTCGTCGCGTGTCGCGCCCTCGGCAAGCAGCCGCGAAACGGCCGCAAGCGCGTCGATCGCGCTGCTCGCCCTTGACTGCTGTTGGCCCGGCTCGACGACCATCGTCTCCCTTGCGAGCTAAGTATGCGTTCTAGACTCCCGGCATGGCGGAGCCCGCGAAGAAGGCGCCCTCCGAGGATCCGCCCGTCTCAGACCCGCAGGCGGTCGCGCAGCGGTATCGCTTCCACCGCGCGAAGCGGCGGGCCCGGCAGCAGCGGACGCGCGCCCGCAAGTGGGCGAACGTGCGCTTCTGGCTCGTCCTGCTCTGCCTCCTCGCGCTGAGCGCCTACCTCAGCGTGACGATCTGGCACCAGGTGCAGAAGCTCTTCGGCCTGTAACTAGCGAAGCTCGAGAGCCCGCGCGAACGGGCTCCAGTCGGCCTGCTCCCAGGTCTCGCCCGAGCACATCGGGCAGACCGGCAGCTCGCGGCAGATCGCCACTCCATAGCCGCACTCGGAACAGCGGAACTCCCCTTTCACCGATTCGCCAGTGGCCCAGAACTGGACGTAATCGGGGTCTACGTCGCCGGAACTCGGTGTCGGTTCGTGTCTCGTCTCGCCCCCCTCCGTCCGCACACGTCGGACATCTAAGCACGAACTCCCCCATACTTCACGCCGTGGAGACCCCGGACTACCCTCGCGACCCCGCGCCTCGCGACCCCGACGAGCGCGCATTTCTGCGGCCCGGAACGCCGGTGTGGGCCGCCGGCGAGCGGCTGGCCTGGGTCTCCGGCCTCGTCCTGAGCCTCTCGACCTTCATGGACTGGTACGCCGGTTCCGACACGGTCGGGCCGACGATCGGCGTGATCGGCTGGCATACCGGCGTGCTCGGGAAGCTCGTCTTCTTCATCGGGCTCGCCGTGGTCGCGATCGTCGTCTTAAGGGAGATGGGCATCGAGATGCCGCCTGCAGTCCCCGAGAGCCTCGTCATGATCGCCCTCGGCTCCCTGTCGACCATCTTCGTGCTGATCAGGTTGATCTCGATTCCGGAGGAGTTCCTGCCCGCGAGCAGCCGCGGCATCGGGATCTGGATCAGCCTGCTGGCTTCGCTCGGCGTGATCGCTGCAGGGCTCCTAAGAGCCAGCGAAGAGCTATAGCGACGAGAACGCCGAAAGCGGCTCCCGCGAGCACGTCCAGCGGGTAGTGCGCCCCGACGTAGACGCGCGACCAGGCGATCATCGCGGCGAGCACGAAGAACGGCACGGCGAAGCGCGGAAGCATGAACGAGAGGATGGTCGCGCTCGCGAAGGCAACCGACGCGTGTCCCGACGGGAGGGCGGGGTCGTGCGGCACGCCGATCAGCGGCTTCGGGTTCGGGTAGACGTCGGCCGGGCGGTCGCGACCGATCGCGGCCCGTAGCAGGTGGCTTCCCAGGTCCGCCACCGCCACGGCGGCCCCGACGTAGAGGAGCACGAACGGACGGCGTTGCAGGAACGCGACAACGGCCGCGATCAAGAGCCAGATCGCGCCCTCGGCGCCCGCCCACGACAGGCCGATGAAGATCGGGTCGAGCCAGCCGACGCGGTGCTCGACCACCCATCGCTCGATCTCCCTGTCGGCGCTCAGGCCGGGAGCAACTGCTTGGCCTGATCGACCAGCTGCTGCGGGTCGAACGGCTTGCCGATGAAGCCCGAGGCGCCGCGAGCGGTCGCCTCCCGCATCGCCGTCTCGTCCACCTTGCCGCTGAACATGATCACCGGGATTGTTCCGACGCCGTGCTGCTCCTGCACCCGGCGCAGCATCTCCCAGCCATCGACCTGCGGCATCATCACGTCCAGCAGAATCAGGTCGGGTGGCGTCTCCTCGAGCACGGCCAGACCCTCTTCGGCGCTCGCGGCCTCGCGAACCGAGTAGCCCTCCATCTCGAGATTGACGCGGACGTACTCGCGGTTTCGCTCGTCGTCGTCGACGATCAGAACGAGCGGACCGGCCTGCGGTGCGCCGCCCGGGCCCGAGCGTTCGAGGAAGGCATCGAGGTCACGCCGTCGGTAGCGCCTGTGGCCGCCGGGCGTATAGAAGGCCGGCACGCGGCCCTGGTCGGACCACTTGCGGATCGTGCTCTGCGCGACGCCGAGGTACTTCGCAGCCTGGCCGAGCGTGAGCCACTCCGGATCGCTGGCCGGAGCCCGGCGATGAGGGGGACGATCACGCTGGGGCACGTCACTGAAAAGTTACCCAAACCTCCCGATTCCTAAGCCAGGACCCTGCCTATGGCGCGGTCGGGATGCTGAGCGTCCGATCGACGGTTCGGCTTCCGCCGGGCTTGGGGTTGTCGTTGAGCGCTTGCCCGAGGGCAACGCCGAGCGCGAACACGACCGCGACGAGCGCGAGCAACGCGAGACGCCGCCGCAGGCGCCTGCGGCGCTCCGCGGCGCGGTCGTGCACACGCGAAAGCGGCTGCGGGTGGATCGTCACGGCTGGTAGTCGACGGCGCCGCGCGAGTAGAGGTGAAACGCGGCGTCGCCGACCAGCGCGAGCCGCCGCGGCCACCCGGGCGCGGCGGCGTGCGCCGCGACCGCTTCCCGGGCCCAGTGATCGGAGTCCGAGTACGCGGACGCGAGATCGCTCAGCGTGAAGTGCTGGCCGACGCGCCGGCGCAGCTCGGCGATCACCGCGTCGAGCTCGGTCAGGAGGACCTCGGCGCGGTCCGACTCCCGCACTTCTGCCTCGAAGCGGCGATGGCCTTCCTTCCACTCACGGCGGGTCTGATCGAGGACCGCGGTCACCCGGCGCGATGGTAGCGCGCTAATCCATGCAACAACCGTCGGCCGGAAAGAGTTGTTCCACTTCCGCCAGGATCCGCTCCCCAAGCTCGTAGCCCGGGCGGGCGAGCGCGAACGCCGCGTGCGCGTGCAGGCACTTGAGGCTGCCGGTGCGCGTCGCCCCGCCGATTCCGCCGGGAAGCTCAGGGCGAAGGCGGCGCTGCTCCTCCGTCCCGCTCGCGAGGCTCGACGCGAGCCCCGGATCCTCTGCGGCGAGCCGGCTCCACCGCTCGACGCCTCCGGCGGCCTCGAGCCGCGAGATCGCGGCAACCAGGTACGGGCAGGTGACCCAGAACGTGGTCGGGAACGGATCGCCGTTCTCGTCGAACGCTGCTTGCTCGGTCACCGCGGGCCGGCCGTAGGGACACCGGACGACGACCCGGCGGAACGCGCGGGGCTTGCGGCCTAGCTGTCGCTCGAGGGCTTCACGGTCATCCATCCCGCCCGATCGTAGACCGGGCGCGGCGCCACGCCTCGATGCCCTTGACGATGAACAGGCGCTCGCCCGGCTTCACCAAGCCAAGCCGGCGAGCCTCCCGCGTCAGGGCGGCCGGGCTCTTGGACTGCTCCAGGCGGCGTTCCAGCGCTTCCTTCTTCGCTCGCAGCGACCGCACCTCCGCCGCCCGTTCCGACAGCGTCGAACGGGTGTCGACGTACGAGCGCAACGGCCGGTAGTAGAGGAGCGCCATCAACCCGACCGCGGCCACGGCGAGCCAGCGGAGGAAGATCGCGCCGCGGGCGCGTCGTCGTTTTCGCTTCGAAGCCACGGGCCGACTTGGTTCGGCGGCAGGCCCGCCGGTCCTCCAGGAGGGCTTGGCGAAATACCACGCTGTGCCTCCGGAACGCGCTGGAACGTTGCGAGGCGGCGCCGCCCATCGCGCCCCGGCGACGAGCGGAATTCCACCAAACCCTCCTAGGCCGTGTCGACCTTGATCACGTTCGTGGTTCCCGGCAGGTTGACGGCGGTGCCGGCGGTCAGCACGACGCGATCGCCTGCCTCGACGAGGCCGGCCTCCCGCGCGGCCTCGATCGAGCGGTCCCAGAGATCCGTGACATCGGACGCCTCAGGAATCAACACCGGCGTCACACCCCACTCCAGCGCCATCTGGCGCACCGCGTACTCGTGGTGGGTCAGGCCGATGATCGGGCGGCGCGGCCGCAGCCGCGCGACCGCGGACGCGGTCCGGCCGGTGAAGGTCGGGACCAGGAGCGCGGTCGCCCCGAGGCCTTCGGCAAGGTCGCAGGCGGCGTTCGACATCGCCTGGCCGACCGTCGTCTCCTCCTCCGGGCTCGGAAACTGATGGCGATAGCCGAGGCTCGGCTCGACAGCCCGGGCGATCTGATCCATCGTTGCGACCGCCTGAATCGGGAACTCGCCGACCGCCGTCTCCCCGGAGAGCATGACCGCGGAGGTCCCATCCAGGATCGCATTGGCGACGTCACTGGCCTCTGCGCGGGTCGGATCCGGGTGGTGCAGCATCGACTCGAGCATCTGGGTGGCGGTGATCACGGGCTTCCCGAGCTCGAGCGAGGTCGAGATGATCCGCTTCTGGAGCAGCGGCACGGTTGCCGGGCCGATCTCCACGCCGAGGTCGCCGCGCGCGACCATGAGCGCGTCCGCCTCTCGAACCACGGCCTCGAGCGCGTCGATCGCCTCCGACTTCTCGATCTTCGCGATCACGTGCGCGTGCGAGCCGTTGGCCTCGATTAGCTCTTTCAGGTCGCGGACGTCTGCGGCCGAGCGGACGAACGAGAGCGCGACGAAATCGACGTCGAGCTCGAGCGCGAACTCGAGATCGTCCATGTCCTTGCGGGTCAGCGACGGGATCGGCACCGGGACTCCCGGCAGGTTCACGCCCTTGTGCGAGCTGACCCTCCCGCCCACGACGACGGCGCAGCTGGCCCTGCCGGCCTCCACGCTCTCGACGCGCAGCCGCACGAGCCCGTCGTCGATGAGGACCTCGTGCCCCGGCTGCAGGACCTCGCCGATCACCGGCGGGCTGACGGGCAGCTCGCCGTTCTGCGCGGCGTCTCCACCGACCACGAGGATCTCTCCGCCGCCGATGAGATCGATCGGCTCGGGCAGGTCGCCGACGCGGAGCTTCGGCCCCTGCAGGTCTGCGATCAGCGCGATCGGGTGATTGAGCTCTCGCTCGGCGTCCCTGACCAGCTGCGCGCGCGCGGCGTGCTCGTCGTGGCTGCCGTGGGACAGGTTGAGACGCGCGGCGTCCATTCCCGCCTCGGCGAGCGCCGGGACCATCTCCGGGGACGCCGACGCGGGGCCGATCGTCGCCACGATCTTCGTCCTGCGAGGGATGCTCGTGGCCATTGTCTCCAGCCTAGCTTCGGCACTTCGGCCCGCAAGCCGAAGTCCCTCCGTTGTTACCGGCGATAGCGCGGGAAGGATTCCCAGCCGGGATACACGGCGGCGGTACCGAGCTCCTCCTCGATGCGCAGGAGCTGGTTGTACTTGGCCACGCGGTCGGTGCGCGAGGGCGCGCCGGTCTTGATCTGCCCGCCCCCGGTCGCGACCGCGAGATCGGCGATCGTCGTGTCCTCGGTCTCGCCCGATCGGTGCGAGATGACGATGCCGTAGCCGCTCGTGCGGGCGAGCTCGATCGTCGCCAGCGTCTCCGAGAGCGTGCCGATCTGGTTCACCTTGATCAGGATCGCGTTGCCGACCTGCTCGTCGATGCCGCGCCGTAGCCGCTCGGGGTTGGTGACGAACAGATCGTCGCCGACAAGCTGCACCCGCTCGCCGAGCGCTCCGGTCAGGTCCGCCCAGGAGCTCCACTCGTCCTCTGCCAACGGGTCCTCGATCGAGACGATCGGGTAGCGGTCGATCAGGTCGCGCCAGAACTCGACCATCTCGGCCGGGGATGCCTGCCGCCCCTCGAACCGGTAGGCGCCGTCGCGCCAGACCTCGGTCGCTGCCGGATCGAGCGCGATCGCCACGCGGTCGCGGTGACCTGCGCGCTCGGCCGCCTCCAGCACGACCTCGATCGCCTGCTCGCTCGACTCGAGGTCCGGCGCGAAGCCACCCTCGTCGCCGACCCCGGTCGCGAGCCCGCGCTCGTGCAGGAGCGCCTTCAGCGTGTGAAAGACCTCGGTGCCGATCCGCATCGCCTCCGAGAACGTCTCCGCTCCGGCCGGGACGACCATGAACTCCTGCAGGTCGATCGAGTTCTCCGCGTGCAGCCCGCCGTTGATCACGTTCATCATCGGCACCGGCAGAACGTTCGCCTCCGCGCCACCGAGGTGGCGGAAGAGCGGCAGGCCGGCGTCCGCCGCGGCGGCCTTCGCCGCCGCGAGCGAGACCCCGAGAATCGCGTTGGCCCCCAGCCGCGATTTGTTCGGCGTGCCGTCCAGGCCGATGAGCGCCTCGTCGACGCCGTGCTGGTCGCGGACGTCCATACCGAGGACCGCATCTGCGATCTCCCCGTTGACGTTCCCAACCGCCTGGCTCACACCCTTGCCGAGGTAGGCCTCGCCGCCGTCCCGCAGCTCGATGGCCTCGAACTTCCCCGTCGAGGCCCCTGAGGGAACCGCCGCGCGACCCGACGTGCCCGACTCCAGCTCGATGCCGACCTCGACGGACGGATTGCCGCGCGAGTCGAAGATCTGGCGGCCCCGGACCCGCGAGATCTTGCTCATCTGAACGCTTCCTTTGCCCGGTCGAAGTAGCGGTCCTGCTCGACCAGCGGCAGCGTGGTGAAGTCGGCGCCCTCCTCGGCGGCGAGCTCTGACGCCCGCTCGACGCGGGCGACGAACCGGTCGCCCATCCAGCGCAGCGCCAGCTCCGGATCGACGTTCAGCCGCCGCGCGACGTTGACCGCCGCGAACAGCACGTCTCCGACCTCCTCGACGACGTGCGGGTCGGGCTCGACTTCCGGCGCGGGCTCGCCGCCTGCGGCCTCGAGCGCCTCCTTCAGCTCGCCGAGCTCGTCTTCGAGATCGGCGAGGGCGCCCCTCGTGTCGGGATACTCGAACCCGATCGCGGCCGCGCGGCGCTGCACCTTCCGTGCATGCAGCAGAGCGGGAACGTTCTCTGGGACGTGGTGGAAGATCCCTTCACGCCCCTCCTGCTCTCGCTTGATCCGCTCCCAGTTCTCGCGCACGCGCCCGGCGGTCCGTGCCTCCGCCTCGCCGAACACGTGGGGATGGCGCGCGACGAGCTTGGCGTGGATCCCGCGGGCGACCTGCTCGAGATCGCCTTCGCCCTGCTCGGCCAGCAGCAAGGCGAGGAAATAGACCTGGAAGAGCAGGTCTCCCAGCTCGTCGACGAGCTTTTCGCGGTCGTTTGCGAACGCCGCGTCGGCCACCTCGTAGGCCTCCTCGACCGTGTGCGGGACGATCGTGCGCGCCGTCTGCTCACGGTCCCAGGGGCAGTCGCGCCGCAGCCTTTCGGTCAGGGTCTGTAGGTCCTGAAGGGCTTCTGTGAGGCTGCTCACGTCTCTGGGGCGTCGCTTGCTAGGAGGCAAGCCGGCGGCGCGCAGGACCGTAACCAAGGCGGACGCCACTGGACAAGAGTCGACGGCGCAGCATCCTGTCGCCAGCGGCGTCAGGCGACCGTGTGGCCAGGGCGGAGCCAGTGGCGAGCGCGGGCGCCGCCCAGAGGCGTGAGGGCACTAGCCGTTCGTTGTCGAGGTGGTCGAGGTCGAAGGTGGCGCGTAGCCGGCCCGGTACTTGATCTTCTTCTCGAGGTCCTTCTTCGACTTCTTCCACCAGTCATCCATCTCTGTCTGCTTCTTCTGCTGGATGAGCTGCTGGCGAATCGCGTCCTTGACCTGGTCGAACGGGGTCGCCTTCGCCTTCTGCGGCGGGCGGATCGGCCCGAGCGCCTGAATGATGTGCCAGCCGAACTGCGTCTTCACCGGTTGCGAGATCTGCTTCACCTTGAGCGAGAAGGCCACCCGGTCGAACGGCTTGACCGTCCGGCCCCTGAACGCGCCGCCGGGGAGCCTGCCCCCGAGCGGCTTCGTCTGCGTGTCGATCGAGAACTTCTGCGCGAGCTGCCCGAACCTCGCGGGATGCGCCTTCAGCTGGTTGTAGATGCGCATCGCCTGCGCGCGCGTCTTGACGAGGATGTGACGGACGTCGCGGCTCTCGGGCTGTGCCGGCTGCTCGTACTGCGACTTGTGCTTGTCGTAGTACTCCTTGACGTCGTCGTCGGAGGCCTTGACGTCCTTCGTGACCTTCTTGAAGACCTCTTCCCGGATCAGCTGGGCGCGTAGCCCCTCACGAACTTCCTTTTCGGTCAGCCCCTGTGAGGCGAGCTGCTGCCGGTAGCGCTTCTCGATCTCTTCCTTCGTCGCCGCCTTCTGGCCGGGCGGATTGACGAAGTACTGCTTCTTGAGCTGCTCGAGGCGCTTGTCGACATCGTCGTTGGTGACCTCGATCCCGAGGTCCTCCGCCTTGTCCTCGTACTCGGCGCGCTCGACCAGGAACGCCATGATCTGTCCGCGCAGCTGCGAGAACTGCGGCGAGCCCGGGCTCGGGAACGGCCGCTTCTGCTTCTCGTACGTGCGCTTAGCCTGCGCGACGATCGCGTCGAACTCGCTCTTGTCGATCGTGCGGTCGCCGACGACCGCGACGGCGTCGTTCGGGACTGAATTCGGCCCCCCGTCGCCACCGCAGCCGGCCAGCACCACGGCGGCGGCCACGAGCATTGTCATGAGGGTCAATCGCTTCATGAAAAGAGCGCCCGCAGCAATTTCACGCTGCCTGACGCGCTTCGAGCATAGCATCGACGAGCCGGAGTGCTCCGCCAAAATTTCCGTCCCGAAGCGAGACCTCCTGCCGGGCTGTGGTGTAAACGGCCGTGTCGATCTCGCTGCGCAGAGCACGAAGCTCGCCGGAGCCCAGCTGCACGGGCCCGACGGTCGCGCGGCCGCCCCGAAAGACGAGGTAGTCCGCCCCGAGGCGCGCAAGCTTCAGCTTGGCCTCCTGGATCGAGAACAGATTCTCGACCGGCTCGGGAAGCTCGCCGTACCGGTCCTCGGTCCCGGCGCGAAGCTCGCGCAGCTCGTCCTCCGATTCGGCGAGCGCGATCCGGCGGTGAAGGTCGATCTTGAGCGCCTCCGACCCGATGTAGGCGGCGGGCACATACGCGTCCACCCGCGCGTCGACCCGGACCGGCCGCGCAACAGCGCGCCGCTGGCCAGAGAGCTCCGCCACCGCTTCGCCGAGCAGCTCGACGTACAGCTCGAAGCCAACGGCGGCGACGTGGCCGGATTGCTCCGCCCCGAGCAGCTCGCCTGCGCCTCGGATCTCCAGGTCCCGCATCGCGATTGCGAAACCGGCGCCGAGCTCGGTGTGGTCGGCGAGGGTCGCGAGGCGGGCTCGGGCCTCGGGGGTGAGCTCCTGCATGTCCGGATAGAAGAGATACGCGTGGGCAAGCAGGTCGGATCGGCCCACCCGCCCGCGGATCTGGTACAGCTGGGCGAGCCCGAGCGCGTCCGCGCGCTCGACGATCAGCGTGTTCGCCTGCGGGATGTCGAGGCCCGACTCGATGATCGTCGTCGAGACGAGCACGTCGGCATCGCCCCGGAGGAACGAGAGCATGCGTTGCTCGAGCTCGCGCTCGCGCATCTGGCCGTGAGCGACGATGAAACGAAGGCCGGGCGCGAGCTGCCGCAGCCGCTCCGCGGCCTCGTCGATCGTCTCCACCCGGTTGTGTAGGTAGAACGCCTGGCCGCCGCGCTCCTGCTCACGTTCCAGCGAGGTCTTGATCAGCTCCTCGTCGTACTCGCCCACGTAGGTGCGGATCGGCCGGCGGCCCTCGGGCGGCGTCTCGATCACCGAGATGTCACGCAGGCCCGCGAGCGACATGTGCAGCGTCCGCGGAATCGGCGTCGCGCTCAGCGAGAGCACGTCGACTTCGAGGCGAAGCTGGCGCAGAAGCTCCTTCTGCGCGACGCCGAAGCGCTGCTCCTCGTCGACGATCACGAGCCCGAGCTCCTTCGGGATCACGTCGCGGGAGAGCACGCGGTGCGTCCCGATCAGCACGTCGACCTTGCCCTCCGCGAACTCGGCGAGGATGCGCTTGACGTCCGCGGGCTTGCGGAACCGCGACACCATCTCGACGCGGACGGGGAAGTCGCGGTAGCGCTCCCTGAACGTGTTCCAGTGCTGCTGGGCGAGCACGGTCGTCGGGACGAGCATCAGCGTCTGCTTGCCGTTCAGTGCCGTGGCGAAGGCCGCCCGGACCCCGACCTCGGTCTTGCCGAAGCCGACGTCGCCGCAGACGAGCCGGTCCATCGGCCTCGGCGCCTCGAGGTCCTCCTTGACGGCCTCGATCACGATCTGCTGGTCGGGCGTCTCGCGATACGGGAAGCTGGCTTCGAGGCGCTCGAGCCACTCGTGATCGACGTCCTGGGCGAACCCGCTCGCCTGCTGCCGCCGGGCGTACAGCGCCAGGAGTTCGCCCGCCAGCTCGCGAACACCTGCGCGCGCGCGGGCCTTGAGGTTCTGCCAGGCCCGGCCGCCGAGCTTCGAGAGCGTCGGCGACTTGCCGTCCGCGCCGATGTAACGCGAGACTTTGCCGATCTGCTCATGCGGCACGTAGAGGCGGTCGTCGCCGCGGAACGCCAGCAGGAGGTAGTCCCGCGTAACCCCCGCGACCTCTTTCGTCTCGAAGGCAATCAGCGAGCCGACGCCGTGATCCTCGTGGACGACATAGTCGCCCGTCCGCAGGTCGGCGAAGCTTTGGAGCGCCCGGCCGAGTCGCGCGTCCGCCCGCGGGGGCCGCTTGCGGAAGACCTGCGTGTCCGGCAGGAGGACGAGCCCGAGGTCGCGCCAGACGAAACCACGGCGGGCGGGAGAGACGGCGAAGAGAAGCTCGGCTTCCCGCGGCAGAGGCTCTCCCGGGTCGAGCAGGCGGGCATCGAGCCGCCGGAGCAGCCCTTTGGTGCGCAGCGCCTCCCCTCGGTGGGCGAACGTGACGACGACGCGGTGGCCGGCGCGGACGAGCGCGCCGAGCTCGTTCTCGGCCTCGGCGAGGCCGCGCGCGGCTAGAGCCGGGCGCTGGGCTTCGAAGGCGACCGGCTGGTTTTGCGGCAGCGGATCGAGCTCGATCGCTCCGTCGAGCGGCACCGGCTCGAGCCCTTCCTCCTCCCAGACCCGCCGCACCCCGTCGGGCTGCCAGACGAGGTCCGGCGGCCGGTCGAGCGGGTGGACGAGGTCGCCCGGGGGTGACGGCGGCGTTGCGTCGTCGTCGGGCAGGGTCGGCTCGACGAACTCCGCGCGGCGCTCGACGGCCGGATAGACGGTCGCGCGCTCGACCGGGTGCAGCGTCCGCTGGGTGAAGGGCGAGAACGCGCGCATCGATTCCAGCTCGTCACCGAACCATTCGATTCGAAGCGGCTCGCGACCGGTCGTCGGGAAGACGTCCACGAGACCGCCGCGGACCGCGAACTGACCGCGTTCGTCCACCCGCTCGACCCGCTCGTAGCCGGCGAGGGCCAGCGCCTCCGCAATCGTGTCGATTCCTCTCTCGTCACCCGGGGAGAGGCGAAGCGGTTCCGGGCGGGCTTCGCGGGGCGGCAGCGGCTCGGCGAGCGCGGCGGCCGACGCACAGACGAGCCCGCCTTGCTCGAGGACGTCCAGGGCGCGTGCCCGCTCGCCGACGAGGTGCGGCGGCGGCTCGAGGCCTGAGCCCCAGCGGACGCCGCGGCTGGGGAGCAGAGCGACGCGGTCGTCGCCGAGGAACCAGCGCGCGGCCTCCTCGGCATCCCGCGCGTCGGCGTCTTCGGGCAGAAGGACGACGAGGCCGCGCTGCAGACGCTCGTGGAGCGCGGCGAGGACGAACGGCAGCGCGGGCTCGGAGACGCGCGCTCGAGATTCTCGGTCGCGCAGCGAAGTGGAGAAGCGCTCGAGACGCTCGTCCTCGAGCAGCTCGGGCAGCAGTGTGTGCAGTACGGGCCGGTCCATGACGAAAGACGGAACCCGCGGTTCCGCAAGGGTCATGGTAGCCGCCGCCCCATCCCCAACCCCCGCCCTCCCCGGGGTTAATTCGAGGGTACGGGAGCAGCCGTCACAGGCCTGAGACCAAAGCGCGCCGACTCCGTACCTAGTTGAAGCGCTGTTGCGCGGGCTCGAGGCCCTCGTGCAGCACGGTCTCCACCGCGTCGGCGCCGCGCGAGACCACTGCGTCGACGTCCTCCTCGGGCTCGAAGTCGGAGAGCACGTAGTCGGCAGGTTCGCGCCGGTCGCCGCGGCCGGGCCGGCCGACTCCCACCCGCAGCCGCAGGAACTCAGGGGTGCGCAGATGCTGCGCTATCGACCGCAGCCCGTTGTGGCCCGCCAGGCCTCCGCCCAAACGCGCCTGCAGCCGCCCCGGCTCGAAGTCGATCTCGTCGTGCACGACGAGGACCGCGTCGGGATCGACCTTGAAGAATCTGGCCGCTGCCTTCACCGACTCCCCGGACAGATTCATGTACGTCTCCGGCTTGAGCAGCGCCACCTTGCGCCCGTCGAGCCGTACCTCGGCGAGCTGCCCACGGAATTTCGACCGCCACGACCCGCCGTGCCTGCGCGCCACCTCGTCGACGACCATCCGGCCGACGTTGTGGCGATTCCCTTCGTGCTCGCGGCCCGGGTTGCCGAGCCCGACGATGAGCAGGTCGAGCGTCGAGGCCCGTTCGCCCCGACGAAAGAAGCGCATCTACTCCTCTGGAGCCTGCTGCTCTTCGCCGGGCGCCTGGGCCCCGGCCTCCCCTTCGGCCGCGCCCTCGGGAGCCTCCTCGCCCTCCGGCACCTCGCCCTCGGGCAGCTCGCCCTCTTCGAGCTCCTCCTCGACCTCTTCGGGCTCGGGCTCGACGATCCGCGTCGGCATCGTCACGGTCGCCAGCACGGTCTCCTCCGGATCGTCGAGGAGCGTCACGCCCTCGGGCGCAATCAGGTCGGCCAGACGCTTCGTGTCGCCCATCTCCATGTCGCTGACGTCGAGCTCCAGGCGCTCGGGAATCTCGAGCGGCAGCGCCTCGCCGTTGATCTCGCGCGTGACCTGGGAGAGCACGCCGCCCTCCTTGACGCCCTCGGGATCGCCGACGAGCTCGACGACGACCTGCGCCTGAATCGGCTGGTCGAGCCGGACTTCCTGCAGGTCGACGTGGATCACTTGGCCGCGGACGGGGTCGACCTGGTACTCCTTCAGCACCGAGGGCACCGCGCGACCGTCGAACGCGACGTCGAGGATCGCGTGCAGGCCGTGATCGCCGGTCAGCGCCTTTCGGAGCACACGCTCCTCCACGCAGAACGGCTGCGGGTCCTTGCCGCGTCCGTAAAGGACGCCCGGAATCAGCCCCTGATTACGCAGGCGGCGCGAATCGCGAGAGCCTCGCGATTCGCGGTCTGATACCTGGAGCTTGACTCGCTCGCCGGCCACGGCGAGGCAGTGTAGCTACCGAAAAGCCCCTATTTGTGGATCCGGATGTCGAAGCCGAAGAGCAGGATCGGCCACATCAGGATCGCGGCGAGCAGGGTCAAGACTCGGCCGGCGGTGTCCAGCTTGTCGAAGTAGTCGTAGGCGGCCGCAACGATCACACCCACAACGACGTAGACGATGAAGAGGAGGCTCGGTCGTCGCACGGCCCGCTAGTGCCCTGTCCGCCTCGATTGAAAACTCCGTCGCGCCTCACGAAAGCCCGGCGCCCCAGAGCGGGCTCGCGAGTCGCGTCCTTGCGCGGCGTTACCATGGCATCCATGACGAGGCACAGGGGCCAAGCGGCGCCGACCGCCGGCAGTTCGGCCCACGACGCGAAGGTCAGCCTTTCCGAGACGCCCGGCGGGCAAGCGAACCCGACCGAGGGGAGATCGGCAAAGGAGTATGTGAACCTGCCCTACCAGATCGCACTCAGGGCACAAGAACGCGGTGGCGGCTGGCTTGCCTATGTCGAAGAGCTTCCAGGCTGCGAAGCGCAGGGTGATACACCGGAGAAGGCGACGCGCCAACTCCGTCGCGCGATGGAGGCCTGGATCAGCGAGACGCTCGAGAAAGGTGAGGACGTGCCGGAGCCACGCGTCCTGAGCGGACACAGCGGCCGTCTGCTTCTCCGTATGCCGCAATCCCTGCATGCCGAGCTGGCGCACGCGGCTGACACCGAGGGTGTCAGCCTCAATCAGTTCATCACCACAGCCCTCGCAAGCTCCGTTGGCTGGAGGAATCACTCCGCCACCCGGGTTCAGCAATCGAGCGAGGTAACCGACGAGACGCACCCCGGCGTTCCAGCTGCCCAGAACGGGCGTGGCTCCAGCAGATCGAGGGCGCGCACTGCCTTGCTGCTGGGGAATCTTGCGATCCTGCTCATCCTCGCCGCACTCGCAGTTCTTCTGCTGATCACCGCGTGGCACCAGAGCTGAGTGGCCCTCGGCTCGCGCAGGTGAAACTTCCCTAAAGCGCGCTGAGCGGGTCGATCGCGGCGCCGCGCACATGCACTTCGAAATGAAGGTGCGGGCCCGTTGATTCTCCGCTCGAACCGACCTCTCCCACGACCTGACCGAGCCTCACCGACTGACCAACGCGGACGAACGTCCTCGCGAGGTGCGCGGAAAAGGTCTCGACCCCTGCACCGTGGTCGATCGCGATCAGAATGCCGAAGGTGGAAGCTCGACCGCTGTAGATGACGCGGCCGGTGGCAGCCGCCGCGAACGGCGTGCCGGCAGACACCACCAGGTCGATTCCCGCATGGAAGCGATTGCCCCGGGGGCCGAATCGATCGCCCACAGGCGCTTGCAGCGGCCACGCGAGCGCAACCGGCGACCGAGGCGGCGGCCGCCGAAGCGCCGCGAGCACGGCTGGGCCGGCGATGCCATCGGAGGCAAGGCCGGCAAAACGCTGGAACGCGCGCAACGCGCGGTCGAGATGCGCACGGAATCGGCCGTCGAAAAATCCCGAGGGGAAGCCCGCCCATGCAAGCCGGAACTGAAGCGCGGCCACGTCCCATCCGAACGTACCCTGCGCCAGCAGTCGACTACCGAGTAGGTGCCGCCCGTAGGGACCGAACGCCCGCCGCGTGCGCGGACCGACCACTCCGTCCGCAACGAGGCCAGATCGCCGCTGAAAGGTCACGAGTGCGCTGATCGTGGCCGGGCCGCGGATGCCGTCGATCGTGGCCCGATAGAGCCCTCGCGCGCGGAGTGCGACCTGGAGTGCCGCGGTCCCGGCCTTCGAGCTGGTCGCGGGCGGCGCAAGCGTGAGCGCGACGAGGAGAACCAGACAGAGCGCACATAACAAACGCTGGAACCGCACGATCCCCGCCCGCGTCCTCGATCAGGTCCTCACGATGAATTCGTTTTGACCGAGCAGCGATCCGTATGCGACGGCGGCCGGATCGCCGAAGCCGGGCCACACGTACCAACGGTAACGCCCAGGCGAGAGCCGATAACGCCGCCCCTGGAACGTCCAACTCCAGCGCAGCTGCAGGAGGGGACGCCGCGGCCACGTGCTGAGGATCTTCCGCCCGTTCCGCCGGAGCTGGACGTTGTAGTAGGTGGCTCTACGGACCGAAGTCCAGTGCAGAAGCGGCGGCTGCGCGACGCGCGCGCCTCGTCGCGGAGCGAACAGCGGAGTCGGTACTGCCCGCAACTTTGCCGAGCTGACGAGGCCGGCGTGGTCGATCGCCCGGATTATGTAGACGTATGTGACGCCGTTTCGCACCTTCTCATCCCGGAACCTCGTTCCGGCCCCGTGATAGACGCGCCGAGCCTGTCTTCCGGCCGCGTTCGCGAGGGCGCGATCGATCGCAACCTGTCGAGTGTCAGGCGACACTCTCCAGCGCACGAGGACAACGCGGTTCGAGCTAACGGCCGAGGTGCTCAACGTGGGATGAGTCGTGTCGTACTTGAAGACGTACTGCCGTGGCGGACTCGTGTTTCCAGCGTTGTCACGGCAGGCACCATCAACGGCTGCAGCTCCGCTGTCGGGGCCTTGGTACGAGGCGATGGTGCATGCGGCGACGCCTGAGGTGGGATCGGCGCCTTGGAACGCGACCGAGAGCGGATGGTTGTACCAGCCGTTCGCGTCCGGCGGGCGATCAGGCGTCCCGCCGGTGACCGCGGGCGCTGTCTTGTCGACTTTGATCGTGAGCTCGACTCGCGTCCAAACGCCGTCGACGTTCTTCGCGGCGCATGGCTCGAGCTTCCCCGGCGTATCCGTCGTGACCGTGTCCCACCTGCACCCCTCGGTCTCGATCGCGGTGGGATCGACCGTCCACCTGATCGTCACGTTTGTCGTGTACCAGCCCGTGCAATTGGCCGGCGCCGGGGTGCACGAGTAGGTAATCAGGTCCGCCGCCGTCCGGATCCGCGGTGCAGCGCCCGGCGCGAGCGCGAGCGCGAGCGCCGCTAGGCCGCTGAACAAGAGAAACCTTCCCGACGTGCGAAGTGAAGATCCCACAGTCCTAGGTCCTGGCTCGGAGAGATGTTCGGGTTCGGGTTGCCAACGCGACCAAGGCGGCGCTCGCGAGGACCACGGCGATGAGCGCAAGAGCCGCGGCAACGAGCGGGAATCTCCTCGGAGTCGACGGAGCGAGGGAAGGAGCGGCACGCGTGCCAGGGGCGACGGACGGACGAAGCCAGTCGAGGGCGATCGACAGCAAGGCCGGACTGATCCTTCGTGCGCTCGCGTCCGTCCTTGGTCCCGCACGTGGTCGAGTGACGGAGGATCGATGCCGAGCGGCCCCGGCAGAATTGCCTTTCTGAGGTTGTGAGGATCCAGACCCGGTTGCGGCTCGCCCGGGTGAGGCGGGCGCCGCTGCGTTCGGGAACGCGCTCGCTGCCTGCGTCGTGGTCCGTGTGCGCGCTCCGATCGGGGCCGGATCCGGGCGCAGAATCGTGCCGCCCGAGCCACTCGGGTCCGGACGCAACGGATCGCCGGCCCATGCCTCTGGTACGCCGACGCCCACGACGACGCTGCAAAAAAGCAGTGCGGTCACGCGACGACCCCGCTTCACAAGGCCCGCTGAGCCCCTTCCTCGACTCGTATTCGTGTTAATCCTCATCGCCATCGGAACCCGGAGGAGCCGCCCTTGCCACACGGCTCGGTTCGGCTCCTCCGGTGCCTATTCGCGAATCTGCATCAGCCCCCTTGTGTCTGGCCGGCGGCCTGAATAAGTGAGTTCGCGTTCCCAGACGCACTCGAGGCCGCGACATCGTTGGCCTGAAGCGTGAGGTCGCTGAGCACCCGCACAGGCGCGGAGATGTTCGCGACGCCGGCCCGACCGAGCTGCGCAGCAATCGCGACCGAGTCGGCAGTCTGAGAGCTTGCCGCCGACTGGCCGATCGATTGAATGGCGCCTGCGCCGCCCCCCACCTGCGTCTGCCCGGCCGCCTGAATCGTCTCGTTCACGTTCTCAGCAGTCGAGTTCGCGGAGACGTTGTTCTGCTGCGAGACGGCGCCCTCCGAGCCCGGGCTCAGCACCCGCGCCGGAGCACTCGTGTTGTCAGCTCCCGTCTGGATGACTGCGGCCGCCGAGTTGGCGACCTGGCGGTTCCCTGCTGACTGGCCGACCGTCTGCGCGCCGGCGACGCATGACGCCCCGGCACCCGTCTGCTGCTGCCCTGCCGCCTGCGTCGTGCCGTTCTCGTTCTGCCCGCGCGAGCTCGACGAGACGTCATTCTGCTGTGCCGTCGGGCCTCCGGAGCCGGGGCTGAGCACTGCAACCGGGATGAAGGCGTTGACGGCATCCGCGAATGCGATCCCAGCCGAGTTCGCCAGTTGGCCGTTCGTGGCAGCTTGGCCGATCGCTTGAGTCCCGACAGCGGGGCAGCCGGTGACCGCCGACGGCCCTCGAGCTGTCGATGCTGTCGGCCTCGTCACCTGCCGCGCCGAGGGAGTCGTGACGGCCCGCCTCGTGACCGCACCCGGGCGGGCACGCGTAACGGTTCGCGGTGCCTGCGTGACTTGGCCGGTGGGCTGGGCCGGCTGGGCGGTCGTCACTCCTTGGCCTCCCGCCCGCGTGGACGGCGCGGCCCGCGCGGGAGCGCCCACGCCTCGAACGACGGTCTTTGTCGCTCCTTTGGTCACCGGCCGTGTTACTCGCGGCCTTTCGGCGCCCTGCGTGACCGTCTTCGTCACGCCCTTTCTGCCCTGCGGTGCCAGCGCACTGGGCGTCGTCACGGCCGTCGGTCGGGCCGTCGGGGTCAAGACCTGTTCCTGCCCCGCGGCCTGCGTCGTCGTGTTCGCATTGCCCGCCTGTGAGCTGGCGGCGGCGTTGTTCTGCTGCGAGAC
>JBKPHH010000028.1:0-59397 GCA_046729795.1 Actinomycetota bacterium | reverse complement strand
CGAGGACGGCGCCTACGGCGGCAAGGGTTCGGAGGCACACGCGGCCGCGGTCACCGGAGACACGGTCGGAGATCCCTACAAGGACACCGCCGGGCCCGCGATCAACCCGATGATCAAGATCGCGAACATCGTCGCGATCCTGATCATTCCGCTGATCGCCTCGATTCACGGCTAGGACCCAAGCCTTCCTAACCAGCCGCGCAACGCCCTAGAGTCCCGCAGATGCCGCGGCGACGGAGGCGCGAGCATCGGCTGGAGCGCGTTCTCGGCGCGCCCGCACTCTTCGCCACCGCGTACGGCAATGTCGGCTCGTCGATCTACTACGCGCTCGGGGTCACGGCCGGGATCGCGCTCGGTCTGACCCCCGTCGTCTTCGTGATCAGCGGGGTGATCTTCGCGCTGACCGCGGCGACCTATGCGGAAGGGACCGTCCGCTATCCGGAGGCCGGCGGCTCCTCCAGCTTCGCGCGCCACGCCTTCAACGAACTCGTCTCGTTCGGGGCCGCGTGGGCGCAGATGCTCAACTACATCATCACGATCGCCATCTCGGCGTTCTTCGTGCCGCACTACCTCTCGATCTTCTGGGGGCCGCTCCGCGAGAACCCCTGGGACATCATCGGCGGGGCGATCGTCGTCGTCCTGCTCGTCCTGCTGAACATCGTGGGGATCAAGGAGGCGGCGGGGCTGAACATCTTCCTCGCCGTCATCGACTTCGCGACGCAACTCCTGCTCGTCCTGATCGGCTTCATCCTCATCTTCAGTCCGTCGACGCTGGTCGACAACGTCCACTGGGGCATCGCGCCGACCTGGAGGAACTTCGCGCTCGCGATCCCGGTCGCGATGATCGCCTACACAGGGATCGAGACCGTCTCAAACCTGGCCGAGGAGGCGCGCGATCCCGTACGCAGCATTCCGCGCGCGATCGCCTGGGTCGAGATCGCGGTCTTCGCGATTTACTTCACGCTTCCGCTGATCGCGCTCTCGGCGCTGCCGGTCTACCAGCAAGCGGACGGCGACTGGGTGACGCGGCTCGGCCTGCCCCCCGATCAGGGCGGCTACGAGAACGACCCCGTCCTCGGGCTGGTGAAGAACCTCGACCTGCACGGCGCTGTGCTCCGAGGCGCCGAGATCTACGTCGGGCTGCTCGCTGCGACCATCCTGTTCATCGCCACCAATGCGGGCGTGATCGGCGCGTCGCGGATCACGTACTCGATGTCGACCTACCGGCAGCTGCCAGAGGTCTTCCGCCGGCTGCACCCGAAGCTCGCGACGCCGTGGCTCGCGCTGCTCGTCTTCGCCGGCGGCATCCCGATCCTGTTCGTGCTCTCGGGCCAGGTCGACTTCCTCGGCCGGATGTACGCGTTCGGCGCGATGCTCTCGTTCACGATCGCGCACGCCGCCGTGACGGCGCTTCGCGTGCGCGCTCGTGGGGAGGAGCTCGAGTACCGCGCCTGGCCGAGCATGCGGGTCAAAGGGATCGATCTGCCCCTGTTCGCGTTACTGGGCGGATTGGGCACGGCGATCGCGTGGCTCGTGGTCGTCGTCCAGGACGCTCCGACGCGCTACGCCGGGTTGAGCTGGCTCGCGGCCGGGTTCGTAATCTACGCGATATACCGGCGGCGGGTCGTCAGGCTGCCGCTCATGGAGACGCACCGCGCGCCGGCGATCGTTCTTGTCTCCGCGCTCGAGGTGGAGTACCGGACGATCGTGGTTCCGGTCGTTCGCTCGGCCGAGACCGAAGAGGCGCTCGTTGCGGCTGCTCGGCTGGCCTCCGAGCGCGGCGCGACGATCGCCTGTGTGCACGTGATCGAGGTTCCGCTCGAGCTGACGCTGGACGCGCCGCTCGAAGACGAGGAATACGAGGCCAACGCGCTGCTCGACGATGCCCAGGCGGTCGTGGAGGCCTACGGCGTGCGGGCCGTGACGCGCCTCGTCCGCGCGCGGCGCGCCGGGCCGGCCATCGTCGAGCAGGCGCGTAGCCGTAATGCCGAGCTCGTCGTCCTCGGGGCGCGGCGGCGCGCCACCGAGCTGTTCGGGAAGACGGTCGACTACGTGCTCAAGGCGAGTCCCTCCCGAGTGCTGATCGCTGCCGGCCGCAAGAAAGCCGCGTGAACCGGCGCGTCAGCCGCGTCGTCGCGTTCGTGATCATCGCGCTCGGGATCGCCGTGATCGTGCGGACGATCGAGGCCGGGATCGGCGGCGGACTGGGCCTTCTGCTCGGCGCGATCCTCGTCGTCGCCGGCTTGGCGCGGCTGTACCTTTCCCGGTAATGGCCCGCAAGCTTCCGGGTCTCGCACGCGTTCTGGACGAGCGTTCGATCGCGTCCGTCGCCTTCGGCGAGATCGCGTCCTCCATCTACTTCGCGCTCGGTGTGATCGCGCTGTACGCGCTCGGCCTCACGCCGTGGGTCGTGCTCGCGGTCGGGCTGCTCTTCCTCGTCGTCGCGCTCTCCTACGCGGAGGGCACGGCCGCCATTCCCGAGGCCGGTGGCGCCGCGACACTCGTTCGGCGCGCGTACAACGACCCGCTCGGGTTCCTCACCGGCTGGGCGCTCTTCCTCGACTACCTGATTGTGATCGGGCTCGCGGCGCTCTTCGTGCCGCACTACTTCGGCCAGGCGGTCAGGTGGACGGGAATCACGCACGGCCCTTGGGACGTCGTGGTCGCTGTCTGCGTGATCGGCTTCGTGGCGCTCGTCCGCCTCGTGCGGAGGCCGGCGATGTACCGGCTCGCCGTGGTCCTGGCCCTGATCTCGATCGTGGCCGGCACCCTGCTCGTCGTCCTGGGTCTCATGTACTTCTCGTTCGACGGGCTGACGAAGGGAGTCGACCCGGGAACCGCGCCGAAGTGGCACGACCTCGCCTTCGCGCTGCCGCTCGCGATGCTCGCCTTCACGGGCCTCGAGACGGTGGCCAACCTCGCCGCGGAGACGCGGGAGCCGGGGCGGACCCTGCCGCGCAGCCTGTTCGGCGGGATCGGCGCGGCCGTTGCCGTCTCCGTCGCGATGGCGATCGTCGGCTTGATGGCCTACCCGGCCGAGAACGGGACGACCGCGCTCGGCACCGACTGGATCCGCGCCCCGCTGGTCGGGATCGCGATCGCCTTCAAGGGCCATCTTCCAGGCGGGGTCGTCGATGCGCTCCGGGTCTTCATCGGCGTCTCCGGCGCTCTCGTGCTGCTCGCCGCGATCGCGACCTCGATGTCGGGAGCGGGGCGGCTCGCGTACGCGCTCGGCAAGCACGAGATGCTTCCGCACGCGTTCGCCCGCCTGAACCGGCGGACGCTGATCGCGCCGATCACGATCGTCAGCGTCGCCGCGATCGCGTCGGCGTTCCTGATCGGCTCGGTGATCGCAGGCCGGCCGGTACGCTCGCTCGCCGGGCTCTACAGCTTCGGCGTCCTGCTCACGTTCACGGCGGCGCAGATCGCCGTCATCCGGCTGCGGATGACAGAGCCCGACCTCGAGCGGCCATTTCGTGCGCCGGGGACGATGCGGTTCCGAGGTCACGAGCTGCCCGTCGCCGCGCTGGTCGGCGCGCCGCTGACATTCGCGATCTGGGTCGTCACGATGTTCACACACGATGCCGCACGGATCGTCGGCCCGATCTGGCTGTTCGCCGGCGCGCTGATCTTCGTTGCGGTCCGCCACTATCGAGGCGAGCATCTGCTACGGGCAGAGCCGGCGATCCCGGACCTCGTCCCCGAGGAGGAGGGCGCCTACGAGCGCATCCTCGTCCCGATGAAGATCGGGATGATCGGCGAGGAGGTGCTCGGCACCGCGATCAAGCTCGCCGAGGAGAAGCAGGGCGAAGTCCGCGTAATCCACGTGATCCGCGTCCCGCTCGAGCGGGCGCTCGAGGAGGAATCGCCCGAGGAGGATGAACGGGCGACGGCGTCGCTCGCCGAGGCCCAGTTGGTCGCCGCGGATCACGGTATCGCGATCGAGACCGACATCGTGCGGGCCCGCTCGATCGGCGATGCGATCGTCGACAAAGCGCGGGAAACGGACGCAGACCTAATCGTGCTCGGCTCGCACCCCCGCTGGCGCAGGCAGTCGCGCTTCTTCAGCCCGACCGTCGATTACGTGCTTAGAAAGGCATCCTGCGAGGTGATGGTGATCGCCTATCCGCAGGGCGTGCTGGAAGAGGAGCTGGCCGCTACTTGACCCCGATTTCCTGCGCTACAGTCAAACAATGAAGGCACTAGTGGTTGGCTGCGGCCGCGTCGGATCGAACATCGCGAAACAGCTCGACGCCGAGGGTTGGGACGTCACCGCCGTCGACGAGAAGGAGGAGGCGCTCACCCGCCTCGGCGAGGACTGGCGCGGCGGTTTCATCCTCGGCCACGGCATGGATGTGGGCGTTCTGCGCTCCGCGGGAATCGAAGACGCCGATGCCGTCGTCGTCGCGACCGACGGGGACAACACGAACATCGTGATCGGGCAGGTGGCGGAGAAGCGCTTCGACAACCAGTGCGTCGTCGTACGCATCCTCGACCCCGCGCGGGCGAAGTTCTACCGGGAGCGCGGGCTGCGGACGATCTGCCCGACCTCGACCGCCATCGAGGCGCTGCTCGAGGCCGTGCGCGCCTGCGAAGTCCGTCCGCGGGAGCCGGCTCAGGCCTAGATGTACATCCTCATCGCAGGCGGAGGAAAGGTCGGGGCCAACCTGGCCCGGACGTTGATTCAGGAAGGCCACGAGGTGACGCTCGTGGAGCAGCGCCGCGACCGCTTCGAGCAGCTGGAGGGGGAATTCGAGCACCAGGTGCAGCACGGGGACGCCACGGAGATCCACGTGCTCGAACGGGCCGGAATCGCGCGGCCGCCCGACATCGTCGCGGCGGTGACGGGCGATGACGAGGACAACATCGTCATCTGCCAGCTCGCGCGCGAGAAGTACGACGCGAAGAAGGTGATCGCGCGAGTGAACGACCTGCGGAACGAGGTTCACTTCGACCTGCTCGGGATCTCGCCGACCGTCTCGTCGACGGCGCAGATCATCGGCCTGATCGAGCACGAGGTTCCCGAGCACGACCTGATCCACCTGCTCGAGCTGCGCAAGGAGAACCTCGAGATCGTCGAGGTGCAGATCGGGCCGGACGACCCGGCCGCGGGCAAGACGGTCGAGAAGCTCCGGCTGCCGGAGGGCTCGCGCCTGATCTCGATCATGCGGAACGGCCGCTCGGAGATCGCAGTCGGGGCGACGAAGGTGGAGCCGGGCGACCAGCTGCTCGCGATCCTCCAGCCGGGCAAGGAAGACGAACTCCGTAAAGTTCTCCTCAAGCGCTGAAACCGGGGCGCTGAACTCGGTGTAGGAAGGGGTCATGAAGACCGTTCTCGCTGCTGCCGTCGTCTTCGCGACCGTCGCCGTCTCGTGCGCGAGCGGCGGGCCGGAGCGCTCTGCCCTCCGGCTGACCGTTTTCGCCCGCGGACTGGCCGAACCCGTCTACCTCACCGCGACGCGGAGCGAACCCGGCCGCGTGTACGTGGTCGAGAAGTGCGGAACCATTCGCGTCTTCGCCAACGGACGGAGGCTCGCGCAGCCGTTCCTCGACATTCGCGGCCGTGTCGGCTGCGGCGGCAGCGAGCAGGGCCTGTTCGCGCTCGCCTTCCACCCGAACTACGCGCGCAACCACCGGTTCTTCGTCCACTACACCGACCGCAGCGGGGACACCCGCGTTGTCGCGTATCGCTCGAACGGCTCGGTCGCCACCCCGTCCTCACGCCGCCAGCTCCTGTTCGTCAACCAGCCCTACGAGAATCACAACGGCGGCGAGCTGACCTTCGGCCCCGACGGGCTCCTCTACCTCGGCCTCGGCGACGGCGGCTCGGGCGGCGACCCCGAGAACCGAGCCCAGAACCTCAGGTCAAAGCTCGGCAAGCTGCTGCGGCTGAACGTCAACCGTAGCGGCGCGCGCTGGCAGATCGCCGCCTACGGGCTGCGGAACCCGTGGCGGTTCTCGTTCGACCGCGGGAACGGGAACCTCTACATTGCCGACGTCGGCCAGAACGCCTGGGAGGAGATCGACTTCCGCAGCCGCGCCGGGCTCGCCCGGGTCGCGAACTACGGCTGGTCGGTCTACGAGGGCAGGGCGCTCTACAACTCGAGCCGCCGGCTGCAGGGACGAGGGCAGGTGGTCAGGCCGGTCGCCGTCTACGGCCACAGCCGCGGCTGCTCGGTCACGGGCGGTTACGTCTACCGCGGCCGGTCGGTCCGATCGGCGATCGGCCGGTACTTCTACGGCGACTACTGCACGGGCACGATCTGGAGCCTGCGCATGTCGCGCGGCCGGGCGAGCGTCCGCCGCGAGCCGCTCAACGTCGACGGTCTGTCCTCGTTCGGCCAGGATGTGGCCGGCGAGCTCTACGCGGTCTCGCTCAACGGCACGATCTACAAGCTGGCCAGCTAGCCCGCCCTGCGGCGCCGCCGCACTTGGGGCTGCTGCCCGAGCGCCGCATAGGCGACCGCTTGCAGCGACTCGTTCAGGTTCCGGAGATCGTGCGAGAGGCGTGCGAACCCTTCTGCGTGATCGAGCCGGCGGTTGAGCGTTCGCACTTCCGCGATCAACGCATCGAGCCGCTCGAGCAGCGCGTCGAGCTGCCGGTCGTCGAGTTGCTTGCCCTCTGCCACGCCTCGATTTTACGCGGGCCTGCCGCGGCGAACGGCCTGGAGAATGAACATCCCGAGCAGCAAGCCGGCTGCGTCGATGGCGACGTCGAGCGGCGCGCCGTGCCGGCCGCGCACGAAGTGCTGGTGGATCTCGTCCGTGATCGCGTAGCCGACGCCGAGCGCGAACGCTGGAAGCTCGCGGCCCACGGCGCGAAGCAGCAGCGCGCCGAGGATCGCGTATTCGGTCACGTGCGCGCACTTCCGCAGCACGGTGTCCCAGATGCCGAGGTCGGTCGCGAGACCGGGGATGGACGAGAACGTGAAGATCACCGCCGCCCAGACGACGAGCGGCAGCCATGTCGTCACGAGCCGCGAGGAGGTCACGGCGGGCCATGCTAGTCTCGGCCTCGCAATAGGCGAGCGGTAAGGGAACCCGGTGCGAGTCCGGGACGGTCCCGCCGCTGTAAGGGGAGAAGCTCTCCCGCCGAGACGCCACTGGCCCGCGGGCCGGGAAGGCGGCGGAAGAGGGAGCCCCGAGTCAGAAGACCTGCCGCCCGCCGACACCGATCCCCTCGCGGAAGGAGGAGTCGTGTTTCGACGTTTCTTCGTTCTCGCCGTTCTCGCGGCGGCTTTCCTCGTGCCCTCGGCGCTGGCGGCGCAGGTGCACGTGCGGGTCGAAGGCAAGGGCCAGACCATCTTCGGGGCGGCCCAGCCCTCGTTGTCAGTCCAGGCAAACGCGCTGGACGCGCTCGAGTCCGCCAGTCTGGCGGGCGAGTTCTACTACCACGTCACGCAGGCGTCGTTCGGGGCCTACGTCGACCAGATCGGGCGCTATGAGGCGTCCGGCTCGAGCGGCTGGGTGTTCAAGGTGAACGGCGTCCTGCCGCCGGTCGGCGCCAAAGACTTCAGGGTCAAGGACGGCGACACCGTCCTCTGGTACTGGGCGACATTCGGCGCGACCGGTGGGCCGAAGACGCTGCTCCTCCGGCGCGCGGCGAGGAACTGCTACCGCGTGCTCGCGCAGGACGACGCCGGCAAGAGCACCGCTGCCGCCGGGGCCGTCCTTCGCGTCGACGGCCGTAGCGTGCGCACCCGGCGCGGCGCAAGCTGCGTCGGCCGCCACCGCGGTCCGGTCCGCGCAACGCTGGCCGGAGCGGTTCGCTCGAACGCGCTGCGGTGAGGCTTGGCTGCGTCGCGGCCGTCACGCTGGTTCTCGCCGGCTGCGGCGGGACCTCGACGCATGGCACTGCGCGTCTCTGGGTCACGCGTGACAGAGGCGCGCAGGTGCTGCTCACCACGACAGTGCCGGCCGGGCTGACCGCGATGGAGGCTCTGCGGAAGAAGGCGAAGGTCGAGCTCAGCTACGGCGGCCGCTACGTCCAGGCGATCAACGGGATCGAGGGCTCGCTTACGAAACGGCGCGACTGGTTCTACTTCGTAAACGGCTACGAGGGGGACCGCAGCGCTGCCGAGTACCGCCTGCATCCGGGCGACGTCGAGTGGTGGGACTACCGCTCGTGGGAGAACGAGATGCGCGCGCCCATCGTCGTCGGCGCCTTTCCTGAGCCGTTCCTGCACGGCTTCGGGGGCAAGAGGCGGGCGGCGGTCGTCGTCTCGACCGACCCCCAGGCCAAGCGGCGGCTCGGCAAGCTGATCGGCGCCCGGCCCGGCGAGGAACCCAACGTGTTGGAGATCGAGGCCGGAACGCCGACGAGGCTCGACGCGGAGGGAGGCGATCGCCCCGGCGATCCGATCCGCTTTCGTTTCGTCGGTGACTGGCGGTTGCTGCTTCGACGGCCGTTTCCGTTCCAGTACCGCTACGAGGTGACCCCTTGAGCCCTGCGCCCGCTGCGGCGCTGCTGGCGGCCGCCGCCGCCGCTGCGCTGCTCGCCGATCGCACGATCTCGATCGCAGCAATCGCCGCGTGCCTGCTCGCCGTCTGCCTGCGCGCGCCGCGGCCGTGGCCGTACCTGGTCGGCGCGCTCGGCTCTGCGTTCGCTGTCGTCCTCCTGACGCCCTTTGTCGAAGTGATCGGCTCGAACGTGCTTTGGAGCGGGCCGACGATTCCGGTCGTCGGGCAGTTGAACGTGACGACGGAGGAGCTCGGCAACGGCCTGTTCCAGGGGCTGCGGCTGGCTGCGGTCACGCTGGCTTTCGCCGCGTATGCGCTGCTGCTCGACCACGACCGGCTCGTCCAGTCGGCTCGCTTCGCCAGGCGCTCGGCTCTTGCCGTCGCGCTCGCGACGCGGCTCGTGCCGACGTTGGAGCGGGACGCAAAAGGGTTCGTCGAGGCCCTGCGAGGCCGAGGGGTGGAGCTGACCGGCGCCCGCGGTCGCGCGCGGCTGCTCTCGCCGCTGCTCGCGCAGTCGCTCGAGCGGGGGCTCAACTTGGCCGAGGCGATGGAGGCGAGAGGCTTCGGCCGCCCCGGTGCGACCCGGGTGCGGCCGCGCTGGGGAACGCGCGAGCGGTTGGCGCTCGTCGCCGCGGCCGGCCTCGTCGTCGTGGGGGTCTTGTGGCTCTAGCCAGCGTCGAGCATCTGAGCTACGCCTACCCCGGCGGACACCCGGCGCTCGACGATGTCTCGCTCGAGCTCGAGCCCGGCGAGATCGTCGCCTTGCTCGGGCCGTCAGGCGGGGGGAAGTCGACGCTTCTCCGCGCGCTCGCCGGCCTCGTCCCGCACTTCCACGGTGGGCGCTTCTCCGGCCGCGTCGAGGTGGCGGGCCTCGACACCCGGCGTTCGCGGCCGTCCGACCTCGCCGGCTTCGTGGCGACGCTGTTCCAGGACCCGGAGGACCAGGTCGTCTTCACGAGAGCGGCGGCCGAGGTCTCGTTCGGGCTCGAGAACCTTGGGACGCCGCCGCGGCTGATCGCGGACCGGGCCCTCGACGCGCTGGCGGCCGTAGGAGCCGAGCATCTCGCCGAACGGCGGACCGCGGAACTGTCCGCGGGGGAGCTTCAGCGCGTCTGTCTCGCCTCGACGCTCGCGCTCCAGCCGCGGCTCCTGCTTCTCGACGAACCGACCTCGCAGCTGGATCCGGACGGCGCCCAGGCTCTGCTCGAGCTCGTCCGCGGCCTCGGCATCGCCGTCGTGATCTCCGAGCAGCGGCCGGATCGCGTGCTCGACTATTGCGACCGCGTCCTGTTTTTGCGCACCGGGCGCCTCGAGGCCGTCGACCCGGGCTTCCTGCCGCGGGAGGCCGTGCTGCCGAGCGGCGAGGCGCCGCAAGGCGAGCCCATCTGTCGGCTCGACCGGGTGTCCTACGCGTACGAGGAGCCGGTGCTCGAAGGGATCGATCTCGCGCTGCATCGCGGCGAAGTCGTCGCGCTCGTCGGGCCGAACGGCTCGGGCAAGACGACGCTCGCGAAGCTCGCGACCGGGCTGCTCGATCCGCAGGGAGGACGGATCGAGCGCCATGGCCGGGCTTGCTACCTCTCGCAGGATCCAGGCCGGTACCTCGTGCGCGACCGACTGGACGAGGAGGTTGCGCTGGCCGTCAACGGGGACCTTGGACGGGCCCGGGCGGCGCTCAAGCTAATGGGGTTGGCCGGGCTGGAGCACCGGCATCCGCGCGATCTTTCAAGCGGGGAGCGGGAGCGGTTGGCACTGGCGGCCGTGCTGGTCGCGGAGCCGGATCTGCTTGTGCTCGACGAGCCGACCCGGGGCGTCGATCCCGAGCGCAAGGACGAGCTCGCGGAGCTCTTGCGGTCGCAGGCGCCGACGCGCGCGACGCTGGTCGTCACGCACGATCTCGTCTTCGCGGGCGAGGTGGCGGACCGGGTCGTCTCGCTCGCGCGGGAGCGGGAGGTCGTCCTTGCCTAGGCTGGTCGCGCTCATTGCCGCGGCCGGGGCCTTCGCTGCGGCCGCCTGGGCGGCGACCTCGCCCGGCGACTCCGCGCTCTCGTTGCTCCTCGTCGCGGGTGCGTTGGTGCTCGCGGGTGCCGCCTGGTTCGAGGCCGGGCCCGAGTCGAGCAAGGAGATCGTCCTCGTCGCGACCCTGGGTGCGGCCGCCGCCGCGGGACGGGTCCTGTTCGCGGCGATTCCGGGGGTTCAGCCCGTCACGGTGATGACCGTCGCGTCGGGGGCCGCGCTCGGTGCGCGCTCCGGAGCTGCGGTCGGGGCCACTGCCGCGCTCGTTTCGAACTTCTTCCTCGGACAGGGCCCGTGGACGCCGTGGCAGATGCTCGCTTGGGCCTGCTGCGGCGTCGTTGGCGGGCTCGCCGCGCCGCTGCTCCGCAGGCGGGTGGCCTTTGCCGCACTCTGCTTCGTGCTCGGCTTCGCCTTCAGCTGCTTCATGGACCTCTGGGAATGGTGGAGCTTCTTCCCGCACACCTGGGCTGCGCTGACCGTCCAGCTCGGCCGCGGCTTCTGGTTCGACCTGTCCCACGCGGTCGGGAACGTGGCGATCGCGCTCGTTGCAGGGCCGGAGCTCCGGCGCCTGCTCGAGCGGTACGGGCGGCGCCTGCGGACGGAGGTGGTCTGGGCGTGATCGGCGCGACGCCGGTGATCGCGGCGGCGGTCAACTACGTCGAGAGTCGCCGGATGCCGAGCGGTGGCTTCGCCGAGCCCGGCGGCAACCCGACGCCGCAGCTCACCGCCTGGGCGATCCTCGGCCTGCGCGCAGCCGGCGCCACTGCGAAGACGGACTACCTCGACGCCCACGAGAAAGAGCTCCGCACCGCGACCGCGCTCGAGCTCGCGATCATGGCGAAGCAGGTCGCGGGCGGCAATCCAGATCGGCTCGTCGTGCGGTTGCGCCGGCTGCAGCGCGCCGACGGCGAGATCGGGAGCACGGTCAACTCGACAATCTGGGGCGTCCTCGCGCTACGCCAGGCCGGCGAACGGGTCCCGGCCGGGTCGATCCGCTATCTGCTTCGGCGGCAGACTCGCTCGGGCGGCTGGTCGTGGTTCCGCGGCACGGCGCCCGATTCGAACGACACCGCCGCCGCGGTCCAGGCACTTCGCTCGGCGGGCGTTGGCGGCCGGCCGATCCGCCGCGCGCTCGGCTACCTGCGCCGCCTGCAGAACCGGGACGGCGGTTTCGAGCTCACCCCCGGCCGCGGATCCGATGCCCAGTCCACAGCGTGGGTGATTCAGGCGTTCCTCGCGGCAAAAGTGCGGCCGGGAACCGCCGCCTTCCGCTACCTGCTGCGGCTTCGTCGCCGCGACGGCAGTTTTCGCTACTCGGTTCGCTACGTCGCGACGCCGGTCTGGGTCACGTCGCAGGTGCTGCCGGCGCTGGCCCGACGGCCTTTTCCATATCGCGCCGGGTGAACAACTCCCGGTAGCCGAGGCGCCGGTTAAGCTCGCGCATCGGCAGGTTGTCGGGGTCGTTGCCGGTGAGGATCTCCATGATCCCACGCTCCGAGGCGAGACGGATCGACGCAACCTTGGCCAGCCGGGCGAGCCCTCGGCCGCGCAGGTCCGGGAGCGTCGCAGTCCACTCGTTCTCCGCGCGCCCCATGTCCGCGTCGACAAGCAACCACGACAGCGACACGATGCGATCGTCCGCGCCCACGACAACGACACTTGTCTCGTCGTCGAGGATCGGGTTGTCGAGGATGAACCTGCGCCACTCGTCGAAGGTGACGTGATTTGCCGGATCGCCGGGGTCCAGGCCTCCGGCGGCGCCGTAGAGCTCGTACAGCTCGTTCGCGCGGTCTCGTACCTCGCCGAGGCCGACGACCCGAAACCCTTCGTGCGGCTTCGGCTCGGCCTGGAACGCGCGGGGATCGAGGCCTGACATCACCTCGGCGCCGTACTGCGTGAAACCCCGTTTCTGGACGAAACACAGCCCGTCCGGATCGTCGTCGATCTCGACCGTCAGCTTCGTCGCGTCGCTCAGGTGCCGGACCGCCTCATTCCAGAGCGCTGTGCCGATTCCGCGACGCCGCTGGGCCTTCGCGACGTCGACCGAGATGCGCCCTTTTCCGGTCTCGCCGCCGTACCACTGATAATGGCCGGTCGCGAATCCCACGAGCTCGTCGCCGTCGAGGGCGAGCCACGACCGGCGCCGGGATCGCTCGGGCTCTGAGGTGTATCGATGTCGAAGCGATGCCGCCGGCTCCACATGGAAAGGCGCCACAGTCCGGATGAAGCCGGCCACGCGCTCGGCGTCGTCCAGTTCGAACTCCCGGATCGTCAGGCCGCCAGCCATCCCGGTTCCGGCCGCGTCAGCCGCCCCTGCTCCACCAGCTCGTCGACGATCTCCTTTGGAACGGGCCACGAGAACCAGCGCACCGCCTCGCGTTCGGGCGCGAGGACCGCGGCTCGAACGGCCGCGACAAACAGGTCTGCGAGCCCGCCCGCGGACGGCGCCACGATCTGATCCCAGCGATGAAGCTGGCTGACGTGGCGATGACCGTCTCCGGCCGGGACGCGCACCTCGCGCGCGATGATCGCGCCGACTCGTTCGAGGCGGCCCCGCACGCCGCGCAGGGTCTTCGCGTCCAGCCCCAGCTCCGTTTTGACGTCGTCGAGCATCGCCGGCCCGCCGGCCTCCAGCAGCTCGACGAGCCGCCTGGCGTCCTCACCGTGCTCGCCCCCTTCGCCGGCCGCGAGCGCCTTGCGGCAGAGCGGATCTGCGAGGGCCGCCGTCTCCTCGGTCAGGAAGAGCCCCTTGCCCCGATGCAGCCTTGTCGAAAGGATCCCGCGCTCCGCGGCCAGCGCGACGCCCCACCAGTACTTCGTCTTCGGCCACTGGCCGAAGCCGCCCTTGTTCGGGGCGTAGGGCTCCTCGTGACAGGCCGCGAACAGGCTCGGGAGAGCGGAGGAAGGCATCAGCGTGAGGAAGCCGCGATCGCGGGCGAACTCGGCCGCGTCGTCCAGCGTCTCGAGCGCGCGGTCAGGGGTCAGGCGCAGCTCGTGCTCCCGTTGCCGCTCGAGATCGACGAACTGCATACCGGCAATACTGGCCGAATGGCGACGGCTGCGATCGTCACGATCGGGAACGAGCTCGTCAGCGGCGACGTCGCCGACACGAACGGGCTCTGGCTCGCCCGGGGGCTCGAACGGCTGGGCATCGACGTCGAGCTGCTCGCCAGCCTTCCCGACGACATCGAGCGGATCGCGAGTTTCGTGCGACTTCAGGCGGCCGAGTCGGATCTCATCTTCGTTACCGGCGGCCTGGGCGGCACACCGGACGACCTGACGCGAGAAGCGATCGCGGCCGCCTTCGGGGTCGGCCAGGCCGAGGTGCCCGAGGTGGCCGAGGTCCTGCGCGCCCGCTTCTCGTTCGATCCGGAGTACGCGGTGCGTTGGGCCAACCTGCCGGTCGGAAGCCGGCCGCTCGAGAACCCGCTCGGCGGCGCTCCCGGGTTCGTGCTCGAGAACGTCTACGTCTTCCCTGGATTGCCGGCCGAGATGGAGGCGATGTTCGAATCGGTCGAGGAAGAGCTCCGGCGTGAGCCGCCGATCGGCTCCTGGCGCCGCACCTACAGCACGACGGAAAGCCGCATCGTCGAGGTCCTCGAGGCGGCGGGAGAGCAGCATCCCCTCGTGCGGGTGGGCTCCTACCCCAGCTTCGGGGCAGGCGGGAGCAAGGTCGAGATCGTCGTGAAGTCAAACGACCCGGCCGCGCTGGAGGCGGCGACGGCCTGGATCGAGAGCGCGCTCGACGAAGCCACGTCCTAACCCCCCACCGGAGGGGTGAGGCTTCGGACGTCGAACGCCGATGGCCCTTGGAGATGTCGGGCCGCAGGCTTCTGATCTTGCTGATCGCCGCCGCAAACGTGGTTGGCATCTACGTGCTCGTTCGACGGACGGGGTCCGGTCTGCTGCACGCGGTGGTCACGCCCGACTGGGGGCTGCTCGCGGCGGGCTTTGCGATCTGCGCCGGCGTGCAGCCGCTGCGTGCTTGGGCGTGGTCATCGACCGTCCGTGCGCCGGTGGGCTTCCGGGCCGTCTACGCGGCGAGTTCGGTGGGTTCGTTCCTGGACACGGTTCTTCCCGGACGGATGGGCGAGGCCGCCAAGGTCGCAGTGCTGAAGGTATCCGCGGGAGCGCGCTACCCCGGATTCTCGCGCGCGGGGGGAAGTCTCTTGTGCGCGCATCTGCTCGAGGCGATCGCCTTCGCGCTCGTCGGTGCCGGCTCGGTCTTCTTCCTGCCGGTTCCGAACTGGGCGAAGGCGACCGTGCTGATGGGCTTCGCAACCGCGACGGCCGCGCTGCTGATCGTCTCGGTCGCGCACCGGTACTTCGGCCGGCGACTTCCGACTCCGGTCGGAGCATTCCTGGACGGCGCTGCCGCGCCCCGCGGCGTGATGCTCCGGGCAGGCTTGATCCTGGTCGTCACGTGGCTCGCCCGTTGGTTCGGGATCCTGTTCGTCCTGCACGCCGTCGGCATCCAGGTGGGCCTGGGCGCAGCGCTTCTCTACATGCTTTTGACGGGCCTCGCGAACACGGCGCCCCTCCTCCCCGGCAACGTCGGCGTCTACCAGGCTGCAGCGATCGGCGCGCTCGCGCTGGTCGGCTACTCGGGCGCGCCTGCTGCTGCGGCGAGCGTGCTCACACCGGTTGTCGTCAGCCTGGCCACGGCTGCCGCAGCCGCCGTCGGCCTCGCGCTCTACGGCAAGCGGTTCCTCGAGATCCCGCGCGCTGCCTTCAACCGCTGATACCTAGATAATCTAGGTATAGTCTGAGGTGTGAACCTCGATCTCCTGCTCCTCGCCGCGCTCGGCGAGGGCCCAGCACACGGCTACCGGATCTCGGAGCTGCTGCGGGAGCGAAGCAACGGCGTGCTCGAGTTCCCGGAGGGAACGATCTATCCGGCCCTGCACCGGCTCGAGCGAAACGGCCTGCTCGAGAGCCGCTGGGTCAGGGCCGAAGGGCGCAGGCGCCGGGTCTACCGACTGACGCGGAGAGGGCGAACGGCGCTCGCCGGACAGCGCCGCGAATGGCGCGAGTTCTCTCGAGCGGTGGAGGCGGTGATCGCGTGATCGACGCCTATCTCGCTGAACTTCGACGGGCGTTCCGCCGCAGGTTTCTCGTCGAGAGGCGATTCATGGTCGAGACGGAGACCCATCTGCGAGAGGCCGCTTCGAAGCTTGGGTCGGAGCGGGAAGCGATCGAGCGCTACGGCGACCCCGAAGACCTGGCTCGTCGCCTCGCGGCCGAGCGCGCGCCTCGTCGCGCTGCGCTGCTGTTCCTCGTCTCGCTTCCGTTCTTCGTGCTGCCGCTCTACGCGATCCCGGAGAACACGTTGCCGGCAGCGCCCTGGGCGCAGACGCCGCACCATCTCGAATGGAAGCGCGAGGCGGCGCTTGCGCTCTTCATCGTGACGGCGGGGCTCGGACTCATCGGACTGCGGAGTCGGATCGCACTCGGCGCGGCGGCGATCGCATTTGCCGGCTGCGTTTGCCTCTCGACCGTCCTTGCCGTCGAGTGGCACCAAGCGGTTCCGGGCTCCGGGACGACGTTGCTGCTCGTCGCCGTGTTCGTCGTCGCGTCGACGGTGCTGTCCTCCGTGGCGCTGGTGGGGCCGTACCTGCTCGCGAGGCGCTAGCCGAAGGCGTCGGGCTCGGCCGGATGGCCGTCGCGGCCGACGTACCCACCCTTCGCGCCGACGACCAGGAAGACCAGCGGCTCGTCGCCGACGTTCGTCACCCGGCGGGGCGTCGTGGATTCGACGTGGAGCAGACCGCCGGGCCCGAGCTCGCGTGACTCTCCGGGCAGATCGAAGCGCGCACGCCCCTGGTGCACGAAGTAGAGCTCGTCCTGCTCGTCGTGGTAGTGCGGCCGGCTCATCTGTCCGGGTGGCAGCACGAGCACGTTCACGCCGAACGCGGTTACCCCGAGCGCGCGGCGGACTTTGCGGAAGACGCCGTCGCCCAGCTCGTCGATCGACCCGAACGCGTACGCCACCCTCAAAGCGTATTCCTGTTCGTCTGCGAGCGAGCTCGCCGCTCGGGTCATGGAGCGCCACCGGTCCGAAAGTGGCGCTCCGTGAACCTCTTGCTCAGGTAGGCCTGGTGGGCCGACGGCGGGCAACTGCAAACGCAGCACCCGTGATCGCGAGCATCATGCCGGCGATCAGTGCCGTTTCTGCAGGGCTCGGCCATGAGATCCCACCACCGCCCGGGACGGCGACGGGCTCTGGTGCCGGTGTCGCCCGCGGCACGGCCCGATCGTCCGGGCTGACCTGCGGGGCGGCGGCCGGTGTCGCCCGCGGCACGGCCCGATCGTCCGGGCTGACCTGCGGGGCAGCGGCCGGTGTCGCCCGCGGCACGGCCCGATCGTCCGGGCTGACCTGCGGTGCGGCCGCCGGTGTCGCCAGTGATACCGCGCGGTCGTCAGGACTGAGCTGCTGCTCGGTCACCGCTCCCCGCGGCACCGCCCGATCGTCTGGGCTGAGCGTTTGCGTCGCCTGTGGTCCAATCGGAACGTTCCGGTCGTCGGGGCTCAGCGGCATAGCGGTAGCGCCAGCGGCCGTACTTACCCCTGCCACAGCTGCGACCGTGAGAACGAGAGCCTTGTCGCGGATCCCGTGCGCCTCGACGTCGGCTTCGAAAGCCTCGCGAAGCGCCTCACCATTGAAGGTGAGCGTCACTCGATCGCCTTCCGTTTCGGACAGGAGCCGCTCGAGATCGGCCCGATCCCACTCGACAGCGATGTTCCGCGTCTCTGCGGGCTCTCCATCGTCGAATCGAGTCAAATCGAGGATCAGCTCGAGCGAGCCGTTGGCGGCACGCAGAGCTTCTTCGGCTTCCTCGCGCGAGACGGACGTCGTTAGGCCCATACCCACATCGTCGGTGGACACGAGTGCTGCTCGTGCGGATACCTCCTCCATTGCACCTCCCTTCCTGCATGCATTGGCGTCCTTGGTTGGGTCGCCGTTAATCGCTTGACGTGAACCGCGCCTTCGATCTTCCCACCGGATCGCGCCGATTGCAACGATCCGGCTCAGCGTACGGCCTGCCGCTCGCGGTTCGGCGTCGACGCGCCTGAGCCGGCCTGCCCGCGCGATCTCGTCGTCGGGCGCCGTAATCTCGCGCCCGGCGCGGGCGGCTAGCATCGGCACGATGGCCGTCGCACCGTCCTCCGAAAGCTATCTCGCCGACCTGAACCCGGCGCAGCGCGAGGCGGTCCTCACCACCGAGGGGCCGCTGCTCGTGATCGCGGGCGCCGGCTCGGGCAAGACACGGGTGCTCACCTACCGCGTCGCACACCTGCTCGAGACGCAAGGCGTGAAGCCGCAGGAAGTCCTCGCGATCACGTTCACGAACAAGGCCGCCGGCGAGATGCGCGAGCGGCTCGAAGACCTGCTGCCCGACCGCGCCCGCTCGATCTGGATCCTCACGTTCCACTCGGCCTGCGGACGGATCCTGCGGCGTGAGGCGCCGCGGCTCGGTTACCGCACCAACTTCACGATCTACGACCAGGCCGACCAGATCCGGCTCGTGAAGCAGTGCCTCGAGGAGCTGGAGCGCGACCCGAAGCGGTTCGTGCCGCGCGGGATCCACGCCCAGATCTCCACCGCCAAGAACAACCTCGTCTCACCCGACGAGTACCGGCAGAGGGTCGCGTCCTTCTACGACCAGACCGTCGCCGACTCCTACGACCTGTACCAGCGGCGCCTGTTCGCCTCGAACGCGGTCGACTTCGACGACCTGCTCATGCTGACCGTGCAGGTGCTCGAGCGCTTTCCCGAGGCGCGCGAGCGCTGGCAGAAGGCGTTCCGCTACATCCTCGTCGACGAGTACCAGGACACGAACCACGCGCAGTACCGGCTGCTGCGCCTCCTCGCCGAGAAGCACGGGAACCTCTTCGCGGTCGGGGACCCCGACCAGTCGATCTACGCCTTTCGCGGCGCCGACATCCGCAACCTCATGGAGTTCGAGCGCGACTTCCCGGGGACGCGGATCATCGCGCTGGAGCAGAACTACCGCTCCACGAACACGATCCTCCGCTCGGCGAACAGCGTCATCGCAAACAACACCGAGCGGAAACCCAAGAACCTCTGGTCGGAGCTCGGCGAGGGCGATCCGGTCCGCGTCTACGAGGTCGAGGACGAGCACGCCGAGGCCCGCTTCGTGGCCGCGGAGATCGCCGAGCTCGTCGAGGAAGGTTTCAACGGCAACGAGATCGCGGTCTTCTACCGGACGAACGCGCAGTCGCGAGTCCTGGAGGACGTGCTCGTTCGGCAAGGGGTGGCGTACCAGGTGATCGGCGGCCCGCGTTTCTACGAGCGGGCAGAGATCAAGGACGTGATCGCGTACCTGCAGGTGATCGACAACCCCTACGACGCGGTCTCGCTGCAGCGGATCGCGAACAAGCCGCGGCGGGGAATCGGCGACACATCGCTCGCGCGGCTCGCAAGCTACGCCGACGCGCACGGGATCTCGCTCTGGGAGGCGCTCGAGTTTCCGGAGGAAGCCGGGGTGGGGGCGAGGCCGCTACAGGCGGTCAAGCAGCTGCGAACGCTGATCCAATCACTGATGGCCGGCGCGCTCGAGCTCGAGGTGCCGGAGCTCGTCCAGCGGGTCCTCGAGCGCAGCGGCTATCTGGACGCACTCGAGGCCGAGCGGACGATCGAGGCCCAGGGCCGGATCGAGAACCTCCAGGAGCTCGTCGGCGTCGCGATCGAGTATCAGCAGACCGCGCCCGAGCCGAACCTCTCCAGCTTCCTCCAGGAGATCTCCCTCTACTCCGACCAGGACGCGATGCGCGGCGAATCGAGCATCGTGACGCTGATGACGCTCCACAACGCGAAGGGGCTCGAGTTTCGGGCCGTGTTCATGATCGGCATGGAGGAGGGGATCTTCCCGCACTCGCGCTCGATCGAAGAGCAGTCGCTCGAGGAGGAGCGGCGTCTCGCCTACGTCGGCATGACGCGCGCGCAGGAACGTCTCGTGCTGACGCACGCATCGGCCCGCTCGCTCTGGGGGAGCCGCAACTACAACCTGCCCTCGCGCTTCCTCGACGAGCTCGCCGAGGAAGGAGTCGAGCGGCATCGGCTGCAGCCTGCCTCGTGGTCTTCGCAGAGCCCGGCGGTCGTGGCGACGCGTCCCGCGATCGACCTTTCGACCGGGGACACCGTCAAGCACAGCACGCTGGGCGAAGGCGTCGTGGTCCGGATGGAAGGTGACGGCACGGTGCTGATCCGCTTCGAGGACGGGTCGGAGCGCCGCCTCGTCCTCGACTACGCGCCGCTCGAGCGCGTCGGCCGGTGACCGTCGACATTCGAACCTGCTCAGCCGAGGACTTCGGCCAGGCACTCGGGCCGATCTGGCACTACTTCGGCCGTGGGGTCAAGCAGGAGGACGCCGAGCGACTCGGGCGGATCCTGCCGCACGAGCGGATGTACGGGGCCTGGGACGACGGCACCGCGGTCGGCGGCGCCGGCGCGTATCCGCTCGAGCTGACCGTCCCCGGCGGCAGAGTCGTGCCGACGGCCGGGGTCGTCGCCGTCGGCGTGATCCCGACCCACCGGCGTCGCGGGATTCTCAGCGAGCTGATGCGGCGCCAGCTTGAGGAGCTCCATGAGCGGGGGACGGAGCCGCTCGCCCTGCTCTACGCCTCCGAGGGCGGGATCTACCGCCGTTACGGCTACGGGATCGCCTCCCTCGCCGGCGAGATCCAACTCGAGCGCGAGCACGCGCGCTTCCGCGCCGAGGGCGCCGCGCAGGGCACGGCGCGCCTCGTCTCCAAGGAGGAAGCGCTGGAGCTCTTTCCACTCGTCTACGACCGCGTCTGCGCCGAGACGCCCGGCATGTTCGGGCGCTCTCGCGACTGGTGGGACGTCCGGCGGCTCTCGCTGCGGTCGCTCACCGCGAGGGGCGACCCGGTCTACACGGTCCTCGAGCTCGACGGCCTGCCCGAGGCGTACGCGATCCATCGCCTCGACGTGGCCTTCGAGCAGGGAATGTCGACCAGCACGCTCGAGATCACCGAGGCGATCGGGGCCACCCCGGACGCGACGGAGGCGATCTGGCGCTACCTGCTCTCGATCGACTGGTACCGGGTTGCCGTGTGCGACTTCCTCCCGCCCGACCACCCGCTCTTCTTCCTACTGGCGGAGCCGCGCCGCATGCGCTTCACCCTCGGCGAGGCGCTCTGGGCGCGGCTAATTGACGTCGGCCCGGCGCTGTCGGCACGCGGCTACGCAGAACAGGGCTCGATCGTCTTCGACGTTCACGACGGCTTCTGCCCGTGGAACACCGGCCGCTGGAAGCTCGACGATGGACACTCCGAGCGGACCGACGCCGAGGCCGACCTCCGGCTGGACGCCGCCGAGCTCGCGGCAGTCTACCTCGGCGGCTTCACGTTCTCGGAGCTCGCGCGGGCGGGCAGCGTCGAGGAGCTTCGCGAGGGCGCGATCGGGCGTGCCGACGCAATCTTCCGCACCTCGATCCAGCCCTGGTGCCCGGAGCTCTTCTAGTTTCAGGAAGGTGAAAGCAAGGTTGCGAGGTGGGCGGTACTGGGCTCGAACCAGTGACCTCCGGCTTGTCGAGCCGGCGCTCTCCCAACTGAGCTAACCGCCCGGGCGAGAGTTCGAGTGTAGCCGAGCGGAATTCGATTCGGGTTCACGGCGCGGCCGTGCAAGCGGAGCTCGAAGTGGAGATGCGTGCCGGTGCACCAGCCCGTGCAGCCGGCGATGCCGATTGGCCTGCCGCTCTCGACTTCTAGCCCCTTACGGACGCGAGCCCTGGCGAGGTGGGCGTAGAGCGTGGTGTAGCCGCCTCCGACCGCGATCTCGACCACATTGCCGTAGCCCTCATAGCCCCGCTGGTAGCCGACGCGCACGACCCTTCCGCCGGCGGCCGCCCGAACCTCGAGCGAGCGCAGGATTCCGATGTCGATCCCGGGATGCGACCGCCCGCCGTCGTATCCGAAGGGCGCAGTAATCGTTCCCCGGGCCGGCCACAGGAAGTGGGTCGGCGCCGGGCGCTTCGCAGGCGCAGACGGCGCGGCCGCGACCGCGAAGGCGACGACGAGGGCCACCAAGGCTCGGGAGCCTAGCGAACGAACCGCATCGACCGGATTTACAAGCGGGAGCGCACCAAATCTGCTGGTTCTTTTCATTCGGAGCGCGTATAGTTTGGATGAGGTTTAGCCAATAAAACTATGTAAAAGTTGTTCACTAGTCCCTAAAGGACCACACGACCACTGAAGTCGTAGGTCGTGTGGTCCATTGCGGAAACGGGGAGTACGTACTACTACTCGACGGCAGGGGATCTGCGGGCATCCGGAGGGGAGTTCGGGTGAAGGGAGAATCGAGCGGCATTCAGGCGTCGACGCTTAGGGACTACCTAAATGTGGTCCGCCGGCGCAAATGGATCATCCTCCAGGCGATCATCATCGTCCCGACCGTCGCGTTTTTCCTGTCAGCGCGCCAGACGAAGCAGTACGAGGCTTCAGCGCAAGTCCTACTGGGCTACCAGAATCTCGCAAGCGCTCTCACCGGAGTGCCCGAGTCGCCGACCTACGTCCCGGCCGCCGATATTCGTGCGACGCAGGCCGAGCTTGCGATGGTGCCGGCGGTCTCCGAGCGCACGGCCCGGGCGCTCGGCATCCCGAGCCGTCCAGCTGAGGTGATCCGGGGTGAGACCTCTGTCACCGCAAGCGCGAACTCGGACATGCTCTTCGTGAGCACCAACGACCCGGATCCGGCGCTCGCTCCAAAGATCGCCACGGAATACGCCCACCAGTTCGTGAGCTATCGGCACGAGCTCGACACGGCGGAGCTCGCGAGCGCTCGAAGGAGCGTGCAGCGAAGGATCGACCGGATGGAGGCCACGGGCTCGATTAACAGCGCGCTCTACAGGACGCTGGTCGACAGCGCCGAGCGTCTCCGCGCGATGGAGTATTTGCAGACTTCGAACACCAAGGTCGTGCGCGATGCCCAGTATGCGTACCAGGTAGCCCCACGCCCGGTGCGGAACGCGATACTCGGTTTCGCGCTCGGACTGATCCTTGGCATCGGCTTCGCGCTTCTGCGCGAAGCGCTCGATACGCGTGTACGCAACGCCGAGGAGATCGGCGAGCGGCTCGGCATGCCGCTGCTCGCGCGAATTCCCGAGCCGCCGCGCAGGTTCCGCCGCGAGAACCGGCTCGCCATGGTGGCCGACCCGAACGGCGTGCACGCGGAGGCGTTCCGCATGCTGCGGACGAACCTCGAGTTCGTCCGGATCGATCGTGAGGTGCGGACGATCATGGTCACCAGCGCGGTCGAGGGCGAAGGGAAGTCGACGACGGCTGCAAACCTTGCGATCGCGCTGGCGCGCGTCGGCCAGCGTGTCGCTCTCGTCGACCTCGACCTCCGCCGCCCCTTCCTACACCGGTTCTTCGACCTCAACGGTCAGCCGGGTCTGACCCAGGTCGCGCTGGGCCATACGTCCTTGCCCGATGCGCTCACGACTGTGCCGATCGTCGTCGACGGGAGTCCGGAACGCCGCGGTGACAACGGCAACGGCGTGGGGCGAGTCGGAGGAATGCTCGAAGTGCTCGGCTCCGGTCCCATCCCGCCGAACGTCGACGAGTTCGTCGGCAGCCGTGCGGTGGCCGAGGTTCTCGGACAGCTTCGCGCGCGCGCCGACGTCGTCATCGTCGACTCGACGCCGTTGCTCGTCGTCGGCGACGCGATGGCGTTGACCGGCTCGGTCGACGCGATGATCGTCGTCACCCGGATGAACGTCGTCCGGCGGCCGATGCTCCGTGAGCTCAAGCGCGTGCTCGACGCGAGCCCGACGCAGAAGCTCGGCTTCGTCGTCACCGGCGCGGAGAGCGAGGAGGGCTACGGCTACGGCGTCTATCACTACCGCTACGGGGCGGTTCGCGAGAGGGACCGGGAGCGCGTCACGTGACCCGGATGCGGATCCTCGTCGCCGACGCGGTACCACTGTTTCGCGCAGGCGTCCGTAATCTGCTGCTCCGGGAAAGCGACTTCGAGGTCGTCGAGGCGGGAGACTTCGACGAGCTTCAAGAGGCCTTGCGGGAGACGCCGCCGGACATCGCTCTGATCGACCTCGAGCTGCCGCCCGACGGCGGTAACAAAGCGGTCGCGCAGATCGCAAAGGAAGCCGAGGCCCACCTGATTGTCTGGAGCTTCGAGCCGACCCGCGAAATCGTCCTTGCCGCGATCCGAGCAGGGGCGGACGGCTATCTGCGCAAGGAGATCTCGCCGCGCGGGCTGATTCGCGCGCTGCGCGGGTCCGTGGACGGCGAGGCGCCGATCTCGCGCGACCTCGCAAGCCTGATGATCGACGGGCTGCACGCGCAGGAGGAGCGCGCAACCGCCCGCGAGCGCGCTGCGGTGCTCTCGGCGCGTGAACGCGAGGTGCTTGCGTTGGTCGCGCGCGGCGCACGAAACAAGGAGATCGCTGGCTCGCTGTTCATCTCCGAGTTCACGGTCAAGCGGCACATGCAGAACATCCTTCACAAGCTCGACGTGCCCTCCCGCAGAGATGCGGCCGCTTTCTATCGGGCGGCCTTCGGCGGGCAACCCGACGCGCCGGCCGTCCTGGTTGGCGGGCCCGTATGAACACCGAGCTCGAAACCCGTGAACAGCCGCTCGTCGCGGTCGTGTGCACGGTGCCGTTGCTGGAGGAGGCGCTTTCTGCCGTGCTCGAGAACATCGCCGAAGTCCGTGCCTTTCCCGCCGACGGGGGCGACACGCCCGGCCTGTTGCGTTCCCTGCAGCCGGACGCCGTCGTCGTCGACACGACGGAGGAGGCCGAGGCCGCCGCGGACTTTGCGCGAGAAGCCGAATCGCCGCTCGTCTGCATACTGCTGCGTGAGCAGAAGCTGCGCGTGCTGCAGAACGGGGGGTGGGAGGAGCTGGAGGACGACGGGGCGTCGCCTGAGGCGATCCGGAACATCCTCGTCGGGGGGATCTTTGGAAGGGGGAGTCATCGATGAACGCGACCGAGCGGTCGGCCTTGCTCCAAGGAGTCGTGCTCTACGACGAAATGAACGCCACGGTCGACGAGCGGACGCTCGAAATCCTCGACCGGCGGCGCAAAACGGCCAGGATCAAGCGACGGGGCTGGCTGGTTCGGCGCATGCTGCTGATCGCCGACCTGCTCGGGCTGCTGACGGCGTTCACCATCGCGCAGGCGCTGATCGGCCTCCACGCCCAGGGCGGCGAGGTCGACTTCTGGATCGAGACGGCGTTGTTCGCGGCGACGCTGCCCGGCTGGATCGTGGTCGTGAAGCTGTACGGGCTTTACGACCACGACGAGGAGCGAACCGATCACACGACGGTTGACGACCTTGTCGGCGTGTTCCACATGGTCACGGTGGGGACCTGGCTCTTCTACGCCGGCGCGACACTGACCCAAATTGCCCATCCGGACCTGAACAAGGTCGCGATCTTCTGGGTGCTCGCCATCGTGCTCGTCACGCTCCTTCGCGGCATCGCCCGTGCCCTCTCGCGACGACACATCGCCTACCTCCAGAACACGGTCATCGTCGGCGCCGGTGACGTCGGCCAGCTGATCGCGCGCAAGGTGCTCAACCACCCCGAGTACGGGATCAACCTGGTCGGCTTCGTCGACTCGGAGCCCAAGGAGCGCCGTGATGACCTGGAACACCTGACGCTGCTCGGGTCGCCGGAGCGCCTCCCGGCGATCGTCCGCCTCTTCGACATCGAGCGCGTGATCATCGCCTTCTCGAGGACCACCCACGAGGAGACGCTCGAGCTCATTCGCTCGATGAAGGATCTCGACATCCAGATTGACATCGTTCCCCGGCTGTTCGAGCTCGTGGGGTCGAACGTCGGCATGCACACGGTGGAAGGGCTCCCGCTCGTCGGGTTGCCGCCGCCCCACCTCGCCCATTCCTCGCGCCTCATGAAGCGGACGATGGACTTCGTCGTCTCGGCGCTTGCGCTGCTCGTCCTCGCTCCACTCCTCCTCCTGATCGCGATGGCCATCAAGTTCACCTCGTCGGGACCGGTCTTCTTCCGGCAGATCCGGATGGGGCGCGGCAATAAGACGTTCCGGATCTACAAGTTCCGGACGATGTATGCAGACGCAGAGGAGCGCAAGGCCGAATACGCCCATCTCAACAAGCACGCTCGAGAAGGCGGCGACGCACGCATGTTCAAGATCCCCGGCGATCCCCGGGTGACACCTGTGGGGCACCTGCTGCGACGATACTCGCTCGATGAGTTGCCACAACTGATTAACGTCCTCAAGGGCGAGATGAGCCTCGTAGGCCCCCGCCCATTGATCCTCGATGAGGACCAGCACGTGCGCGAGTGGGGGCGTCAGCGTTTGAACTTGAAGCCGGGCATCACCGGGCCGTGGCAGGTCCTCGGGCGCGACGGGATCCCCTTTGCGGAGATGGTGCGGCTCGATTACCTCTACGTGACCGGGTGGTCGGTACTCAACGATCTCAAGCTGATGCTCAAGACGGTGCCGGTGGTCTTTCGTGTCCGCGACTCATACTGACCGATGGTCAAGGGATCAGGCTCTGAGCCGTTCGACGTATTGATCGTTGGGCCGCTACCGCCGCCGTACGGCGGGGTCGCCACCCATGTGCAGCAACTGAGTGAGCTGCTCGGCGCGGCCGGGCTCCGGGTGGGCGTGCTCAACCACTTTCGGTCGCGGAACGGCCAGGCGCTCGCGACGCTGAACCGGAACCCGTTGCGCTATCTCGTCGCGCTCGCCCGCTTCAAGAGCCGCGTCGTCCACTATCACCACTCCCGTTGGTCGACCCTGGTCGCCGTCGCTGCAACGCGTCGGTTTCGCAAAGGCTCGCGCTACGTGATGACCCTGCACGGACAGGAGCTCACCCGCTACGTGCGTTCACGCCGGCCGTTCGTGGCGCGGTTGACTCGCTGGGCGCTCGATCGCTTCGACGAGATCGTCGCCGTGAGCGAGGAGGTGGCGTCGGGACTTGAGCCGCAGGCCCGTGCCGCAAAAGTCTCAGTGATTCCGGCGTACCTCGGCGGCTACGTGGCGCGAGGACTTGCACTGGAGCAGGAGGAAGAGGCGTTCCTCGCCGGCGGCGCGCCGACCCTCGTGGTGTCGGCTTCGCAAATCAGGTTCGCGCCCGATGGCGGCGACATCTACGGCCTCGATCTCGCGGTGTCGGCCTTCGCCCGGCTCGCTCCAGCGTACGAGGACTTGCGGCTCGGTCTATTCATCGCCCGAGCGCCTCGCTCGCGGCGTGGGCGGCAATACGTCCGCCGGCTCGAGGACGAGCTGAGGTCGAAGGAGGCGGCAAGCCGTGCGCGCTTCTTCATCGATCGCCCCCTCGCGCCGGCTTTCAGGTATTCGATCGTGCTCGTGCGGCCCTCGCGGTCGGACGGCGACGCCGTCAGCATCCGAGAGGCACTTGCCGCCGGATCGCCGGTCCTGGCAAGCGACGTCGTGCGGCGGCCCGAGGGTACGCACCTCTTCGCTGCGGAGAACCCGCGTGAGTTGGTGGCCGAGCTCAAGCCTCTCATCGATGGAGCCCAGCGCGCCCAACGCGCCAACGGCCCAGGCCCTTCCGACGCCAAAGGCCTGCTCGGTCCCCTTGCTCCCGTATACGACCGGCAACTTGAGGCGACGGCGGGCCGATGACGGCGCTTGCATCTACGCTCCGAGTTCGCAGTCTGACTTCTGCTGCCGTAACTGCAACCGGCCTGGCCGCTGCGGTTCTTTTCGCCGCGTGGATCGGCTGGCTGCTCTCGTGGTCAGCGTTCCTCGCGGTTTTCTTCGGGTTGCTGTTCGGCTTCGTCTGCATCGTCTTGCTGACAGGCGTGCTCGGAACCACGACGCTCCTGGTCGTGCTTCTGCCCTGGCTCGTCGTCTTCAGCGACCTGATGCCGACGGCCGCCGCAACGTTCACAGCGACCTTGATCGTCCTAGGGCTGAGCGTCATCGCCGTCCGGACGACGCCGGTTCATCGCTATCCGTTCGGACTCAAGCTCGGGATGGCGTTGTTCTTCCTGCCCATGGCGATCTCGCTCGTCGCTGAGGGCTCGGGCGGTCAATACATCGAGGTGGCGAAGTACGCACTTTTCCCAGCAGCGGTGCTCGTCGTCACTCGAATCACGATCGGACGGGAGACCGGACGGCTCGTGTGGGTCGCCCTGCTGAGTGCGACCGGCGCGCTCTCGCTGCATCTTGCGCTCGGCTTGTCGGGCGTAGGCAAGATCGGAACGAAGTACGGCAGCGGCGAGCTACTGGTGTACGGGGATGCCCACAACCTGGCGCTGCTCGCAAGCTGCGTCGCCGCGGGAGCAATAGCATCGCGGCTGCGGCTTCCGTTGAAGATGGCGGTCTTCGGGCTCGCCGCCAGCGTCACGCTGGCGACGGGGGTTCGCTCGGCGCTGATCGGCCTCGTCGTACTGATGGTGGGCGCCCTTGCGTGGCCCCGCTCGCGCCGAGTAGCCATCGTGCTCGCCTGTGTCGGAGTCGGCGCCGTCATCTGGAGCGGGGTCGGCCAGGTCGCTGAGTCGCGCTACCAGGAGTCGGAACGGGTCGGGGAGTTCACGCGGTTCGAGACCGTCGGCAGCGGGCGTGGCGAGATCTGGAGGATCGCGGTCGACAAATATCTCTCCTCTGGAGCCGGCGAATGGATCTTCGGGACGGGACTTCGCAGCATCCCCAAATTCGAGCGCGAGGAGCTTGGCAGCGCCCTCGTCGGCCACAGTGACATCGTGCAGGTCGGCGTCGAACTCGGGATCGTCGGTCTGCTTGGCTTTGCCTTGATCTGGATCGCGCTCTTACGGGATGCTCATGGCCGACTGCCGCTGCTAGCGCTCGGGGCGTTCGCCGCGCTGAACGGCTCGCTCGAGTACTCCGGTCCCCTTGTTCTGACGCTCATGCTGACAATGACGGCCTCTGCGGCGATGCGAAGCCCTTCCCGACACGGGAACGCTCAGGCGGCTTTGTCCAGAAGCGCGCCCGCATACAGCAACCAGCCCAGCTCGTAGGACCAACGCTCTCGCAGGATCTCCAGCTGCGTCGGGTCGGCGGCTGTCCCTTTTGGATTCGCGAAGCCGAACGACGCGAGGACGGCTCGGACGTGATCGGCCCGGGAGATGCCCGCGAAGCCGTCGCTGCGGCTCCCGACGCGCTGGATGCAGCGCGAGATGAACTCCCCCTCTTCGCTGACAAGCGGCCTGCCGAGCTCGTTCTGCCCGAAGACCCAGTCGAGCCCGCGCCCGAGGTGCTCGTCGAACCCCGCCAGCCCAAGCCGATGCACGGGCAGCAGACCCATGAAGGCCATGGACTCCTGATGGACCGTGTACACCGGGTATCCCTCAACGACGTCCCCGGACCGCGCCGAGTAGAGCCACCACCACTGGCCGAGGGGGCCCTGCGACTCCGCGACTTTTCGAGCGACGGTTGCGAGAGCCGAGGTCGCCGCATCACCGCGGTGGACCGCATGATGCGCCAGGCCGTGGAGTGGATAGACCTGGCTGGCGAAGCTCGTGAGCCTGCGGTGCAGCACGGAGCGCGGCGAGCTAAACGGCCGGCTCCACTCGAACAGCCCGGCGGGCTCGGAGAAACGGTCGAGCAGTTCCGCGGCGGCTGCGTCGGCAAGCATCCCGCCCACGTGTGCGGAAGTTCGAAACCGCTCCATCGTCGAAAGAGCGCCCGTGAGGAGAAGCCCGAGGTCCATGCTTGACCACATTTGGAATCTCGACCGTGAGATCCGAGCCAGGAGCTCGACGGCTCGGCCATCATCTGCGGTCGCGCTCGCCCAGAGAACCGCGCCGCCCAGCCGAGGGAGATTTTGCTCGGAAAGGCCGGCGTGGAGCGCGTCGAGTGCGCGGCCGAGGGTTACACCGGGCGCGGGCGCGTCCGCCGACCCATCGTGAAGGAGACCGAGCAGGCAAACAGCCGAGTAGAAGGGGTCCGAGCCGACCAGTAATCGCTCGCCGTCTTCGAGCCGGATCTTTCGGGCTACGAGTGCGGAATCGGGGTCGTAGAGGAGCGGTATCTCCGCTCTCGCAATGCGAGAGAGGTGCTCGAACCGCTCGCGATTCCTCTGGCTCAACATCCGCCGGAAGCCGACTAGCGGCGCTGAGTGCCTGAGCGACTTTTCGTCCTCAGCAGCTCAATGACGACAAGGTTGATGAAACGCCAATTCCCGGAGACATATCTTCGCGCAAGGCGCCTTGGCTCTTGTGCAAGGCGAAACAACCATTCCAAGCCGATTCGCTGTATCCATTTTGGTGCGCGGCGACGGGTGCCGGCAAGAATCTCGACCGATCCTCCCACACCGATGACGAGCGGCACGCCGAGCTCGGCTGCATGCTCGGCTGCCCAGAATTCCTTCCTCGGCGAGCTCATCGCAACGAACAGCATGTCCGGACGCGCAGCCTTGATCTGACCGACGATGGCGTGCTCCTCGGCCTCGTTGAAGTAACCATGATGGAAACCTACAATTTGGATTTGGGGGTATTGATGACGAAGACGGGCCAGTGCACGCTGGAGGACGGTCTCGGTCGCGCCGAGGATGAAGATTCGATAGCCGTCCGAAGCCGCGGCGGCCAGCAGCTCGTGCATCAGATCGATGCCCGCAACGCGCACGGGAAGTGGTTCGCCCAATAGCCGTGAAGCCCAGACGACCGACTGCCCGTCAGCGGTGACGAGCTCAGCGGTGTCGATGACCTCCCGCAGGCGTTCGTCCTCCTGAGCTGCGACGATCTTCGCAGCATTTACTGACACATGACGATGAGCGCGACCATCAGCGATGAACGACCGGCAACGGAGGACCGCTTGGGCCATATCCACGCGGTCGATCGAGCACCCGAGCAAGGTGCTTCGCACCTGGGAGTCTTCGGTCACAGGCTGATTTCCGCGGCGAATCCGAACGACGGGACGATCAATGAGTGATGGTTTCCCACGATTCGCCTACATCGTAGGTGCGCGACCGAATTTCATGAAGACCGCTCCCGTGCTCGCCGCGCTGAAGGAACGATTTCCGGACGGGCGACATATTCTCGTTCACACCGGCCAGCATTACGACTATGTAATGTCGCGAATCTTTTTCGAGGAGCTCGAGGTACCAGAGCCCCAATACATGCTGGACGTGGGCTCCGCGTCACATGCCATTCAGATCGCGAGAGTGATGGAGCGCCTCGAACCCGTGCTTCAGGACGAGCAACCGAATCTCGTCTTCGTTCCCGGAGACGTGAATTCGACCCTTGCCGCGACTCTGGTCGCCGCAAAGCTGAACCTGCCTCTGGCGCACATCGAAGCCGGCCTCCGCAGCTTCGACCGGACGATGCCCGAGGAGATCAACCGCATCGTCGCAGATGAATTCTCCGCCTACTGCTTCGCGCACTCGGAGGACGGAGTGGTGAATCTTCGCGCCGAGGGCATCGAAGAGGAGCGAATCCATCTCGTCGGCAACACGATGATCGATGCACTCGTTGCCGTCGAGAGGCGCCTCGACCCGGCTGACGCTCTGCGCCGCTTCGGCCTCGAGGAGAAGGGCTATCTGCTCGTGACGCTGCACCGTCCCAGCCTGGTCGACACGCCCTTGCTCGAAGACGTCCTCGGCGAGCTCGAGGAGGTTGCCCGATCGCTCCCCGTTCTCTTCCCTATGCACCCACGCACGAAGGCGAGGTTGTCCGCGGCCGCGCGGCCCGGCCGCGTCATGCTCGTCGACGCTCTTGGGTACTTTGACTTCTTGTCCCTCGAGCGCACTGCCGCCGCGGTCTTGACCGACTCGGGAGGCGTGCAGGAAGAGACCACGTATTTCGGTGTCCCCTGTTTCACGCTCCGTGACAACACCGAGCGTCCGATCACGGTCGCGATCGGCACCAACACCATCCTCGGCCTCAACGCGAAGCGGATCCGTGAGATCGTTCCCGCAATGCAGCGCGATCGTGAGAAGTCATGGGGAGTGCCGCCGCTCTGGGACGGGCACGCCGCGAAGCGGATCGCCGAAATCGTACGGACGAGTCTCCGTGCAGAGCCCGCATCCCGGTCAGGGGTCTACCGGTATGGGCGGCTCGAGCGTTAGGAGGGTTTGGCGGAATTCCGCTCGCCGCCGGGGCACGATGGGCGGTGCGAGGCAAGGACGCAGGGGCGTCCGTATTGGATCCTTTGAGCGATAGCTCCGACCGAGGACGAAGGATCGCGCCGTCCCAGCGCGGTTCGGCGGCACAGCGCCGTATTTCGCCAAGCCCTCCTGGAAGCGCGCCGCGCCTGGTCGTCGTCTCCTTCTACGGACACGATCAAATGACCCCACGCGGAGCGCGTACGAGCGCGCTCGTCGCCGCGCTCGAACGGGACTGGAATGTCGAGCTCTTCCCTGCAAGGACGACAGGGCCCGCACCAAGCCGACGGACAGGGTCGACACGGCTCCGGCGTCTTGCCGCGAGGGCGGTTGTCGCGGTCCTGACCGACCGATTCGAGCTGCGCGGCAGGCTCGCGCTCCGGGGGTGGGCTCCCGATGCGGACGGCGCGCTCCTGATCGGGTATCCGTTTTCGCCGCTCGCCGAGGCGGCCAGGCGGCTTCGACGAAGGCGCATCCGGTACGTGGTCGACCTGGGAGATCCGTGGGCCTTGACGGCTCGTCATCCGGTCGTCAGTCATCTCGGCCTGCGGCGCGCGAGGAAGGCGGAGCGGAATCTCTGGGAGTCGGCCGCGGGCGGAATCGTCACCACGGCGTGCCAGGCCGAGGCGCTGAGGCAGTTGTTCCCCGAGCTTCCGCTGCTCGTCCGGCCGAACGGCTACTCGCCGATTGATCACGTGGCTCCTTTCCGTTTCGAGCGCCCCACCCGGTCCGAAGAGGTCCTCCGCGTCGCGCACTTCGGCGACATCTCGTCTGCTCGGATCGACGTGCGCCGCGCCCTGGCAGAGCTGGTCGAAAGCGGACCCTGGGCGAGTGTCGAGTTCCACCAGTTCGGCGCAGATTGGACGGGAACGATGAGGACGGCGCACCCTGCATTGACGACGGTGATCCATCCGAGGCTGCCGTGGGCCGAGGCGGTCGAGGCGGCCGGGACGTTCGATGCCGCTGTGGTAATCGGAAATCGCGACCCTTGCCAGTTGCCGAGCAAGGCGGTTGACTATCTGACCCTTCCTGTTCCGCGCATCGCGCTTTCCAACGGCGGCCCGATCGACGCACTCGCGAGCTACGTGGCCGACAAGCCGGGTTGGATCGTCGTTCGTCCAGACGAGCGGGATCGAGCGGGGGCGCGGGTTCACCGGCACTTGGCGCGGGACTGGACGGCCGCCGAGCTGGCCCCTCCTGCGTCCGAGGCCTGGCCTTCCGTCGCCGACCAGATCAGCTCGTTCCTCACCGGAGCGCTCGGCGCTGCGGTTCAACCGGCCGTGCGGCAGTCCGCGGAGTGAGCTGGTCGGCGATTCCGCGCGCGTGGCGAGGCCGACCCGTGGACCGCTCGGGAGGGTTCGCCCGCGGCTTCGCCGTCACGTTCGGGTTCGACGTGGTCGCCCGCGCGCTCAGCGCTGCGACGGTTGTCGTCTTGGTGCGCGGCTTCAGCGTCCGGGACTACGCCTTCATCACGTTGTTCTTCACGGTGGGCCAGCTGATGGCGAGCGCCGCCGGCGCCGGCGTGCGGGTGCGCTACCTGCGCGAGGAGGCCGAGCGGGTCTCACGCGGAACCGCGGGAACGACTCCGACTTTCGTGGCCGCTCTGCTCAACGGCAACACGATGATCCTTGCGTTCGGGGCGGTTGTCCTGGCCGCGGTACAGCTCTTCGAGCTGTCCGGCAATCCGCAGAGCGACACCGAGCTCGTCCTCCTCGCGACCTTGTTCGCCGTCGGCCTCGCGTCTGTCGAGCTGGCGATGTTCCACTATCAAGCCCAACAGCGCTTCGCCGTTGCCGGCGTCATCAACGCGGGGCGCGCCGCCTTGCTGCTGGCAGTCGGAGCCTTGCTCGTCGCCGGTCCCTCGGCAACGCAGAAGAGCGCGGGCGCCTGGTTTTCGCTGGGTCTGCTGGCGTTCGCTGCGCTCACGGTTTTGACCGTTGGCGGCGCTCGGTGGAGACAGCTCTTTCGCAGAAGATCGCGGCTCCCGCTCTCGTTGGAGGAACGTTGGCTGTCCCTCTACTACTTCGCCGCCGCCGGTGTCGCCTACGTCGACGTGCTGCTCGCCGGCTTCTTGCTCGACGCCCGCGATGTCGCGTCGCTGGGAGCGGCCCGGCGGTATCTCGCCGTCGTGCTGGGTGTGCTTCCGGCCCTGACGGCGGTGATGCGCGTGCGGACCTCACAACGAGACATCGTCGACCGGGCCGAGAACCAGCGTCGAATGCTGACGCTATGGATCGGCCGCACGGCCTTGCCGGCCGCGGCTCTGACCGGAGTCCTGGCCGGGGTAGCGGACGTGCTGATCCCGCACATCGACGAGGGCAAGTATCCGACCTCGATCACCGTCTTCCAGGTCCTGCTCGTGACGGCATTTGTCAGCTACGTGACGCTGCCGACCGTGAGCATCATCATGGCCCGCAGGGAGTTCCGCCTGCTGGCGCTGGTCGCCCTCGTCACGCTCGTGGCGCAGACGGTCGGAATCGCGATCGTGGCTCCGTTCTTCGGCATCGTCGGTATCGCAGTCGTCTCAGGCGCGGCCTACAGCGGCCAGCTCGGCATGCTGACCGTGATCGCTCTCAGGAGGACGAAGCCGACGTCGCCCGACGCCGGACGAGCCGCTCAGCCGAAAGCGGGCAAAACATCGGCCTCAGTGTTTCCACGGCGGAAACCATCCTGGTAAAGGGTGTTCGTGAACGAGCTGCCGCTCGAGCGATAGAGGCCGTGTTTGAGGTAGTTCGTCGAGGTAACGCCGCCCTGCTCTTGGAGGGTCGGAATCGGGCCCGACGACATCACTTGTGTGAAGGGCGCGTCCCGCGAGGCTCGATGCCAGACCTCCATCGATCCCGCCGTCAGCGACCAGCGGATGTGGACGAGGAAGTCGTTCCAGACCCCTTTGCGGAACGGATTCAGGAGAACGAACGTCTTGCGGTAGCTCGGTTGGCCCGCCGCGTCGAACGTCCCCGTGCGCGCATTGACGAGGATTTGATCTTGGTACACGTAGAAGCCGAGGGGCGGCTCGACGGGGAACGACGAATGCCATTGGCTGAAGACGGCCCAGCTTGGTGAAACCCAGTCGGTCGGAAAGAAGGTCGACCAGGCATACCATTTATCGCTTCCTGGCCCCTCGCGCTCTCCTGTCCAGCTCACTTCGCAACGTTCGCCGGAAGTCGAGAGGAACTGATCGCCTGGTCGAACCGTGAAGCGCGCGGCGTATTTGCCCTGGCGAACGCCGCTGGTGACGACGGCGAACTGATCGGCCACGCTCTTGGCCTGCACCATGGTCCACGGGTCCGAGCTTCCCGACTCCCAGTCGCCGACGAAGACCCCGGGCGGCGGCGGTGGCGGAGGCGGCGGTGGAGCGGGCGCTGGATCTGTCTCGTCGTTGTCGAGTGCATCCGTGCAGCCCGGATCGGCCGGGAAGTCGATCAGCGCGTCGGCATCGTTGTCCTGTCCGTCTGAGCATTGGGGGCTCTGCACCGCTGGAGCCGGCTGCTTCCTCCGCTTCGCCGGCTCGGCCCCCTTCGGAAGCGTCTCGACGACGAGCCGCGGCTGGCGCCGGCACTCGCGGCTGCACAGGATCACTCCCCGGCGGCTTTTCGTCGAGAGGACCAGACCCAGGCTGGCGTCCCGAAGGACGGCGGGATCCACGCTCACTCGAGCCCAGCGTCCGCGCCGGATTCGTCCGGAGCGGCCGATGGTCCGTCGGCTATGCGCGGCACGCACGACGAAGCCCACCCGAGAGCCGCGACGCACATACAGGTAGAGCGTCGCGCGGGTGACCCGCTCGCCGCCAAGCCGCAAGTGGAAGCGGATGATGCTCCTCGTCACGGGCGTCCCGTCGACTCGCAGGCTGTGGCCGCCCGCGTATCGGGCGCCGGGCTTCGAGACGACGACGTAGAGGTCGCGCGACGGGACGAACGTCCGGGTCGCGGCGTGTCCAGGCGTAGGCTGGATCGCGGCGAGGGCGAAGACCGAAAGCAGAAGCAGGCGGCGTGCTTTGCTCACGCACGGTGCATCGGCTCCCTATGCGGACCCGCGATCCCTGGTAATGAGTACCTCATTCGACATCACGGAAATGAGTGACTGCCTCCTCGCCGATACGATTCGGTAGTCGCGTGCCGCTCTTTCGCTGTCTCGAGTGTCGGCGGTCGCTCGTCGTTCAGTGGCAGGACGGAGAGCCCCGCTGCGCGGAATGTGGCTGGATCGCCGGCAACCGCGACGGTGTCCTGAACTTCGTCAGGAACAGCGACCGAGCCTCAGAGCTCGCTCACTACGACGCCGAGTACGCCGCCGAAGCGGATGAGGCGCCGGACCTCGGTTCGCTGGCCGAACAGTGGCGCTCGCTCTACTACCCGATGAACCGGGCGGTGTGGGAGCGCGTCGGCGATCTCAACGGGAAGACCGTCGTCCTGCTCGGAAACGGATCCTCGGCGAAAGAGCTGTGCTTCCTCACGCTGAGGCCGGCAACCCTCGTGTACTCCGATCTCTCGGCAGCTGCAGTCCGGGCCGCGTCCGAGAGGTTTCGGGCGTTTGACACCGACGGCATCCTCCAGTTCGCGGTCATCGACGCGCAGGACCTGCCGTTCGTCGACGGAACCGTGGATCTCGTCTACGGCTACGCCGTCGTGCATCACCTTCCGGACGTGGATGCGTTCCTCGGCGAAGTTGCCCGCGTCCTCCGGGATGGCGGCCGAGCCGTCTTCATGGACGATGCGTTCTCGCCGCTCTGGCAGTGGTCGAAACGAACGTGGCTTCGTCCTCTGATGCGCTACTTCCACCGCCTGGAGCCCGTGTCGCCCGAGGACCGGCGCTTCACGCTCGCCGGCGGCTTTCGTGAGGAGCAGCTGGCTACCCGAATACGCGCGCTGGGAGCCGAGCCGTACTTCGAGCGCAGCGGCTTCGTGCACTACTTTGTCACCCGTGCCTCCGAGCGGCTCCCGCCTCAGCGGCTCTGGAAGGCGATCGTGGGCCATGAGCGCGTGCTTCGCGCTCTGATTGCGGTCGACGACTCGCTGGGCCGGCGCCGGCTCATGCGCAACAACCTGATCCGGCTCGTCTGGGGCTTCGACAAGCCGGCACAAGCGAGCGGCGTGTGGGGACCGGGCACCGTCCACTTGAACGCGCGCGACCCGTCGTGACCCGCGGCCGAGCGCGCCGCTCGCTGCGTTGGTATGTCGCGCGGCTACGGGCGATGTCGCCGGCGGAAGTCGCGTGGCGAGCACGAAACGAGCTCCGCGCTCGGGTACGGGCGCGGAAGGTCGGCTTGCCAGCGTGGGACACGCAGCCGTGGACGAGCATGGTCCTTGAGCTCGCGGCCACGGCGGGCCCGCAGCTCGTCGCCGATGCCGAGCGAATCGCTGCCGGCGCCCTCTGCTTCTGGGGCAATGAGATCGCGGTCGATCCGGCACGGCCGCCGTGGCAAACGGATCCGCTCGCGGATCGGCCGCCCGACCGGCACGCAGACGCCGACCTCAAGCCTTCGCTCGAGCTGCACCGGCAGCAGCACCTCGCTCCGCTCGCCGCAGGGGCTGCGCTGGCGGGGAGAGAGGACTGGGCGCGGCTCGCGATCGAGCAGCTGCTCGACTGGACGCGGAGGTGCGGTCCGCGCGACCGGATCGCGTGGTACTCGGGTTACGAGGCTGCTCACCGACTCGTCGGCTGGGTATGGGCCGTGCCGCTCGTGTCTGAGGCCGCAGGGGCCGAGGAGGTCGACGAGCTGTCGGAGTCATTCGCGCGACAGGCGGCGTTCGTCACTGCTCGGCCTTCGCGCTTTTCGTCCGCAAACAATCACCGGCTCGCCGAGCTGGCCGGGCTGCTCGCCGCTGCGCTCGTAGGCACAGCGGCTCTGCGCTGGGACGAGCTCTGGGCCGAGCTCGAGCGCGAGACCGAACGGCAGACTTTCGCCGACGGGGGCAGCCGGGAGCAAGCGTCGGGGTACTTCCTATACGTGCTCGAGATCCTCTGGGTCGCCGGACTCTTCGCGCACGCGTCAGGCCGGGGACTGGGCCGGATCGAGGAGCGGCTGAAGGCGATGCTCGGGTGGCTCGAAGCCGTCGCCGACGGAGGCGGCGAGCCGCCCAGGATCGGAGACGACGCCGAAGACCGGATGCTGCGCATCGATTACTTCACGCCCCGGCGTGCGACGGCGATCGCCGGGCGGGTGGAAAGCCTGCTGGCGGGGCAACCTTCGCTCGGCGCCGTCAGCGATCGCTCACCCGCACCGGTCTCCCGCTCACTGGCCGAGAGCGGTTACGTAGTGATGCGAGGGGAAGGAGTTCGCGTCGTCGTCGACGTAGGTGAGCTCGGCCTCGGGACCCTTGCCGCCCACGGTCATGCGGATGCCCTTTCAGTCTTGGTCGATCTCGACGGTCGACCACTCCTCCGCGACAGCGGGACCGGGCTCTACGCTCCTCCCGGCCTTCGGGACTCATTTCGGGTCACCGGCGGCCACAACACGATCGAGATCGACGGCACGTCTCAGGCGCAGCCGCTCGGCCCGCACCTCTGGGGCCGTCGCTACACGGTCGAGCTGGAGGCCTGCAGCCTGACAAACGCGGTCGATTACGTGCGTGCCTCACATGACGGATACCGCTCGACACCCGCGGGAGCTCTGCACACTCGCAGCGTCACCTACGTCAGGCCCGATCTCCTCGTCGTCCTCGATCGCGTTCGGGCCGCGAGGAGGTGTGCGGCCACGCTCGTGTGGCAGCTGACCGGCGACGCCGAGCCGGCGATCGCCGTCCAAGCCCAGCCCGAGGCCTCGTTCGTGCACGGCTCCGGCCCGTACTCGACGCGCTACGGCCGCCGCACGCTCGAGCCGCGCCTGACGTGGTCGGCCAACGGAAACGAGATCGTGTTCGCCACCGGCATCGCGCTCAAGGGCACCTCTCCGCCCGCGTTGTCCCTGGAGCATGCGGACGATGTGACTAGGGTGAGCTTAGGAAGCCTGCGCCTCGTGGAGAACTGGAGGGGTCAAACTGTGAAGGTCGAGCGCTGATGTGCGGAATCGCCGGAATGGTCGCCGCCCGAGCGGCCCGCGTCCCCGAACGCGGACGGCTGGAGCGCGCCGTCCGAGCCCTCGAGCACCGCGGCCCCGACGGCCAAGGCTTCCACTTGGACGGCCCCGCCGCGCTCGGTAGCGCGCGCCTGCGGATCATCGACCTCGAGCACGGCGACCAGCCGATCTACAACGAGGACCGCACCGTCGTCACTGTCTACAACGGCGAGATCTGGAACCACGAGGAGCTACGCCGCGAGCTGGCGCGCGCAGGACACACCTTTCGGACGCGCGCAGACACCGAGGTTCTGGTGCACGGATACGAGGAGTGGGGGGAGGGCCTGGTCGAGCGGCTGTCCGGCATGTTCGCCTTCGCGGTCTGGGACTCGCGCGCCGAGCGCCTGCTGCTCGCCCGTGACCGCGTGGGCAAGAAGCCGCTCTACTACTCGCTGACCGACCAGGGGCTCGCGTTTGGATCGGACATCCGCTCCGTGCTGCTCGTCGCCGGCCTCGAGCCCGAGCTCGAGACCGAGCACATCCCGGAGTTCCTTTTCCAGCGCTACGTCGGCGCGCCACGCACGCTCGTGCGGGGAGTCGCCAAGCTGCCTCCGGCCTCGCTCCTGACCTACGACCGGGCCGAGCTGCGCGAGGTCGCGTACTGGCGGCTCGAGCCCGGCGAGCCGGAACCGCTCGCGGACGCCGAGCTAAGGCGGCTCCTGCGCGAATCGGTCCGCCGCCGCCTGATGAGCGACGTGCCGCTCGGCGTGCTGCTCTCAGGCGGGCTCGACTCGAGCTCCGTGCTCGGCCTGATGCAGGAAGCGGGGAGCGGCCCGGTCTCCACCTTCACGATCGGCTTCGCCGATCCAGTCTTCGACGAGCGGCCGCTCGCGCGCCTGGCCGCAGAGCGCTTCGGCTCCGAGCACCACGAAATCGTGCTCGACCATTCGCAGTTCCTCGACGCGCTGCCGCGACTCGCCTGGTTCCGCGACGAGCCCGTTGCCGAGCCGTCGGAGATTCCGTTGCTGCTCCTTTCCCGCCTCGCCGGCGAGCACGTGAAGGTGGTGCTCACGGGCGACGGCGGCGACGAGCTGTTCGGGGGCTATCCGAAGTACCGCGCCGAGCGCGTGCTCCGCGCCGGAGGCCCCGTCGCGGCGCTGGCGATGCGCGCGGCCGGGCGCGCGGCCGGGCTTCGTCCATCGCACCGACGCTTCGGCCGTGCGGTCGAGACGATGGCGATCAGCGAGCCGCTGCTGCGCTGGGCTTCCTGGTTCAGGAGCTTCTCGCCCGACGAGCTCGGCCGCCTGCTCCGGCCGCCGCTCGCCGGGGGAGCCGCCTCAGCACGGTTGACGCAGCCGCTTCGCGACCTGCTCGCGCATTACGACGGCCGGCTCGATCCCGGCCGCCGCATGCTGCTGGGCGACTTCCTCACGTGGCTGCCCGACAACATGCTCCTTCGGTCCGACAAGGTGCTCATGGCCGCGTCGGTCGAGGGCCGCATGCCGCTCCTCGACCGCGACCTGATCGAGCGGGTCGCCAACGTGCCCGCCTCGGCGCGCGCCGGGATCCGCTCGCCGAAGGCGATCTTCCGCCGCGCGGTCGAGGATCTTCTCCCGCCCGAGCTGATGCGCGGCCCGAAGCGGGGCTTTCCGGTCCCAGTCGCACGTTTCCTGGCGGAGGATCCGAACCGCTCGCTGCAGCGGCTGATCCTCTCCGACCGGGCGCTCGACCGTGGACTGTTCGTACCCGAAGAGGTCAAGGCGCTCGTCGACGGACAGGCTTCCGATCGCGAGCTGAAGCTGTTCACGCTCGCCTCACTCGAGCTCTACCTGCGGGCAAACGTCGACGCCGTCAACCAGGAGCCGCCCGAACCGCCAGCAGAGCTCGCCCGTACCGTCGAGAGTGCGGTCTCATGAAGCCGAGCGATGACGTCATCGCGCGCCGGGTCGACGATCAGGTCGTCCTCGTCAACCTGCGCACGAACAAGATCTACGCGCTCAACCGAACGGGCGCGCGGGCCTGGGAGCTGCTCGAGGAAGGACGTTCGCGCGGCGAGATCGCGGGCGCGCTGCTCGAGGAGTTCGACGTGGAGAGCGACGAGGTCGAGGCCGAGCTCGACGGCTTGTTCGCGCACCTCGGCGGCGAAGGGTTGGTGAGCGACGCTGGCCACTGAGGCCGCCTCCACCCGCGAGCCGCTCGAGCTGCTCGGGGCGGCGAAGCCTTCGGTCGCGGAGCGCAACGGCTGCCGCGTCGTCGTCGACGGCCGGCTGTACGAGGTCCAGTGCTCCGCGGCGGAGCACGTGCTCGATGCCTATCTCCGCGACGGCGAGAAGGCGATCGAGATGCTACGAGGGGAATTCGCGCTCGCGCTCCGGGACGAGGCCCGCGAAACGCTCCTCGCGGTTCGCGATCCGGTCGGCATCTACTCGCTCTACTACGCCGAGGCGAACGGCAGCGTCCTTCTGTCGCCGTCCATCGACACGCTGCTGGCCCAGCCGGAGGTCTCCAACGACCTGAACAGGGCCGCGCTCGCCGATCATCTCAGCAACCGCTGGCCGGACCCAGGAGAGACCTACTTCGAGGCGATTCGGCGCGTGCCGCCGGGACACGTGCTCAAGGTCCAGGGGCAGGCCCGCGAGGTGTCGCGGTACTGGAACCCCGCGCCCGAGGGCGACGTTCGCTGGGTCGAGCCGGACGAGCTCGAGCGGTTTGACGCGCTGATGGAGCAGGCGGTCTCGCGCGCCCTGGAGCTCGGTCCCGCCGGCATCTTCCTCAGCGGCGGGCTCGACTCGGTCTCCGTCGCCGCTTTTGCGGCCGACACTTGCCGGCGGCGAGAGCTTCCCGGTCCCCTCGCCCTGTCGCTCGTCTTCCCGGACGCGGATGCGAACGAGGAGCCGGTCCAGCGTGGTGTCGCCGCCGACCTCGGGTTGCCCCACGTCGTGCTTCCGTTCGACGACGCGGTCGGCGGGCCGCTGCTCGAGACGGCGCTCGAGCCGGTGGCGGACTGGCCGGCGCCGATGTCGAACATCTGGTTTCCGGCCTACCGCGAGCTGACGCTCGAAGGGAAGCGCCGAGGGTGCGCGGTGATCCTCACAGGCGGCGGTGGCGACGAGTGGCTCGGCGTGACGCCGTTCCTCGCCGCGGACCTGATGCGGCGCCTCGACCTGCGCGGCTTCCTGCACCTCTGGCGAACGATGTATCACTCGTTCCATCTGCCGCCGCGCTTCGCGCTCCGGCGTCTGCTCTGGTCGTTCGGGCTCAAGCAGCTGCTCGCGGCCTCGGCGTCGCGCTACGCCCGGCCGCCGCTACGGGCCTACCGGCGCCGTGCCCAGCGCAACCTGACCCCCGAGTGGGTGGCGCCCGACCCGGAGCTCCGCCGTCAGATTCTCGACCGCGCCTACGCGAGCGTGGAGCCGGTGCCGCAGCAGGATTTCTACGGCCGCGAGGGCCAGCTCACCCTGGATCACGCGCTGGTTTCGATGGAAATGGAGGATCTCCACGAGTCCTCACGCCGGACCAACGTCCCAGTTCGGATGCCGTATTGGGACGCCGATCTGGTCGATTTTCTCTACCGGACTCCGCCCGCGATGCTGACCGAGACCGGGCGGCAAAAAGGCTTCGTTCGCCGCCTGCTTCAGCGCCGGTTTCCGGATCTCGGTTTCGAACGACAAAAGAAGGTCCTTGCGACGAATTTTTTCGCGTCGGTGATGTACCGAGAAGCTCCTGCACTTTGGGAGAGGTTGGGCGGCGCGTCGACGCTCGAAAAGGTTGGCATAGTCGACAATTCGAGCGTAAACTCCTACGTAAGAAAGGTACTGAGCGAGGACAGTCCGGGTGAGCTCACTCGCGTCTGGATGCTTATTTCGGCAGAAAGATGGGTACGCTCACGCATATCGGTGGTGGGGGAGGTGAAGAATACGTGAGGGTTTCGAATCATCGGGGGGCAGCGCTTCGAGACTGGGAGCCGATGGAGCTGGAGTATGTGGGTCACGTCGGCGAGGTGCTCCGAAACGGCGGCGGAAAGCTCAGCATCGTCTGTGGCGACCCCGGCGAGGAGATGAGGAAGCCGCGGGGTCAAGAGCCGCCGCCTTGTCATCCGGAGGAAAACAACCCGAAGAAGTAAGGCCGGTCTCGAGCTAGCGACGCCCCTCCCCCACCACGCGTCCGAGGCCGGTCTGCGGCCTAGCGACGAGGCGTAGATGCTCGAGTTGAGGGTTCACGGATCCGGCGCGCCGGCGCCGCCGGTTTCAGACGTCTCCGCCCGCGAGACCGAGGTCTGGCGGGACGAGAACGGGGTCGTGGCCGCCTACGGCGGCACGATCGACGAGGGCCACTGGATGCTGCTGCCGGGCGTGGGGGTTTATCTGTTCGGCAGCGGCTCGGTCGACGCCTATCCCGACGACGCAGTCGACGATCGCGTGGTCGAGGACGGGTTCCGGCGCATCGTCCTGCCGATGGCGCTGCAAGTGCGTGGCCACGAGGTCCTGCATGCGAGCGGCGTCCGGCACGAGCGGGGAGTGATCGCGCTGACCGCGATCTCCGGGACGGGCAAGTCGACCCTCGCCGACGCGCTCAACCGCCGCGGCCACGAGCTCTGGGCCGACGACGCGGTCGTCTTCGAGCTCGGGCCAGAGGAAGTCCGCGCGCTGCCGCTCCCCTTCACGCTGCGTCTCGGCGCCGAGAGCTCCCAGAGCATCCTCGAGCCCGACCCGGCCAGCCTGGCCGCGGTCGTGCTGCTCGACCGTGACGGGACGGAGATCGCGGTCGATCGCGTGACGCCCGCGGCCGGTTTCCCCGCTGTGCTCACACACGCCTACTGCTTCACACTGCGCGACCGGGAGCGCAACGCGAGCATGATCGAGAGCTATCTGGAGCTCGTTCAGCGCGTCCCGGTGCTCCAGGCTCGGTATCCCGAGGATCTCGAGCGAGTGGGGGAGGTTGCGGAGGCGATCGAACGGGCCGTCGCCGATGGGTAACCGCTTACAGGCGGTACGCTGGGCCGCGCGCTCGCCGGAGCGAACGTGGCTGCTGGCGCGGATGGCCCCCTGGGCCGTCTCGCTGCCCCTACTGAAGTTCGTGGTGCCGCTGCCGAAGCTCGTCGGTATGGCAACTCCGCGCCGCCGTGGCGGGCAGCGCAGGCCCGAGCGAGAGGCGGTGATCGTCGAGCTCACGCGACTGCTCGCCCGGACACGGGCCATGGTCGCGGCCGACGACAACTGCCTCGAGCGGAGCCTGCTCACGTACAGGTTCCTCGCCCGTGAGGGAGCGGACCCGCGCCTCGTCGTCGGGATGGCGAAGGCCGACGACTCCTTCGAAGGCCACGTGTGGGTGCTCGTCGACGGCGAGCCGGTGCACGACGAGCCCGAGCTGCTCGAGCGTTACTCCGAGCTGATGTCGTTCAACCCTTAGATTTCCGCGAGGCGCGGCCGAGGGCCAGCAGCGCCGGCCCCGCGTGACGCGCGAGCCAGATCGGCCGCCAGAGATAGGCGAGCGCGAGGCCGGGGACGCCGTAGCGCGCCACGGGATACTTGGCTCGCATGAACCCGGCGCGGGGAACGAGCTCCCGCGCGAGGAACGAAGCCTTCCCGCCCAAGCCGGGAATCGACCCGAGTCGCTCGAACCCGAGCGCGGTCGGGGGCGCCGTTTGCGCGTGGAGCGCGATCGCCCTGGTCATCCCCGCCGGCAGTCCCAGCCGGTCGGCCAGCTCCCGTCCCTTGGGATCGAGCCGCAGGCCGGCGGCAAACGCCGCGGTCGCGTCCAGGCGCTCAGCGAGCCGCGCCGCCTGCTTCCATACTTCGGGGGTGAGGCGCTCGAGCGCCCGCTCGAGGTCGTCGAGGGGCCGGCCCTCACGCTCGCCGTGCTGGCCTGCGTGGAGCGCGACGTGGAGGGCGAGCGCGGGCGGGCTCAGCACGTCGACCGAGCCGCGGTCCAGCGCGAGGGGCTGGGTCGCACCCGAAAGAACCGCCCATGCCTCCTCGTGGCTGACGCCGACGCCGATCAGGGTCGTGTGGAGGTCGACCGAGACGCCGTCGCCGCGCAGCCAGACGCTCGCGTGCCGGTCGACGTCGGCGAGCGAGAAGCCGGCCGTCTGGAGCACCTTGCCGGCCGTCGCCGCATCCTCCGGTCGAACGAGCAGGTCGATGTCGTCGCGCTGCCGGACGCCGTCGTAGAGCAAGCGCTCGACCGCGGGCCCCTTGAGCACGATGCTCGGCAATCCCGCACCGCGGAGGAGCTCGACCGTGTTGGCCGCATGCGCGTCGAGCCGTAGTCCGGCGCCCAGGGCCAGGAGGTCGGCGCGCTCCATCTCAGTACTGCGTGAGCGAGCCCTGTCTGCGGGCGAGGTTCAGCGCCTTGCTGAAAAGCCAAACTGCGAGCGGGATCCCGACGACGCCGTAGAGCAAGAGCACAGCCGCATCGAGATGCCAGTTGTCGCCCTGGAACAGCGCCGCCCGAAGGCCGTCGTAGGCAAAACGTGTGGGCACGACCTTGCCGATCGGCTCGAGCCAGTCCGGCAGCGTCGAAATCGGGAAGTAAGCGCCGCTGACGAGGCCCATGCCGAAGATGATCATTCCGACGACGATCTGGCCGCGTTTGATCACGAGCACGAGCGCCCCGAGCATCACCCCGAGCGCGACGAACGCCAGCCCCGCCGTCAGGAGCACGATGATGAAGCCGGCCCAGCTCGCGTTGTCCACCGCGACGTCCATGAAGATCACGGAGGCGGCGATGTAGAAGACGGCGCGGACCATCGCGAACAGAAACGGGAAGCCGGCCAGCCCGAACGACAGCTCGGCCAGCGTGATCGGCTGCGCGAGCAGCGCCTCGAGCGTTCCGGTCAGCTGTTCCTCGCGCACGCGGTAGGCGAGCGCGGTGCTGGCGGCGTCGATGACGACGGTGATCGCGATCCCAACCGCCGCGAACGCGAAGTAGCTCGGCGCACCGTGCAGGTCGCCGCTCGTCGGGTCGTTGAATGTGCGGGAGATGAAGAAGTAGACCGCGAGGTTGAGGATTCCGAAGAAGAGATCGAGCGCGAACGAGAGGCGGTACGAACGCGTGATCTGGATGTCGCGATTGACGATCGCGAAGATCACCCGCAAGCGGGGGACTCGGAAGGCCCGCCTAGACCGGTAGCTCAATGCGTGATCCACAGTGCTCCAGGTCTTCGTCGAGGTGGGTTGCGATCAGGACGGCTGCGTGGGGTCGGCGATCGAGGGCCTCCCAGACCCGCTTGCGCGCGGCGCGGTCGAGCGACCGCGTCGGCTCGTCGAGCAGCAGCAGCCGCGGGTCGCCGAGCAGGGCACGCGCAAAGGCGATCTGCTGGACCATTCCCGTGGAGCACTTGTCGACGCGTTCGGCGGCAATCTCTTTCAGCTCGAGCTCTTCCTCGAGCGCGTCGACGTGGCGGCGCACGTCGCGCTCGCTGTCGTAGCGAAGCCGGGCGAAGAAGAGCAGGTTCGCGTGCCCGGTCAGGCGGAAGTAGAACGAGCGCTCCTGGGACAGCGAGACGCCGAGCAGGTGCCGCGCGGCCATCGAGCCGGGTTTGTGGTCGTGGATGCGGATCGTGCCGCCGTTGGCGGCCACGGTCCCCGCGATGCAACGGAGGACCGTTGTCTTCCCTGAGCCGTTCGGGCCGTAGAGGGCGATCCGGTCGCCGGGGCCGGCGCTCAGCGACAGTGACGTGATCACGTCGCGTTTGGCGAAGCGCCGGTTGAGCCCCTCCATCGTGAGAATCGGACTGTTGCCCGCCATTCTCGAAGCGTAGCCCTGCCACTCCACAATTACGTGTTGTTCGCCGATAACAGGGCTACTATGTGGACAACGACGACAACCCTGTTGCGGTCCAGGGGTTTTCACCGATGACCCCAACTTTCCCTAACGCCATCGGACGCGTTTCGGCCGCCGCTGGTCTGGCGATTTCCCTGCTGGTCCCGCCGTTGCTGCTTCGTGGCAGCCGCGAGCAAGCACGGCCGATCCCGGAATCGAGGATCGCCGCCTCCGTGGTCGGCGCGGTCTCTGTGCCGAGGCCTTTCGCTCCTCCGCGGCCGCGGCCCGTGGCGACGCTGATCGCGGCCGCTGCTCCGATCGCCGTGCCGGTTGCTGTGCGGACGGCCGTTCGCCCGTCGCCGGTCTCGGTGGCGGCGCGTCCACGTCCCCGGCCACGCGCCGTCCCGCCGCAGGTGAGCCTCTCGCCGCCCCCTCCGTCCGCGCCTGCGCCGCCGGCTCCTCCGCCGGCCGAGCAGCCTCCGACCGAGCCGCCGCCGTCGGCGGCGACCGCACCCACGCCGGCTCCCACTCCCGCTCGTCTCGCGAAGGCGAAGAAGGCCATGAAGCAGAAGAAGGCCAAGAAGCCAAGGCGCAGAGACGACGAACAGACCATCGCGGCAACGCCCTCACCTCCGCCGCCGCCCGCGCCTTCCGACGAGGATCAGGACAACGGTGGCAAAGACAACCGTGGCAAGCACGAGCGCGGCGAGAAGAACAAGAAGAAGTAGCTCCGGTTCGCGGTTCGGCGAGGGCGTCCGCGTGGAGCTGCTCCCGTACTTCCTGCTGCTCGCGCTGCCGCTCGTGGTCGGGGTCTGGGCTTTTTCGAACTACGCCGCGGACAGCTCTCGCGACCGGGCGGACACGCGGATCGCCGCGACCGCCCGGGCAGGCACGGGCGCGTTCAAAGCCACCCTCGATCAGGCCACGGCGCGAGCCAGGACGCTTGCGCATCAGCCCGCGGTGCAGCGCGCGCTCGCTCGCGGCGACCGCCGCACGCTTCGGCGATTCGCAGGGCGCAACCCGAACGTCGCCTTCTACGCGGCCGGCAGGTTGCTCGCGGGCGCCGCTGCGCCCGATGCGGCGGTTCGCCAGACGGAGATCAGGACCCGGCAGCGGACGATCGGGCGGATCGCGGTCAGCGTGCCGCTGAACGCGGCACTCGCCAAGAACCTCGGCCAGCGCATCGGCATTGATCCGCCCGACCGCCTGTTCCTCGTCCAGGGTGACCGGCCGAAGGTGCCGGTCGGAAAGGTCGGCGACGCTCGGCTCGGCGAGACCGAATACCGCGCCGTGTCCGTCCCGCTGACCTCGCGGGGACGCGACCTCAGCCTGGTCGCGGCGGCGCCGAAGGACCCGATCAACGCCGAGGCTTATCGTGCGAGGCGGCGCATCATCCTGGCCGGGCTCGCCGTGCTCGGCGGCGTGGGTCTCGTCGCCTACGCCTTCGCGCCCGTCTTCGCGCGAACGCGGCTCGCCCAGCAGCAGCGCGCCCAGGCCGTCCAGGTTCTGTCCCACCTCGGGGACGGTGTCTTCCTCGTCGACGGCGACCACACGATTCGGTACTGGAACCCGGCCGCCGCCGCCATCACGGGTCTCGACGAGCGCGAGGTGCGCGGCAGACCGCCGGAGGTCGTGTTTCGCGGCTGGTCGGAAGCTCCGCCGAGCACCGTCGCCGCCGCGCCCGGCGCCCCGCCCCCGCCGGCGCACGCGGAAACAGGTCTCTACGGCGTCGACGGCCGCGAGCTCTGGCTCTCGTTCTCGGGAGTCGACTTCCCGGAGGGGACGGTGTACGCCTTCCGGGATCTGACCGAGGAGCATCGGCTGGAGGAGGTGCGGAGCGACTTCGTCGCGACGGTCTCACACGAGCTGCGGACGCCGTTGGCCTCGATCGCGGGCGCCGCCGCGACGCTGCGCGACCGCCCCGAGCTTGCGGAGCCGACGAGGCGCCAGCTGCTCACGGTGCTCTACGACCAGTCAGACCGGTTCGCCAGGCTGGCAGGGCAGATCATGCTCGCCAACCAGCTCTCGACCGGCGGCGTCAGGCTCGATCCGTGGCCCTTCGACGCCGTGGAGGACGTCGCCCGCCCGGTCATCGAGGCGGCGCGCGAGAAGCTTCCCGAAGGGCTGGAGCTCGAGCTCGAGCAGTCGGGCCCGCTGCCGCGCGTGTTCGCGGACCCGGCCAGGACTGCGCAGGTGCTCACGAACCTGATCGAGAACGCCGTGAACTACTCCCCCGGCGGAGGCCGGATCGGGGTCAGGCTCGAACGCGCTGGGGCGCGGATGCGCTTCACCGTCACCGACGAGGGGCTGGGCATCCCCGCCGAGGAGCACCAGCGGATCTTCGAGAAGTTCTACCGCCTCGATCCGGGCATGACACGCGGCGTCGGCGGGAGCGGCCTCGGCCTCTTCATCTGCCGGGAGCTCGTCGAGCTGATGGGCGGCCAGGTGTCGGTGCGCTCCCGGCAGGGAGTCGGATCCGCCTTTTCGTTCGAGCTTCCGCTCAGCTGAACTCGACTGCGACTTCGTACCTCTCGACGGCCTCGATGTCGGCTTCGACCGAGCTCGACGCGCCTCGCCGGAGCGAGGCGGCTCGCGTGTCGCTCCCGTCGAGCGAGGCCGCGCTGTCCCAGAACGTGATCGTCATCGCCACGCCGTTCTCACGGTCGACGATGAAGTAGCCACCTTCGTTCCCCTCGAGCTCTCGCAGATGCGACCCTGCTTCGCGAAAGGCCTCGCATGCTTCGTCCATTCGGTCCGGATCGATCGCGTAGCGGCTCACCCGTGCAAACTGCATCCTGCCTCCTGGCTGTCGCTGGCCGAGAAAGGCTACGCGGCTGCGGGCACGGACGCCGGACGATGGCACGCGATCAGTGCGGCCGAGAGCTCCCACTGGCAGCGGACGATCTCGGCGCGGTTGCGCTCGAGCTCCGCCTGCTCGGCCGCGTCGTCGCGCATGCGCTGGCGCTCGGCGACGAGCTCGGCGATGTGAGACTCGATTCTGGCGACGTCTTTCGCGTGCATTTCCATGCCGCCATATATGACGCCGTGGGGCAGCAACCTGCTGCCCCGCGGTCGTAAAGATCCTGTGAAGTTTTTTCTCGGTTAGCTCTTGCGAGCGCTCGCGCGACCGCCCTTGCGACCGGCGGCCTTCTTCTGGGCGGTCGTCCCGCCTTGTCGCGAGCTACTGCGAGAGCTGCCCGAGCTCGAGCCGGACTTCTTGCCGCCGCGGCTCGAAGCGCCCGGCGAGTTCGCGATCTTCGCCGCGCGCTCCTTCGACATGCCCTTCTTCTTCAGGCCCTCGTACTGCTTCTCGTTCTTGACGCTTGGTCTCTTGTTCGGCATTCAACCCTCCTCGGCTACTTCGAGATCTCTTCGACCATCTCGCCGGTCTGCTTCTCTTTCGCGTAACGGGCGATGTCGGCCTGGGCGACGACGCCGACGAGGCTGCCGTCCTCTTGGACGACCGGAAGCCTGCGTACCTGGTGGCGTGCCATCAAGGCGAGCGCATCGTCGAGATCCTGCCGCGGATCGATGGTGATGAGGTTCGTCGAAACGACGTCGCGAACCGGCGTCGATTGTGGGTCCTTGCCCTCGGCGACCACACGAAGCACGATGTCGCGGTCGGTCAGGGTTCCGACGAGCTTGTTCCGCTCGACGACCGGGGCCAGCCCAACGTCCTCGTCCTTCAACATCCTCGCCGCCTCGGCAACCGACTTGTCAGCGTCGATCGTCAACGGATTCGAGGTCATGATTTCGTGGACGTTCTTACCCATTGAGTGTCCTCCTTTTCTCTCTCCTAAGTAATAAACGCCTACCCGCCATCGAGAACGCGAAACAGCCAGAATCCCGCTTATGAAGTCAAGTGCCTTGGCCAAGCGGATTAGGGAGCTGGCCCTGTCGTTCCCCGAGACCTACGAGGACTCGCCGTGGGGCCACCCCGTCTTCAAGGTCGGCAACAACAAGATGTTCGCGGCCATGAGCAACCGCGTCCCGATCGAGCTGACCGTGAAGCTAACCGCAGAGGAGCGCGAGATCGCCCAGCTGCTTCCGTTCGTGCGGAAGGCGAGCTACGTCGGACGCTACGGCTGGATCACCGCGACGGTGACGGACGAGGAGTCGCTCGACGCCGCGCTCGAGTGGCTGCGCGAGAGCTACTGGCTCAAGGCGCCGGCCGAGCTGAAAGACAAAGTCCTCTAGGAGGGCTTGGCGGGATACCGCTCGTCGCCGGGGCGCGATGGGTGGTGCGAGGCAAGGACACAGAGAGCGTTCGTATTGGATCCTGGGAGCGATAGCTGCGACCGAGGACGCCGCCTCGCGCCGCTCCAGCGCGTTTCCGGCGGCACAGCGTTGTATTTCGCCAAGTCCTCCTAGTCGGCCTGCGGGTCATCCTCCGCATCGCCCTCGGTCTCCTCGGGGTCGGGGACGGGCGATTCCTCAAGCTCTTCGTCGCGATCGTCTTGGCGCCGGGCGCCGCTTGGGGTGCCCGTTTCAGGACGCGCGGGCACCGCCCGCGCGTCCGTCTGTTCCGACCGGTCGATGGGCTCCGATTCAGCCCCTCCCTGGGGCTGAGGGTCGCCGCCAGTCGGCGAAGTATCCTGATCCGACATGAAGGTCGTGCTTCCCGATTCCTCGGAACTCGAACTTCCCGACGGCGCGAGCGGGCTCGACGCGGCTGCCGCGATCGGGCCGAAGCTGGCGAACGATGCGGTCCTCGTGCGCTCGAACGGCCGCGTGCAGGACCTCCGCCTTCCGCTCGAAGACGGCGAGAAGATCCAGATCCTGACCACGCGCGACAAGGACGATCCGGACGCGCTCTCGGTGCTGCGCCACTCGTCGGCGCACCTGCTCGCCGAGGCCGTACGGCGCCTGTACCCCGGCGTGAAGATCGCGATCGGCCCGCCGATCGAGAACGGCTTCTACTACGACTTCGAGTTCCCGGAGCCGATCACCGAAGGCGACCTCGCGCGGATCGAGGAGGAGATCAACCGGGAGCTGGCCGAGGGCCGCGAGTGGACGCGCGAGGAGGTACCGCGGGACGAGGCGCGCAAGCGGTTCGAGGCCGAGGGGGAGCAGTACAAAGTCGAGCTCGTCGACACCGCCGAGGACCCGATCTCGATCTACACGCAGGGCGACTTCACCGACCTCTGCCGCGGGCCGCACCTCCAGGACTCGAAGCCGATCAAGGCCGTGAAGCTCACCGGCCTGGCCGGCGCGTACTGGCGCGGAGACGAGCACAACACCCAGCTGACCCGGATCTACGGGACGGCGTTCTACGACCCAGCCGATCTGAAGGCGTATCTGGAGCGGCTCGAGGAGGCGGGGCAGCGCGACCATCGACGGCTCGGCCCGCAGCTCGACCTCTTCCACCTGTCCGAACACGCCCCCGGAATGCCGTTCTGGCACCCGAAGGGGATGGTGATCTGGAACCAGCTCGAAGACCTGCGGCGACGCGAGAACGCCAAGCGCGGGTATGTCGAGGTGAAGACGCCGCTCATGTACGACGTCGAGACCTGGGTCACCTCGGGCCACTGGGAGAAGTTCCGCGACAACATGTTCCTCGTCCCGTACGGCGAGGAGCGGACCCTCGGCCTGAAGCCGATGAACTGCCCGGGCCACATGCTCCTGTTCGGAAAGGAGCTGCGCAGCTACCGCGACCTGCCGCTCCGCTACGCCGAGGCGTCGACCCTGCACCGCAACGAGCGTGCGGGGACGCTCCACGGGCTGCTCCGCGTCCAGCACATCACCCAGGACGACGCCCACATCTTCTGCACCCCGGACCAGATCGAGGAAGAGATCTTCGCCGCACTCGACTACGCGGCCTTCCTCTACGACCTGTTCGGGGTGGAGGCGCGGTTCGAGCTCTCGACGCGCCCCGAGAACAAGCTCGGGACCGACGAGGAGTGGGACTTCACCGAGAGGGCTCTACAGTCAGCGCTGGAGCGGCGCGGGCTCGACTACGACCTGAACGAGGGTGACGGGGCGTTCTACGGTCCGAAGATCGACCTCCACATGACCGACGTCCTCGGGCGCTCGTGGCAGATGGGGACGATCCAGCTCGACTCCCAGATGCCCCAGCGCTTCGGGCTCACGTACGTCGGCGCCGACAACACCGAGCACACGCCGTACGTGATCCATCGAGCGCTGCTCGGCTCCCTCGAGCGCTTCATCGGGATCCTGATCGAGCACTACGGCGGCGCGTTCCCCTTCTGGCTTGCGCCTGTGCAGGTCCGCGTGATCCCGGTGGGGGAGGCCCACCGCGAGCAGGCCGAGGCGGTCCGTCTGGGTCTCCAGGAAGCCGGCTTTCGTGTCGATATCGACGAACGTGACGAGACCGTCGGCAAGCGCATCCGCGAGGCCGAGTTGGAGAAGGTGCCGCGGGTGATCGTCTACGGCGACCGGGAGTCGCTCGATGCCCTGGCCGTTCGCGAACGCGGCGGCGAGCAGTCGACGAAAGGATTGCAGGAGCTGATCGAGGAACTTGGTACCCTGTGAGCCTGCAAGCAGGGGCGAACCCGTTCCTCACCTCCCGAGCGAGAGCTCCGCGGGGGTTGAACCGAGTCGTTACGGCGAGGAAACGGGCCGCTGCTTGCAGCGGTCTTGTCGTTTCGAAGGAGGAGTAAGACGAGTTTGGTGACAGCAATTTGAGGCCCCGGCGAAGGCCGTTCGAACCGCCGGATCGCCCGGTACAGGATCAGACCCGGATCAACGACGGCATCCGGGCGCCAAGGGTGAGGCTCGTCGACGAGACCGGCGCGCAGATCGGGATCAAGGAGACCGAGGAAGCGCGCGAGTACGCCTACTCCAAGAATCTCGACCTCGTCGAGGTCGCGGCGCAGGCGGATCCGCCCGTCGCGCGCGTGATGGATTACGGCAAGTACCGGTACGAGCAGGAACAGAAGGCGAAGCTCGCACGCAAGCACCAGTCACAGATCCACGTCAAGGAGATCAAGCTCAGGCCGAAGATCGGCAACCACGATTACGAGACCAAGAAGGGCCACGTCGTCCGGTTCCTCAACCAGCGCGCGAAGGTCAAGGTCACGATCATGTTCCGAGGGCGGGAGACCTCGCACCCGGAGCGCGGACGAGACCTCCTGATGCGCTTGGCGGAGGACGTCGCCGAGATCGGGATGATCGAGCAGCAGCCGATCCTCGACGGGCGCAACATGGTCATGGTGCTCGGGCCTACGAAGAACGCAGGGGTAGTGAGGGAAGATGCCAAAGCAGAAGACGTCGAAAGCAGCCAAGAAGAGATTTCGGGTGACCGCAACGGGCAAGGTGCTCCGCCGGAGGGGGATGCGGAGCCATCTGCTCGAGAAGAAGTCGCCTAAGCGAAAGCGCAGCTTCCGGCGCCTTCGCGAGGTCACGGGGGGCGACGCGAAAGCCGTGAAGAAGATGCTGGGGGGACGCTAGTGCCGCGCGTCAAGCGCTCGGTTCACGCCCGCAAGAAGCGGCGCAAGGTGCTCGAGCAGGCCCGCGGCTACTGGGGCCTCAAGCACTCGAGCTACAAGCGCGCGAAGGAGCAGGTCGAGCACTCGCTCGTCTACGCCTACCGCGATCGCAAGGCGAGGAAGCGGGAGTTCCGGCGGCTCTGGATCCTCAGGATCAACGCCGCCGCGCGCCAGAACGGCCTCTCGTACAACCAGTTCATCGCCGGCCTGCGCAAGGCGGAGATCGAGCTCGACAGGAAAGTGCTCGCGGATCTCGCCGTGAGCGACCCTGAAGCCTTCACCGCCATCGCCGACAAGGCGAAGGCCGCGCTCGAAGCCTGATCACCTCGGCCTCGAATCCGAGGCTCAAGCTCGTCCGCAAGCTCGAGTCGCGGCGGGGACGCGAGAAGCTCGGGCTGTTCGCCGCGGAGGGGGAGGATCTCATCGAGGCCGCGCTTGCGGCCGGGTTGGAGCCGGTCGACCTGCTCGTCGCCGACGAGAACGTGTCGGCCGACGCGCTCGCGGCGGTCTCGACGCTGCCGCACCCGGCGCGGCGAATCGGCGTGTTCCGGCGGGAGGGCCTGCCTCGCTTCGAGCAGCGCCCGGTCACGCTCGCGCTCTGGCACGTGGCCGATCCGGGGAACGTCGGGACGCTCGTCCGGAGCGCAGACGCCTTCGGCGCCGCGCTCGCGCTCTCCGACGGCTGTGCCGACCCGGTCGGCCCGAAGGCCCTGCGCGCCTCTGCGGGAGCGATCTTTCGCGTACCGATCGGGCGGTTTGACGACCCGGCCGGGCCCCGTGTTGCGCTCGCCGCGCACGGCGGAGCGCCGCTCGAGGAGCTCGAGCTTCCCGAGGGCACGGTGTTCGTCCTCGGCGCAGAGCGGGAGGGCCTGCCGGCCGACGTGCTCGAGCGCTGCGAGGCGACGGCGACGATCGCGACGCCCGGGCATGCCGAGTCGCTCAACGTCGCCGCCGCGGGCGCGATCGCGCTGAACGAATGGAGCCGAAGGCGCCGGTAGACTCGGTCTCATGGCCAAGCTCGTCGGCGTCTTCACCTCGCCCGGCCGCAAGAGCGGCCGGTCGGTCGCCCACGAACGGGTGCGCGCGATCGAAGGCGAGGGGCTCGAAGGCTGCGCGCACGCGAACCCGCCCAAGCGCGAGGTCCTGTTCGCCTCCGAGGAACACCTGCGATCCGTGGACGTGGAACCTGGCGATATTCGCGAGAACCTCACCGTCGCCGGCGACGACGTCCAGCAGTGGCCGATTGGCCAGCGGGTCGCGGTCGGCGAGGCGGAGTTCGAGATCACGATGGTCTGCGACCCATGTCATCGCATGGATGAGCTTCGCGAGGGCCTCCGCGCCGAGCTCGACGACAAGCGCGGGATGCTCGCGCGCGTCGTCAAGTCGGGCGAGGTCGCGGTCGGCGACGACATTCGCTTGCTCGATTCGGTCTAGCCGCCCACGAACTTCCTCCCGGCAACGTCGAAGAAAAAGGCTTGCCCGGACTCCGCCCGCAGCGTGAACACGGAGCCGCGTGCTGCAACGAGCGTGAGCGCTCCCACCCGCTCCGGCACGGGATAGGCCTGGGCCGACACCGGCTGGCCGGCGGCCGTCGAGGTCAGCACGACAACGACCCCCGAGTCGTGGTCGGCGCCGAGTGCCCCGGCGAACACGGTCGTCAGTCCGCTCGGCCCGAGGTCTTGCCACGCGCGCTCGTCGAGGAGGTACTCGCCGCCCGGAAACGGCGCCGACAGCTCCGTGATCCCGGTTCTGATCGCCGGGCCCGGCTCCGACTTCGGTCTGAGGGCGCGCGGATTTGCGGGCTTCGCCCGACCGGCGGCTGCACGCCGAGCCTCGTTCTGCACCTGCCGCTCGTGGGCCAGGAGCGCGGCCTTCTCCGGCGGCGCGGGCTCGTCGGTCGAAAACAGGCCGCTGCCCGCGACTCCCGCGGCGACCGCGCCGGCCGCGACGACCGCCGCGGCAAGGATCACGCTCCGTCGCATCAGTTCCTCCACGAGATGTCGCTCGACCAGCGAAGCGGCTGCGCGGTGGTCGAATGCGAGTTGAGCGCGCGGTACAGCTGCCCGTACGCCTCGCTCGCCGTGTTGTCGACTCCCGGACACGAGCTGCCGAGGTCGAGGCAGGCCTGGTGCTGCGCGAGCGATCCCCGGAAGTCCATACGTACGCCCTGCGTGTCCACCGCCCAGACGTCGATCCGCTCCCATTGCGCGGCCTGCGTGCCGAGCTCGTTGTAGATCTGCGGCAGCGGAAACGCGGCCGGGTTGCCCCACGAGACGTACCAGATGTCCGAGTACCGCCAGCCGCCGTTGCACGATCCGGCCGGCGGGCAACCGGCGGCGTCGCCGAAGTTCACGTAGATCCAGCTGTTCGCCGAGTCGTAGCCGTCGACCCACGCGCGCGTGACCGCCGGTGGGTTCCAGTCGAGCTCAGCATCGATCCCTCCGATCGCTGCGACCTGCGCCGCGATGCAGCAGTTCGCTCGGTAGAAGCCGTTGACGGAATCGACGAGGTCGGCCCAGGCAGCGCCATGGCCGGACGAGACGCGCGAGCCGTGGTTGGTCGTTCCGACGACGATCCGAAGCGTCGTGTCGATCGGCGAGCACGCCCAGTAGCCGCGGCCGTACTCCTCGGCCACGCGGCGAATTCCGGCCGTCGTGAGGAATCGGCCGCTGAAGATCAGCGATCCGTAGCCGGCATCGGTGTGGGCGGGATCGCCGAACGCGAGGATGACGCCTGCGTCCCTCGGCCGCGATCCCTCGAACACCGCGGTCCCGAGATCGCAGCCGAGGTCGAACCAACGCGCCGGGTCGGGATTGCTGACGTAACGACTGATCGACCGAAGCGGGGCGGCTTCGGCAGGCAAAGCAAACGCCGCCGCGGCGAGCGCGGCCGCCGCGGCGAAAGCGATGCGTTGTCTGAACTGCATACAACGAAGATTGCTGAGGCCGCGGACGAACCGCGCTCAGCGTCACAACTCCGTGACAGTTCGTTACGAACTCGTCACGGATTGCGTGCGATCCAGACGCTGTCTTCGCCGCCGGAATGCGGCCGACGGTCGAACCAGCCGTAGCACGCGTCGACCTCGAATCCCGCGCGCTCGAGTAGCTCGCGCCACTCGCGCGGAGACAGCCAGGCAAGCGACATCGTCGCCTCGCCGGCCGCGCCTCGAACGGACAGGGTCAGCGTCCGCGTGCCGACGTCCCAGTTCGCCCGCTCGTAGATCCCCGGCTCTCGCTCCAGCCAGCGGCCGTGCGTCTCCGCGATGTCGTCCGGCGCAGGGGTAAAGACGTCGAAGACGAGCCGGCCGCCCGGCAGGAGCAGCTCCCGCGCGGCGCGGAGCGCGCGCAACCGCTCGCCGTCGTCGCGCAGGTGCAGATAGGACCGGAACGGACAGATGACGAGCGACACGCGCTCGTCGACCGGCGGCGCTCCCAGCTCGCCTAGCCGCAGGTCGAGGAGCTCGGCGACTCCGGCTGCCTCGGCGCGCTCACGGCAAATCTCCAGCATCCCGGGCGACGAGTCGATGCCGATCACGCGGATCCCGTCCGCGGCGATCGGCACTGCGATTCGGCCGGTCCCGACGCCGAGCTCGACCACCGGGCCCGGAGAGACCGCGCGCGCTTCCTCGAGATAGAACGCCACATCCTCGACGACGCTGCGGCTCCACTCGTCGTAGATCCGCGCGATCGCGTCGTAACCGGCTACGACGGTTTCCTGGTCACCCATACGAACTCGCGGCTCTCTTCGTCGAACGGGGTCTTGTCGAACCAGCCGTACAGCGCTTCGACCTCGAGCCCCGCGACGTCGATCAGGCCTTCCCACTCGGAGCGGTTCAGCCACCAGATCGAGGTCTCCATCCGGTGGTCGCCCTTCCAGGCTCGGATGTCGATGCGGTTGTCCTGCGGGACGTGGTGGGCGACGGCCCGAATCTCGCTGCCCTCGCTGTGCGGCTCCTCCTTGTCATGCGACTCCACCGCAAACCAGGGGCTGAAGGCGAAGGCGTTGAATGCGAACCGCCCGCCCGGCCGCAGCGATGCCGCGACCCGCTCGAACACGCGTCGGCGGTCGGCCCAGGTCGGCAAATGCAGCAGCGACCGGAAGGGGCTGTAGATCAGGCCGGCCGGCTCGCCGAGCTCGAGGTCGCGCATGTCCTGCTCACGCAGCTCCAAGTCGACGCCGGCCTCGTCCGCGCGCTCGCGCGCATGCCTGAGCATCTCGGGTGAGACGTCGATGCCGATCACTCTGCGCCCCGTCTCGCGGGCGACCGGAATCGCGACGCGACCGTTCCCGACGCCGAGCTCGACGAGCGGGCCCTCCGTCTCCCGCGCCAGCTCGACATAGAAGGCAACGTCCTCGGTCATGACCGACGCCCACTCGTCGTAGAACGCCGCGAACGCGTCGTATTCGCTCATTTGGGCCGATGCTACAGTCGCCGGATGGACGCGAAGAAGCTGCAAACCGAGGCGCTAAGCGCGATCTCAGCCGCTTCGACTCCGGGCGAGCTCGACGCGGCCCGCGTCCGCTACCTGGGGCGGAAGAGCGAGTTGAAGCAGGCGCTCCGCGAGGTCCGCGACCGCGAGACGGGGATGACGCTGAACGCCCTTCGCGAGCAGCTCGAATCCGCGATCGCGGAGCGCGAGGCAGCGCTGCGCGAAGCGGAGCTCGGCCGGGTGACCGAGGAGCAAATCGACATCACCTTGCCGGGAAAGCGCCCACGCCGCGGCCACCTCCACCCGATTACCCAGATCCGCCGCGAGGTCGAGGACATCTTCCTCGGGCTAGGCTACGAGGTCGTCGACGGGCGGGAGGTCGAGACGGTGCACTACATCTTCGACCTGCTGAACATGCCCGAGGGGCACGTGACCCGCTCCCCGCTCCACACCTTCTACCTGAACGGCGACATCGTTCTCCGCACCGAGACGTCCGCTTCGCAGGTCCGCGTGATGGAGGCCCAGCCGCCGCCTGTCTACATGGTCTCGCTCGGCCGCGTCTACCGGCGGGACACCCCTGAACCGAAGCGCTATCCGATCTTCCACCAGGTCGAGGGGCTTGCGGTCGACCGCGGGATCACGCTCGCCGACCTGAAGGGAACGCTCCAGCTGCTGCTCAGGCGACTCTTTGGCGACGAACGCGCGGTTCGCATCCGCACGAGCTTCTTCCCGTTCACCGAGCCGTCCGTGGAGGCCGATGTCGAGTGCTTCATCTGCGCGGGCAAGGGGTGCCGCGTCTGCGAGTACGAAGGCTGGATCGAGGTCGGCGGCGCGGGTGTCGTCGACGAGAACGTCCTGCGCAACGTCGGCTACGACCCCGAGGAGTTCTCGGGCTTCGCGTTCGGCTGGGGCCTGGAACGGATCTTCATGCTCCGGCACGGCCTGCCCGACATCCGCATGCTCTGGCAGAACGACCTCCGGCTCCTGGAGCAGTTCTAGCCATGAAGGTCCCGGTCAGCTGGCTGAGGGAGTACGTCGACGCCGACGTCTCGCTCGACGAGCTCGTTCATCGCTTGACGATCTCGACGGCCAACGTGCAGCACGTCTTTCGTCGTGGCGTGATCGACGAGGACGGCAACGTCGAGCTCTACCGAGTCGGGCGCGTGCTCGAGGCAGTGAAGCATCCAAACGCCGACCGGCTCCAGCT
>JBKPHH010000027.1:0-7975 GCA_046729795.1 Actinomycetota bacterium | reverse complement strand
TGCCCGCGGGTTCAGGCGCGCGTTGCGGGTCACGCCCCGCGCCACCACCTCACGCAGCGCGGCGGTGAACTCGCGCGTCTCCTCCTCGCTGATGAACCGCGACAACGACTGCTCCACCACCTCGTCGCGGCGGAACCCGAGCAGCTCCGACACCGCGTCGTTCGCCTCGATGATCTTGCCTTCCAGGTCGGAGACGAACTCCGGGTCTGGCGCGTTCTTGATCAGGCTCACGGCGTACGCCCGCGCCTTGTCCAGCTCGCGCATGTCGCGCAGCACGCCGATCGCGCCGATCACATTGCCGTGCGGGTCCCGCAGCGCCGACGCGTTCAACGTGGTCGGGATCACCTCACCGGTTGCTGCCCGCGGGTTCAGGCGCGCGTTGCGGGTCACGCCCCGCTCCACCACCTCACGCAGCGCCGCCGTGAACTCGCGCGTCTCCTCCTCGCTGATGAACCGCGACAACGACTGCTCCACCACCTCGTCGCGGCGGAACCCGAGCAGCTCCGAGACGGCGTCGTTCGCCTGGAGGATCTTGCCCTCCAGGTCGCTCACGAACACCGGATCGGGCGCGTTGGCGATGATGATGTCGGCGGCGAGCGCGCCGTCGGTTGCGGTGGCGGTTCGATCGCCTCCGTCGACGCGCGCCTGCACGGCCGCTCCCTGCTCTACGGGCTGGGCCATGAACTTCCCTCCTGATCCCTAGGGCGATTCCTGCCGCCGACGAAGCCGTCGGCTCCTCGGATTGTGGTGGCGAATGCGGGCCACGGCAAGGCATGTGAGCGCATGCTCATCGGCCGTTCGATTCGCTTCGCCGCAATTCCCCCCTTCAAACATGTGCGTTTTAGCACAGTTGAGCGCAAAAGGCACCCGCCGCGCCGACTACCAGCTCGACGTTTCCCGCGACCTACGATGGCGACGAGGATGACGAGCATCCGGCCCTTCACAGAGCGCGATCTCCCGCAGGTGACGAGCCTCAGCTGTTCCGCGAGCTGGACGCGGTGTCCACCGGGGCCGCATGCTGCGCTCGCTGGTCCGAACGGAGGACGGCCGCGTGCTCGGGTGGTGGGTTGCCTATTCCTCGCGCGGAGCGGTCGGTGAGGTGATGCAGGTGGCGGCCGCGGACGGCGCCGAGCAGACCGTGCTCGAGCACCTGTGCCGCGAAGCAGGCGAAGAGGGGGCGGCCGCGCTCCGCGGTCGGATCGAGCCACGGATGCTTCCGGCGCTCTGGGCTCGCAACCGGCTGCTCCGGTACACGGGCGGAGCGCTCGTCCAGTCGCGCTCGGACGAGCTGCTCCGGGTGGTCCGTTCGCGGCGAACGCTGCTCACACGGCTCGACGGCGAGTGGTGGATGGGGCACCACACCGAGCCGTTCGCGTAGGCGAGCGCTACGCGCCCGGCGCTCGATACCCCACCTGCTCGGCCCTGCGCAGGGCATCCAACGTTTCGTCGACGGTCAGGAGCACTGTCGTCTCGAGCGAGCTAAGCGCACCGCCGCCACTAATCGCCAGCGCCACCGCGGCCATGGACACGTTGTCGGGGGCCTCCCAGAGGTTGTAACCGTCGTGTTCGCCGAAGGCGTACCAGAACCCGTGCAGCTTCCCGCCTACCGACTCGATGTACTCCTGCGCGGCCTTCCGGCGGTCCTCCGGGTTGCCGATCAGCCTGGCCCATGTCTCCGGCGTGTAGCTGAACCTCGTTAGGTAGAGCGGCATCGTCCCTCCTCTCGTTCGCCAACGCGCACGAGTCGCCGTTACGGGGTCGAAGTATGACCCGCAGCTCAGCGGAGCCCAGAAACGCTGGCATCACTCCCGCGAGCCGGCCGGCGCCGTGAAGCGTTCACTCAGCTTCCCGCCAATACTCGTCGAACTTGGCGATCAGGTTGTCGATCGAGTCTTGCGTTTCACGGGCATGCTTGCGGAACGCCTCAATGTCGTTCTGCTCAAGCGCCCGCGTCAAATGCGCGTTCAGCGACCCGACAATGGGCAGCAGCTCTTCCATGATGCCGGCGAGCGTTCGGACCTCCTCCTCAAGCAAGTCGAGGCGGAGCCTGAACCCGTTGTCCACGCCCGGCATCTTTACACCGGATACCTCGCGCGGATGGAGGCGACTACGCCGCGAGCGTTTGTTGCGAGCGAGCGCGAGGGAGGGCCTGAGCAAGGCGGGCGAGGATCGTGAGGTCAGCGTGAAGCTGCACCCTCTCCAAGCAACGGACGCGGAGCGCGTCGTCCTGGACTCCCGCAGAGCGGCGGCGTCGGAAGCGGGCTTGTACGCGTTTTCATCTCGTTCGCGACAAGCGCTGTGAACGTATGCACGTGGCCGCTGGCGCGGGGCTGGTCCTTGAGCCGGAGCCCACGGGCTCGACGCGTTGTCGCTTTCGCGAGCTCGAAACGAAAAAGCGCCCCGAGCAGGCGCTTTGAAGGTGGGCCGTGCAGGGATCGAACCTGCGACCTTGGGATTAAGAGTCCGCCCCGGCAAGCTGAGACGAACTGCAGGAAGCTGAAAACGGCCTGCTAATCGGCCCCTTCCAACCTGAGACGAACTGCAACGAACTGCACCCTGTAGAGACGAGCCGGTACGCGCATCGGTACTCGCACCTCAGTCACGATCACCCGCCGCAGGCGATGAGGAGCCGATCGAGCTTGCCGTGCACGGGGATCTCCTCGAACCGGGCGCGGTCGATCGGGCACCAGTTGTCCCGGTCGGACGCGGAGTCGGCTGGCCCGAGCCAGCACGGCACCGGCGTCCAGACGAACGCCTCGCCCTCGCCGACGGTCACGGGGCCGTTGTCGGCCTCGAAGTACTCGGGCCGGTCCCAGCTGTCGAGCTCGATGCCGGCGAACGCCTCGCGGCGAGCTGCAGGATGCCCTCGAGAAACACACCCTCACCCGGCTCGATCACGCCGATGCAGACGCCGCAACGCCATGAGTCGCCGCAAGCTCGATCAGGCCATCGGTGTCGTTTCGTCGACAGGCGGCGATTGGGCAGTCTGTCTCACTCGCTCCCCTCTTTCCACTGGTCTTCGAACTGTCATGGCGTGAGGTTGCCGAGACCCGGTGGGGCCGCTTGGGGCAATTGCCGTGCAATCCGACGTTGGCGGACGTTTGACTCCAACAGCTCCGGGTCGTAGCGTCTAACGTCGACGAAAGGACCGCCTTGGGCGGACGAGGACTCTCGGTCGCTGCGGCGCTCGCTTCTGCTGACCGGGCAGGACGACTGCGCGTGCGTCCGCCCTCGAGCGGGAATCGCGCGGGCGGAGGCGCTGGTCGCGGTCGGTCCCGTCGCGGTCCCGCTACACCGGACAGATCCCGGACGCCCAGTGGACAGTGACGTCACCTCACCTCGCGGCCAGGATCTCGACGGGAACACGGATTCGATCCGCGTGACCACTAGCGGAGGAGTCACCCTCGCGATCCCCGCTGGCTTGTCAAAGACCCAGGAGCGAGGCGTGGATTCGGATGTTTCCGCCTGGCAGGGCGCGGACGTGCGTGTCGTCGTCGACGAGGGCCCGTTCTCGGATCCCCTCGATCGCTACCAAGACCGCATGGAGCACCGGCTCCAGGAGGAGGAGATCAACGGGCGCCCAGCGCAAGTCGTTACGTTCCGCACCGAGGACGGCGGGCGCTTCGCCGGTGTGCACTTCCCGCGTTCGGGCGGGGTCGGGCCGGTCACGGTGGTAGTCGAGGCCGGTGCTGACGTGGACGCAGCGGTACCACTCGCGATCGCTCGGAGTGTTCAGTTCTGAAGGGGGATAGGCAATGTCGCGCGAAAACCCAGAGGCGTTCCAACCGCTCGCGGAAGTGGGGACGGCCAAGGCGGGCGAGGAGCGGGCCGGACTCGAACAGGTCCAGGCGTTCCTGAACCGATTTGGGTATCTCGAGGTTGGCTCGTACGCAACCAACAAGCTGGATGAGGAGACGTCGACCGCGCTCGCCAAATACCAGGAGTTCAATGGCTTGCCGGTCACCGGCGATTTAGACGAGGCGTCCCTTGACCAAATGACCACCGGCCGGTGCGCTTTCCCGGACTTGAACAACGGGGTCGAGTTTGCGACTACCTGCGCGTGGCGGCGATGGAGCCTGACCTACGCATTCGACAGTGGCACCATCGATACATTCGGCGAGTTCCTGGCGGCTCGCAACGCCTTCGCGACCTGGGCGGCGGCGGTGCCGCTCACGTTTACAGAGGTCGGGACGAACGAGAACCCGGACGTGCTCATCGGTTGGCGGCCCGCGAACGACCCGGACCTGGACATGACCGGGGGAACTCTCGCGCACGCGGACTTCCCGCCGGGCTGCTCCGTCGTGACGCGAGGGTTGCCGAAGCCGGTGCACTTCGACGAGACCGAGGTGACCTGGAGCATCGGCGCGGTCGCCGGCGCGTTCGACATCGAGACGGTGGCGCTGCACGAGATCGGGCACATCATCGGCCTGGCCCACTCAAGCGTGAGCGGGGCCGTCATGCTGCCCTCCGTCGCATCGGGGACGACCAAGCGCGCGCCGACCTCCGACGACATCTCCGGCGCGCAGCGGTTGTACCCGGCACAGAGCGACTGGCGTTGGTGCAGCAAGTGTCAGGGACTGGCGTTCGGCCCTGGCAACGCCGGCTCGGTTTGCCCGGCGGGCGGCACGCACAGCAGGTCGCCGAGCGGCGACTACAGCTTGCTCCACAATGCGGGCGTGGCTCCGGGGCAGCAATCCGAATGGCGTTGGTGCAACAAATGCCAAGGGCTGTTCTTTGGCGGAGGCGCCGGCTCGGTGTGTCCGGTTGGTGGTGCGCACAATAAGGTGGGGAGCGGCAATTACAGCCTGATCCACCGCGATTAGCTCTTGCTTGAGAGGATTGTGCCAAGGTGTGATTTCGTGATCGCTGTCCAACTCGCGGGCGGTGGGAAAAACCGGACAGCGTTTGCTCGGACCCGACCAAAGCGCAACGGATCCTTGCCGCGCAAGCCGGACGTCGCGAGGTCGTGGAGGCCAAAAGCGGGTACTAGGCGAACACGGGATTCGGAGAGTGAGCCCGTAGGGTTCATAAACTCAGTCAGCCCTGTGGATCCCCTTGGATCCGCGAACGGTGAGTTCCGGCACGCGACGCCCTCCCTGCAACGCGACCGCCTCTCCCGGCTCATGGAAGCACCACCCAATTCCCACTCAGATGCGCACGTTCGACCGGCAGGGCAGAGCGATCCGGCGGTCAACCTCTCAGTTTTTCGGCGTCATCCATGCGGGGCGTCAGCACTCCGTTCCATCGGGCCACGATGCCAAGCGGCGCGATCTCCGGGGCTAGTTGGCCGGCGACGTTCCGGAAGTACGACTTAGAGTCGGTCACGAGACGCTGCGCGCCGCGGCGGCCCGCGTGCGTAGTCCGGCCCGGAAGTACGGCTCGACGGCCCTCGACGAGAAGCCTCGAGAAGGACGGGAGTGGCCCGCGCCTTGCTCAGTTGCGAGCGGCGGCCTGAATCGCCTTGTACAGCGTCCCGGTACCGCCTAGGACGGCCGCCAAGCCCAGCGCCCTCCCGTCGGCGAACATCGCCCTCTGTCCGTCGCCGTAGTCGACCGTGACCCACTTGCTTTCGAGTGTCCAGTGATACCGCATCGAGACGCCCCGGATGTCCGTGATGTCGACCGCGTTCTTACCTTCGAAGCGGAGACGCCCCCGCGCGACGGTCAGGGTGCCGGTTTCCGTCTTCGAGCCGGGCCGCCGATACCAGACGTCTGTGAACCTAGTTTCGGGGGTTCGGCCGTCCTCCTTTGCATCACGCGGCTCGACGCGAACGACTTCAGGCTCCCCAGTGCGTTCCCGCTCGGCCGCTAGCTGCTCGAGGCGTTGCCGCTCCGCTCGCTCGGCCGCGTCGCGCTCCACACGTTCCCGCTCCGACCGCGCGGCCGCTTTCTGCTCGAGAGGTTGCCGCTCCGCCGCCTCGCGCTCGGCTGCTTTCGCTCGAAGCACCTCCGCTTTCTCCCGCCGCATCCGCTCGAGAGCTCGAACGAGCTTCTGGACATCGTGCGGCCAGTCCTCGTCGTCGATGCGAACGGACTGGCGGCGAGTGAGCCCGACGAGACTCGCTGGAAGCTCGTCGGCCTTCGGCATCGGGGCGCCGTGGAGCTGGATCGGAATGACCCGAACGCGCGTCTTCAGCGCTGTCTCGATCTCGAAGCGAAGCACGTCGTCTGGGTCATCGAGGCGCCGGTGACCGTTCTCGTCCGTGACAGTCAGCCAGTGAAGCCCGATCACCGGCAGCAGGACGTCACTGGAGGAGACGGTCTTCTCGATCTCCTCGACCCAGTCAACGCCCGGCGGGATCGCGTCGATGTCCAGGAAGACGTTCTCGCGCCCGAAGTGGGCGCCAAGATCCTGACGGAGTCGTCCCGCCCCGCCCGGTGTGTCCTCGCGGCGGTAGCTGATGACGACGTGGATCGGAGGCAGGTCGCCGATCTCCTCCTTCTCCGTCTCGCTGTTCAAATCCGCCCCCTACAAGTGTCCCGCTCGCTGCGATTCGAGGCAAGCGCCCTACTTCCATCCCTTGGGCTCAAGGCGTTCCTCCCGAACGTCGCCGGCTTGCAAACGATCTGGGACCCAGCGCGATCTTCCTGTTCGACTCGGCCACGTGCTCGTCGAAGCGGATCCGCTTGAAGTGTTCGTTGATGAGCCAGCGAAGTTGGGCGCGGACGTCGGGCTCTGTTCTTGCCTCGGAAAGGAGGAGGTTGGCGTAACGGTGCTAACGCCCGAGTTCAGGGCCGCTACCTGGTCGACGGCGTTTGCCCAAGCGTTCGCGTCGGCTCAGGAAGCGGCTGCATGACTGGCGGGTTCCAAGTAGCGTCCCCGGCCGTGGTGTCCGAGCGCCAGGCCCAGGCTCCGTCGCCGACTCGCTGCTGCTCGCTGAAGCGAGCTAGGCGGCGACGGCGGGTCCGCAGGGCCCGTGATAGCTGACCACCGCGTCATCCTCGCGACGTCCATCAGACGCCGACGAGCGCGCCGTTCTTGACTTCCTGTTCACGCGAGCGTTTCCGCCGGCGGGGCGAGATGCCACCGAGCCTTATCACTCGCCGCGCGAGCCTTGACAGGAATCCCGCTCTACTCTAGATGTTGTTCGACGGAGTCACGTGGCGTTTGTCTTTATCTCGTATTCGAGGCGAGACGAGGCCTTCGCGAAGTACCTGAGTGAGGCTCTAGCCGAGCGCGGCCGCGAGGTCTGGGTTGACTGGCGCGACCTCCGGATCGGTGACGTTTGGAGGGAGGCGATCGGAGAGGCGATCGATGCTGCCGACGCATTCATTCCAGTGATCACGCCGGACTGGGCTTCCTCGAACGCAAACAAGTCGGAGCTCGATCGGGCGATCGCGAGCGGAAAGCGAATTCTCCCCGTACTCAGACGGGATCCTGGTTTCGCAGCCAGCCAGCTTCCAGGCGAGGTATCGAGGATCAATTGGGTCTTCTTTCGTGAAGAGGACGCTCCAGAAGAAGCGCTAGCTAGCTTGGTGGAGTCGCTCGAGACCGATCCGGCCTGGGTGCGGGAACACACCCACGTGCTTCAGAAGTCGACTGAGTGGGAGAGGAACCTCCGCGATCCCGCATATCTCCTGCCCGGCAGCGCGCTCGAGAAAGCGGAGGAATGGCTGGCGCAGGGGGCTAGGCGGCGACCCGCGCCGACACCGATTCAGGCCGAGTACGTGTTGGCGAGCCGGAAAGCCTCCGGAGAAGTGCGGCAACGCCGTCGACGGGGCGTTTTCATCAGCTACCGCCGCGAGGAGACCGAGGGGCACGCGGGCCGGCTCTACGACCGCCTAGCAGCGCTGATCGGTGAGAAGAACGTGTTTATGGATGTTGACAGCATTCAGCCTGGAGTTGATTTTGTGTCTGCGCTACGAGAGGCGCTGGACAAGAGCGGCGTACTGATCGCGCTGATTGGACCCCAGTGGCTGGACATCAGCGCCCCGGACGGTCGTCGGCGTCTCGACGACTCGGGTGATTTCGTGCG
>JBKPHH010000026.1:0-21779 GCA_046729795.1 Actinomycetota bacterium | reverse complement strand
GCCCCTTTGCGTGTGCCGAGCCCGCGAGCCCGAGAAAGGCAAGTAGGACAATGAGGCTCAGTCTCATCACTTGCCCTACACCGCTCGCACCGAGGAGGTTCCCGGGCAATTCCCGCTCAGGCCAAACGCTCAACCGCCGAGTTCTACGCCTCCCGCGCCCACGCGACAAGTGTCTCGCAGTTCTAGTCTTCGCCGCCTGAGCAGGTCCGCGAGTGCGAAGGCCGCGCCTCCTTTCCGCTCGCCCGCCATCAGAACCGGCGCGCAAGGATCGCCTGCGGCTCCTCGAGGCTCACATCGACCTCCCGGCAGGGGCGACCGCGCCAGCGAAGAGCCGCTCGCGCGTAGCGCTCACGCGCCTTAGCGGGATGAAGCCGCTCGCTGAGCGGTTCTCTAGAAGCGAACAGATTCTGGGCCCGAGCATCGGTACTGCAATCGGGCTACGGCAACGCACAGAACCAAGCGCAGGCGCAGAACGTGGTACGCCTTGGTTGACGAGCAACCGTGTCGGGTGTCCCGGCAGTGGTCGGGCGCACGACCCTCGCCTGGGCCGGTGCTTGGGAATGTTCCCCGACACAGCGAGTTACGTTGCGAAGGATGAAAGTCAGCGCCACAAGGCTTGGGGGCGATCCAAGGGGAGGCGCGGCTCAGGTGTTCCAAACCACGTCGATACGTCGCTCGACGCCTGGAAGCGGTAAGGCTCTAGCCTCGGCCTCGATCGCATCGCGCGACCCACGCGAGAGCCGAGTCCAAGCGTCGATTCGTATGGTGTGCTGCGCCCGTCGCCATGTTCCGCGGATCTCGCCTTCGACGAGGAGCGCGCCTGGCCACACGCGGGGCGTCCAGAGCAACCGGCTAGAGCCGGACGCTCTCTCGCCGTCGGGCCGGCACGCCCGCCGGCTGCCGACGGCCGGCGGGCGCGGCGCCAAGCTGGGCTACGCGGTTGCCGCCTCGCGTTCTGCGGTCTCGACGATCTGACGATTCGCGTTCAGCAGATCGCCCTTCAGCCGGTCGATGATCTCGACCTGCTGTGTGATCGTGTCGACCACGGTGCTGACGAGGATGAACTCGGCCGGGGTCGTCCAGCCGGGCTTCTTGGTGAGCCGGATCAGCTCGATCCAGTCATCCTGCTCGGCCACGTGCCCGCGGCATTCCGCCGGACGAGCGTGCCAACTCCACGACAACCGGCTCGTCGGTGCCGCCGATCGCCGATCCTGCCGGCTAGGTCACCCCTTGCGGCGGAGTCCGAATCGGCGCCGCCACGTGCTCTGCTTCAGGTTGCTGGACCTGCTCGGCCGCTCGAGCCGCGCACCGACTCGATCCGTCAGCTCCTTCTGGGAACGCTGTTCGGCGATGCACTCGCCCTCTCGCTGTTCTGTGGCCTGACTCATCTCGTTGCTCCTTTTCTCCAGGTACCCGCTTGGCACATTCTGTGGCGTGGAAGCGGTTATGGATTTGCCTTTGAGACCAGCGGCAGCACACGAATCGCCTCCGGACCCATCCCGCCTTCGCGCCGCTCGAACTCGACCCTGTTGCCCTCTGCCAGCGTCGTCGTGCGCCAGTCGCCGACGATGCTGCCTCGGTGCACAAAGAGATCCTTCCCGCCCTTGTCGGCGACGATGTAACCGTAGCCGCTCGCCTCGTTGAACCATTTCACGATACCCATCGCCACGGGAACCATCTCCTCGTTTCGTCGTGACTCGTCGTGACGGGAGGCCCGCGTTCGGGCCTCCCCGTCTCGGACGCTTCGGTCAGAGCGCGGCAACCGCGCCGTTCATCGTGCGCACGACTACTTTCCCGCTCGTGATCTTGGGCGGCGTCGGAAGCGCCTTCTCGAGCTCCTCCTCCTGGATCCAGTCGACGACTAGATGGGTTGACTCGTCAGCCTGGGCGGAGGTCTCGAACAGGCTGACGGACGTCATGACGCCGTTACCAGCCTCGATCAGGTAGTAACCGCCAAACCCTGAGAGCTTATTCAGGCGTGGCAACAGACTCTCGTTGACCTTCCTGCTCAGCTCGTCGGTGCGACTCGCGTCGACACCCTCGTACCGTCGGATCGTGGCATGCATCGTGTGCTCCTAACTCTTGCGTGCAGGTGGAGAACGTCGGCTCGGTTCTCCCGGAAGTAGTCCTCGAGGTACCCCCGAGGGACAAAGCGCGGAAGCCTTCAGGAGAGGGCACTCGCAACAAGGAAAAGAGAGGAGCAACGACGCCTATTCGGACTGCGGCGTCACTAGCGATCTTCTCGCTGCTGACAAGCACACTACAGGCATTCCGACCCGTCTGCGGCGACGGCCGAAGCCGAGGGGCGATTAATCCCTCTAGTTGCGGTTAACCCTGCATCAAGAGGAGCCGCGGGAGCCGCGCTCCTCTCCCGCTGACCGCTCTTCTTGCTCGGGTTGGCTCAGCAGCTCGTTGGGGAGTAGTTCATCCGCAGCGACCCCCCAGGACATGGCCTGTCGCATCATCTCTTCTTTTGCCTGCGCAGAACCCGCGATTTTGTCGAGTTGCTGGACGGTCGTCGAGAGGTGCTTGATTAGCTCGAGGCAGCGCGGCTCGTCGCGGATCCGCTCCGAGGCCCTAAGGCAATCCTCGCCGAACCACTTCGGCCGGACGGAGAGATGTTCGTAGACGCCGTCGCGTTCAACCTCGAGAAAGCTGTCGCAGAGGCCAAACCGCGGGCGTCGGCGCGACTATGCTCGTCGCTCGACATGAGGCGCAGCCTAGCGCCGCAGCGCAGCCGAGTCGAGAGGCCTGGGAGCTCTACACAGAGCGCTGGCCCTGCAAGTCGAACTCTGTTCGCCTAGGCTCATCGCCTCGCGCGCCGAGGCGCGTCGGCGGCTTCGGGCTTTCGGCCGGGGTTCTGGCCACAGGGCCAGCGCAAACCACTCTACCCCGTTCCGAACCGGCCCGCGGTTAAGTCTTGTCGATGTTCTCGATGCGGTCTGCGAGTAGGTGAAATGAACGCTGCGCGGCGACCGCCAGGCCCATGAGCAGCTGATTCATCTCGTCTACCGGCGGTGCAACCCCGGAGCCGCCAGCAGCCTGCGCTTTCTCGTACGCGGGCAGAGATTTGACCTCGCGTCTGAAGACTTCGTCGATTTCGTCGCCTAGTGCCATCCGTCGTCTCCTGTTTTGGTTTGCGGGAACACTAAAAGAGGAGCGTCTTGGAGTTCCCTCAGGACGAACCGGCTTCAAGCCGCCTCCTCGACCTCTGTCAGATCGCGGATCCGCTCCTCGAGGGTGTTCATGTCGAACGGCTTCTCGATGAACGCCGTGCGGTTGTGCCGGTACGGCAGCACGCGCTCGTCCGTGTAGCCCGACATGAACAGGATCGGCAGCTCGGGGTTGACGAGCGCGAGCCATTCGGCGAACTCGGGGCCGCTCATCTCCGGCATGACAACGTCGGTCACGACGAGATCGACGGCGACGCCCTTGCTGAGGAAGCTCTCGATCGCCTGGGCGGGATCGCAGGCTTCGCGCACCTTGTAGCCGAGCGATTCCAGCATCCCGCGCACCGTGTCGCGGACGAGCTCCTGGTCCTCGACGAGCAGGATCGTCACGAACGCCTCTTCGTAGCTGCCGAAAGGCAAACCAAAAGCCACAGTTTCATCACTAAACAACGTCGTTTTCAGCGGAGAAACGCGGATCCCCGCGCCCGCGCGTTCGAATTCCCCGTTTTGGGTGATGGCGCCAAATCGCTCCAGCGAGGGATAGGCCTCTAGCCAGGCCCAGACCGATCACCTTTTAGAGCAAATCGGGTGGACGCGGCACGCCCACGACGTTTTGGAGGGCTCAAGGGCGCGTGGAACGCAGCTTCGTCGAGACACCCGGTCTTACCCAGAGAACGGCCCTCCCTGGATTGCGAAGGGAGGTGACATCTCAGTGCTGAAGCTCTTTGTTTTCGCGCAGACGTACGCGGCCGATGCCGCCGCGTCGCTTCGCCGCCGCGAGGAGGGGCAGACGATGGCCGAGTACGGCGTCGTCCTGGCAGTGATCACGCTCGCCGTGATTGCCGCGATTACCCTGCTTTCCGAGCGGGTGCGGGGCGCGCTTACGAGCGTCGCCAACATCATGCCGGGCGGATGATCCGCGAACTGCAGGAGATGCACTCGAAGCTCCGCCCTCGTGAGGAGCGGATGCTGCGCTGGGGCGCGGTCGCGGCGGCGGTCGCGCTCTGGTTCTCAATCGCCTGGCGCGATGCTTGGGTGCTTCTCGCGATCCCGCTCATGGCGGCGGCGTGCACGGCGTTGGCGGTTCGCGACCGGCGCTCCTTTCCGGAGCTGCCGGACGAGCCCGACGACGACGCCTGGATTTATTAGCGCGCCGCCGCCTGCGGCCTCTTTCCCGCGTTTCGACTGGTCGTTTCGGACGGCCGCGCGAGCAAAGCCCGCGCGTCCTGAAGCGGCACCGCAAGCGGCGCCTCGGCGGCGGCGTGCACGGCGTTGGCGGTTCGCGACCGGCGCTCCTTTCCGGAGCTGCCGGACGAGCCCGACGACGACGCCTGGATTTATTAGCGCCGCCGCCTGCGGCAACTCGAGGGCTAAGCCGTTTTGCCTTTTGTGCCGACTGTTCTCTAGTGCGATTTGCGGCACGCCATTTCCCGCGTCCGCTGTGGGCGCTCGTCCTCGGAACCGGCCTGGTCCTGCACCAGCTCGTCCCGAAGCCGCTCGACGAGCTTCTGCTCGGGCTCGCCGTCGTGGTCGTCTTGGTTCTCGCGACGAGGATGCACCGCGCGCTCGGAAAGAGCGAGCGCTCGTACAAGGATCTTGTCGAGCGGCTCCCCCTCGTCACATATGTCGACGAGCTGAACGCGGCCAGCACGACGATCTACGTCAGTCCTCAGGTCGAGCAGCTGCTCGGGTATCCCGTCGAGGCCTGGCACGACGATCCCGAGTTCTTCCCGAGAATCCTTCATCCTGACGACCGCGAGCGCGTGCTCTCCGAGTATCCCGTTGCCGGAGGCTCCTACCGGTCCGAATATCGCCTGGTCGCATCCGACGGGCGGGTCGTCTGGGTTCAGGACGACGCGGTGATCGGCGAGGACGCGACCGGCAAGCCGTCCCGTCAGGGCTTCCTGCTCGACATCACCGAGCGCAAGGCGTCCGAGGCCGACCGGCAGCAGCTCGCGGCGGTCGTGGCCTCGTCCGACGACGCGATCCTGTCGATCGACCTTCAGGGCGTGGTTCGGACCTGGAACGCCGGTGCCGTTCGGATGTACGGGTACACGCCCGAAGAGGCCATCGGCCGGAGAATCGTCGAGTTCGCGCCCCCCGAGCGCGAAGGCGAGGTGGAGGAGCTGTTGAAGGCGCTGACTTCCGGCGAGCACGTTCGTGGCCACGAGACGGTGCGTGTCCGCAAGGACGGCGAGCGCTTCGACGTCTCGCTGACGCTTTCACAGATTCTCGATGAGCACGGGAACCTCGTCGGGTTCTCCGGGATTGTGCGTGAGATCACCGAGCAAAAGCGCTCCGAGCGCCGGCTCGCCGCCGAGCACGCTGTCACGCGCGCGGCCGCTGAAGCGAGCACGCTCGAGGAAGGAGCGCCGAGAATCCTCCAGGCGCTCTGCGAGTCGCTCGTCTGGGAATTCGGCGAGCTCTGGTGCGTCGACGACGATGAGCAGGAGCTCGTCTGCATGGGTGTCTGGCACACGGGCGCCGAGTCGCTCGAGCCGTTCGCCGAGCTAGCCCTCACGAGCAGATTCGCGCGCGGCCGCGGCGTGACCGGGACGATCTGGGAGCGCCGGGAGTCGATGGTCTTCCCGGACTTCGTCGCAGAGTCGTTTCCGCGTTCAGGAGCGGCGGAAAAGGCCGGGCTGACGGCAGCGGTCGGCTTCCCGATCGTGCTGCGCAACCGGTGTCTGGGCGTCGTCAGCTTCTTCAGCCGGGAGGCGAAGGAATGCGACGAGGCTCTCTACGCGATGATGGAGTCGGTCGCCACCCACATCGGCCAGTTCATGGAACGGATCCGGGCCGAGGAACGGCGCCAGGAGCTCGAGGAGCAGCTGCGGCACTCGCAGAAGATGGAGGCGATCGGCCGGCTTGCCGGCGGCGTCGCGCACGACTTCAACAACTCGCTGATGGCGATTCGGGGCTACAGCGAGCTGATGCTCGGCCGCCTGCTTCCCGGCGATCCGCTCCACCGGCACGCGGACGGCATCAAGAAGGCGGCCGACAGCGCAGCGGCGATGACGAAACAGCTGCTCGCGTTCGGGCGTAAGCAGATGCTCCGGCCGGAGGTGCTCGATCTCAACGACGTCGTGCTGGGGATGGCCGAGATGATCGACCGCGTGGTCGGCAGCGACGTCGAGCTCGAGACCTCACTTGCCGACGACCTCGGCTCCGCCAAGGCCGATCCCCAACAGTTCCAGCAGGTGCTCCTCAACCTCGTCCTGAACGCGCGGGACGCGATGCCGGACGGCGGAAAGCTCTTGCTGGAGACTGCGAACGTCGAGCTCGAGGACGGAGAGTGCTTCGTGATGCTGGCCGTGACCGACACGGGTTGCGGCATGGACCGCGAGACGCAGGCGCAGATCTTCGAGCCGTTCTTCACCACGAAGGAGCTCGGCAAGGGCAGCGGACTCGGGCTCGCGACCGTGTACGGCATCGTCGACCAGAGCGACGGGCGGATCTGGGTCGAGAGCGACCCCGGTCGCGGCACGACGTTCCGAATCCACCTTCCCCGAATTGATCGGCCGACACGGCGTGAGCGTGACGGCTCGCCGTTCGAGCGCATCGACGAAGGATCGGAGACGGTGCTCGTCGTCGAGGACGAGGCGAGCGTTCGCACCGTCGTCTGCCACATGCTTCAGGAGCGCGGTTACGAAGTGATCGCCGCGGCGACCGCTGAGGAGGCGATCCTCTCGGTGCAAGACCACCCCGGCGCGATCGACCTGCTGCTCACGGACGTGGTGATGCCCTCGATGAACGGCGCGCAGCTCGCGGAGCGGCTGACGTACTCCAGGCCGGGGCTGAAGGTCCTCTACATGTCGGGCTACACGAACGAGGCGATCGGGCGCCGCGGCGTGCTCGAGGACTCGATCTTCTTCCTCGAGAAACCGTTCACGAGCGAGCAGCTCGCCCGGCGCGTGCGCGAGGTGCTCGACGGAGACCCCGAAATTGACGCCGTCCTCGCCCGCGCGTAGCGTGACCATGCCCCTTGTCGAGCCGCTCGACCGCACGATGTCCGACATCACGTGCCTTGTCGCCGACGACCATCCGGCCGTGCTCGCTGCGGTCTCCGAGGTGCTCGCCGCGAGTGGGATCGAGATCTCGGCACGGGCTCGGAACGGGGAGGAAGCGCTGGAGAAGATCGAAGCCGAGCCGCCGAAGGTGGCGCTTCTCGACGTGCGGATGCCCAGGCTCTCCGGCATCGACGTCGCCCGGCGCGCATCGCGCTCGACGCCGGAGACGGCGATCCTCCTCTACACGGGCCATGCGGAGCGTGCGCTCGTCACCGAGGCGCTGGACGCCGGCGCGCGGGGATTCGTGCTCAAGGAGGCTCCGCTTCCCGACCTCGTCCGCGCGGTTGAGACGGTCGCCGCCGGCGGAACCTATGTCGATCCCGTCCTCGGCGGCATCATCGCGAGCGCCGAGGCGACGGCCAGCATCCCGTCGCTGACGCAACGCGAGCGCGACGTCCTCCGCCTGCTCGCCGACGGCCTGACGAATGAACAGATTGGCAAGCAGCTCTTCATCTCCGGGGAGACCGTGCGGACGCACATCCGCAAGGCGATGACGAAGCTCGATGCGGACACGCGCACCCAGGCTGTCGCAACCGCGCTGCGCCAGTCCCTGATCGCCTAGATCAGCTTCGCGACCCTTTTCAGGTCGCGGACGAACTCCGCGTACTGGGTCTCGCGGTCCTCGGCCCGCAGGATCGAGGAGGGATGGACGGTGGCGATCACGCTCTCTGCGAGCGGCGAGTCGACGAGGTCGCCGCGCTGGCGCGAGACCCGGAACTGCCGTCCGAGCAGCGCCTGCGCGGCCGTCGCGCCGAGACAGACCAGCACCCGCGGCTTGACCACCTCGAGCTCCGCGTCGAGCCAAGGGCGGCAGGCCGCGATCTCCTGCCAGTTCGGCTTCTGGTGGATCCGCCGCTTCCCGCGCGCCTGCCACTTGAAGTGCTTGACCGCGTTCGTGACGTAGACCTTCCGCCGGTCGATGCCGGCGTCGACGAGCGCCTTGTCGAGGAGCTTCCCCGCCGGTCCGACGAACGGCTGTCCTTCGAGATCCTCCTGGTCTCCGGGCTGCTCACCGACGAACATGACCTCGGCCTTCGGCGATCCCTCGCCGAACACGGTCTGCGTCCCGGTCTTCCAGAGCGGGCAGGCCTTGCAGTCCGCGGCCGCCTCGCGGAGCTTCTTCAGGGTCGGGCGGTCGGGGACGAGCGAGTCGGCGGCGCCGTTGAACGAGAGCTGGCTCACGGGCGGGTTCTACCCACGTGCGGCGCTACCATTCCCCTCCCGGGGGCGCGGTGGCCGAGAGGTTAGGCAGGGGCCTGCAAAGCCCCGTACAGCGGTTCGAATCCGCTCCGCGCCTTTTCTTCCCGCAAATTGCGGCAAATTCTCGAGGTCACTACTCGCGCTGCCTCGTCTTGCCGTATCCCGAATGACGACTCGGCCGTTTTGAGGCGGACATTTCGGGGCGAGGAGGCGCTGTGGCAACGAGACAGACGCTGCCGTCTGGGCAGCGGACAAAGCACGCGGTAGAGCAGCCGGCACGTGAGGCGCGGGAGAAGGCCGAAAGCGGCAGCGGCTGGTATGCCTGGCTCGCGCGCGCCGGGCTCGTGGCAAAGGGGATTTCGTTCGGGATCGTCGCGGTGCTCGCGATCGGAGTCGCGGTCGGTACCGGTGGGGAGACGACGAGTCGCCAGGGTGCGCTGCAAACGCTGGCCCAGCACGCGTGGGGGAAGGTGCTGCTCGTCCTGCTCGTGCTCGGCTTCGTCGGCTATGCCATCTGGCGGTTCGTGCAGGCGTTCGCCGAGCGCGACGACGACCGCGATGAGAAGGGTAAGGCGAAGAAATGGGGCAAGCGCGCCGGCTACGCAGGTCGCGGCCTCATCTATGCTGGCTTGGCGTTCACAACCGCGAAGATCCTCGCGGGCTCGGGCGGCCAGGAGTCCCAGAACGAGAAGGCACAGAAGACGACCGCGGCGCTCCTCGACTGGCCCGGAGGACGGTGGATCGTTGGGATCGCGGGCCTCGCCATCATTGGTGCCGGCTTATGGAACCTCTATCGCGGGATCGCAAAGAAGTTCGAGGACAAGTGGCGTACGGGCGAGATGAGCACGACCGAGCGTAAGTGGGGCGGTCGCGCCGGCGTCGCCGGCCACCTCGCGCGTGGGGTCGTCTTCGGCCTGATCGGGACCTTCGTCACCAAGGCAGCGATGGACTACGACCCGAACGACGCGATCGGGCTCGACGGCGCATTGCAAAAGCTCGCAAACGCGAGCTACGGCCCATGGCTCTTGGGGCTGACCGCCGCCGGCCTTCTCTGCTACGCCCTTTTCTGCCTCGTCGACGCCCGCTACCGCGACGTCTCGGCCGACGCTGCACCCCGGCCGACCGACTGACTAAACGCTTTGACAGGCGCGAAGGCGAGTATCCTGGCGGCAGCGACCTGAGCAGCGTCGGAACCGCGGTCGCACGCCGCAGGGCAACAGCCCAGCCGCCCGCGAACTGAATTCAGCGGCGGCCGTCACGCCGCACCTGAGCGAGGACCTCCGCTCCGTCGTTGATGCTGCGGACAGCCTCCGCCAAGCCGTTTCCGGAGGCGCCTGCAGAGGGAGCGGTGAGCGCGGCGGGCATGAGCACGACGGTCGCGTCGAGGCGTAAGAGCGGCAGGCCCAGGAGGCGGGCACGGACCGACGCCTGGACGAGCGCTCCCTCGGACAGGCGTCCGGTGCGATTGACCGCCCTCGTCAATGCGATCGGAGCCCGCGTCTTCTCGTCCCGGGCGACGCGAACCCGCTTCACCGATTCGTCTCCGTCCGGCGCCGGAGCGACGAGATGGCGGCGCTCGCCGCCGTGAGCGCGGCAACGCCGCCGGCAATCAAGGCCGCCTTCAGAAGCGTGTCCCTGTGCGCGGTGACGCGCACAGCGGCAACCGAGTCCGTGACCGCGTGGTGAAGGCCTTCCGGCTTGCTCTTCGTGCGGGGAAGTCTCATGACCTCGATCCTTGTCTTGCCCGCCGACGAGCGGCCTTCGTGATGGCATCGACGAGCTCCTCCTTCGTCATATCCGTTCCTCTCTCGATGCCAATGCTGCCCGCGAGCTCGACCAGCTCCGGCTTCTTGTAGGCATCGAGACCGTCGATCCCCTCTCGATCGAGCTCGCGCGCTGTCTGCTTCGCCGTCGCCCCTGCCCGTTCTCGCAGTTCCTCGACCGCCTTGACGCGCGCCTCGGCGTCGCTCGCTCGCTGCTTCGCTTCGTTCTGGAGCTGTTGCGCTTGGCGGTTCGCTTCGTCGGCGGCCGAGCGCGCAGCTTCCGCGGCCTCGTCGGCTAGCTGCCTCGCCTCCGCCAGTGCCTCGGTCGCCTCCTCGAGAAGGTCCTCAGCCCGGAGCTGGGACGCCTCGGCATCGCTCTGGGCTTCGGCGATCTCGTTCTCGACCTCTTCCTCGACTTCCTCGCGCTGCTCTGCGGCGTCTGCCTCAGCGGCTTGCCGTTCGCGCCTCACGAGCTCCTCGGCAGCCTTCTGAGCCTCCGCGACTCGCTGTTTGACCTCCCGATTGGTTTCGAGATCGACCTCCTTGAGGCGGGCGCGACCGCGTTCGCTCACCGCCCGAGCGCGGTCAGCGAGCGCCTTGGACTCCCGGGCGGCCTCGACGGCCAGCTCTTCGGCCTCGCGAGCGCGCTCCGCTGCGTCGTGCGCCCGCCTTGCGCGGATTTCGACGGAGTCCCCGACAGGGGCGGCGTCAACGACGGCTGCCGTCAGCTTCCGCCCCGTGTCGCGGGCGCCGGCCGCAGCGCCTTCGAGTGCGTCCGCGGGCTTCACGACCTGGGACAGGAGCCAGGCAGCATTCGACGGCATCTCACGTAGACCAGTTCGCATTCGCTCAAACACCGACAATCAGCCCCCCCTCGGACGGAATGACACGGAAATCTCACGAGGCCCGCGTTCCCTTCCGGAGCCTGAGGAAACCTCTACTCGAGCCGGCCCCGCGGACACTCCTCGCGGTCGGGATACCTTCTTCTAAGGCTGCGGCTATCGCCGGGCGAGCCGTCGCTGAACTAAGGACGCCGTGTGATCGGAGCCGCTCGCCTGACGTCTCAGATAATGCGCCCGAGCGCGAGCGTTAGCGACCTACACATGCTGTGCGTTGATGGCTGGCGTCGAACGCTCTTCGCGGATGCGTCGTGAAGCGGGGCTGCGCGTTTCATCAGGATTGCCATGGGAACGCTGCCTCCACAGATTAATCGCGATTTACGGGAGGTTTGCAGATGGCTGATGTCCACGAATTTTCAGACCGGGTAATTGATCTTGCCGAGCGACTTTCGAACGTCGCCGATGCGGCAGCGGGTAGGCATAGGGCGAGCGGCGTGTCGCCGACCCGTTGGTTCCTTCTTCCGGCCGCTGGCGCCGGGTTGTATGCGCTCGCGAGAAGCGAGTTCGTTGCGCGCAAAGCAAAAGGGGCCGTGAATGGAGCGAAAACCCGGGCCTCGGAGCTGCAAGACGAGCTTATTGACGCCGTCCGGCAAACATCGCAGGAATCAACCAGCCGCAGCGGAGGCCAACGTCGCCGCCAGACGACCTCGCCTCGAAAAACCAAGTCCGGTCGTTGACTGCGCCAATCCCCTGCTGCGAAACAGAGCTCATCGACTGCCCGGGGCGCTGCGAAGAATGGTGACCGTAAGCCGAGCGGCGCCACGAACGTCACGCGCAGCCGCCGCAACGCGCACCGCCGCCATAAACCGCAGCCGGAAGCGTCCGCTCGTCTCGATCACGCCCTTGAGGAGCATCTCGCGCTTCGTGCAAGGCTCGGGAACATTCTCGACGTGATCGCCGGCGTCCACGTGAACGCCGATGAGATGGAGGCGGACGTTCGCGGAATCCAGGCCGACACCGAGTTGCTGCTGCGATCTGGGAATCTGCTCGAGCTCGTCGATCGCGTCAAAACCAGCCTCCATCGGGGTGCTCGCGCGCGCGCTTAAGGATCTGCATCGCGGGTACGTCGTGAACTGCGAGAGGTGTCGAGGGCTTCACGGGGTCTATGGACAAGCGAATCACGGCGATCCGAAACGAGTTTGCGCGACGTGGGTATGAGCTGATCATCGAGGAATCGGCGCGCGGCGCGCTCCGTGGCGGCTGGCTGGCGCGATATCGCTTGGTGGCAGATCCGCGTGGGGCTGATGGGGTTGCACGCGGCAACACAGAAGTGGAAGCGGCGGAGATGGCCCTAAGTCGCTTGCGCAGCGGCCGCGCTGACAAGCGCAGCCGCTGACATTCCTTCTGACACTCGATGGAGGTCAGGTCGATCGCGACAACGAACGCGGAGACTGGCGCATTCGCTTAGAGTCGAAGTGTGGACGTCCGAATAGAGCGCGTGTCGCGAAATGAAGCGGACGCCCAGGTTCCTCATCGTCGATAACTTCGGCGATGCCGAGCGTGTCGCTGAGGCTGAAGAGCGCCGACAAGAAGATCGAAGCTAGGAATCGCGCCGCCGACGGCACGAACCCCGCCGGAGATGAGCGTAACGCCGCACGAGCAGCACGCACGTTCCGCCGGCCGAACACAGGAGCGCGAGCGCATCTGAGACAAGGGGTGGGAATAGCGTCCCTAACGACGCATCACAAGATGACGCCACCCCGAAATCATTCCTCCAGCGGCGCCCTGACTCAGGCAAGGGCGCGTTCGAGCGCGGGGGAGACGCCGAGCAGATCCCGAAGCGCGCGGTAGGCCTCCTCGTCGCCCTGCGGGCGACCGGTCTTCACGGCGCGGATCATCAGGTTCTTCGGGGTGTGCTCCATCTCGACGAACTCGACGATCTGGGCTCGATAGCCGGCGAGCTCGAGCAGCTTGGCGCGAAGCGCGTCCGTCGCGAGGGCGGCAAAGCGTTCCTTCACGACGCCGTGCTGCAGCAGCGGGTCGAGCGTGCCCGCCGCCTCCATTTGCGCGAAGAGCTCGTGCTGGCAGCATGGAACGGCGAGGATGACCTGCGCGTCCCAGCGGACCGCCTGCGCGAGCGCGTCATCCGTTGCCGTGTCGCAGGCGTGCAGGGAGACCACGAGATCGACCGCGCCGCCGGGGTCGAAGCGCTCGATCTCGCCCACCTCGAATCGCAGTCCCTCGTAACCCAGCCGCGCTGCAAGCTCGGTGCAATCGCGGATCACGTCCTCTTTCACGTCGAGGCCGACCGCGTCGACCTCGAGGCCGCGGGCCTCGGTCAGATGCTGGTAGAGCGCGAAGGTGAGGTACGACTTGCCCGAGCCGAAGTCGACCACGCGGATCGGGCGTTCCCGCGGAAGCTCTCCCGCGACGTCGTCGACCAGCTCGACGAAGCGGTTGATCTGCTTGAACTTGCCGTAGCGGGCGGCCTGAACCTTGCCCCCGGGCGTCATCACGCCGAGCTCGATCAGGAAGGGATTCGGCACGTTCTCGGGCAGGAGGTGCTCCTTCGGCCGGTCGTGTGCGAGCTCGGCGGCGGGCTTGGAGGGCGGACGCTGGAGGATCTTCGTCTGCTTGCCGCTCAGCACCTGGAAATCGGCGTCGCGCGTCTGCACGAGTGCTTGGCGAAACTCGCCCTGCATCAGCTCGACCAGCTTCGCCGCCGCCTCGTCGGCGGTCAGGTTCTCGTTCGTCGCCTGGTTCCCGCGGTGGTAGGTCAGCTGGTACCGAACGCCTTCGCTCAACTCGACTGGCCGCGCCGTCACCTTGCGGAGCTCGCTCGATCGGCGAGCGGGCTTGCTCAACGTCGCGCCGGTCAAGGTCCCGGCCGCAAGCGCGCCCTCGATCAGCTCCTCGAGCTCCATCAGTCCTGCGCGAGGCGCCGGCGCCAGGCCTCGCCGGCGGCACGACCCTCGGGCGTTGCGAGGAAATGCTCGAGCGAGACGTGCACGAACGTCGCGCGGGCCGAGGCGAGCACCTCGACGCCGTCGCGCAGCTCGCCGCGCGCGTAGATCCGCCGGCCCTGCTCGCGCTCGATCGCGGCGTGGACCCTCAGGTCCGCGTTGATCGGGACGGGGCGGCGGTAGTGGACGAAGAGGCGGCCGGTCACGCACGGAAAGCGATACCACGTGGCGAGCAGGCCGCACGCCTCGTCGAGTGCGGCGGCGACGAGCCCGCCATGCACGAGCCCAGGCCCAGCCTCGTGGTGCCGCGTGAAGCGAACGGTCGCTTCGTATTCACGCTGGCCCTCTTCGGCGGGGGACGGAAGGTGGAGCCCGAATTCGTTGTCCCCGCACCCCCAGCAGTTCTCGGTGTGGTGGGGAGGGATGTCGAGTTGTTTGTGTTGCATCACTTCTTCTCGTTCACCCACCTCCAGAGCCTACGAGCCTTGAACTCAAGGGGTTGAGGGGATGAGTGATGCAACACAAAGTCACGCACAAACGCACAAGGAAGGTCGCCCGCCGCCCCGTTCCGTCGGCGCGGCTGCGACCGGTTAGCGGAGGCCGCCGCGCTCGTGGTGAGCCTTGAAGAACTCGCGCGAGCCGGCGGTCGCCATCGCCGCCGAGGCCGAGATCTCGAGCGCCAGCGTCGCCGCCGCCACGATCTGCGCGAAGCGGTAGACCTTCCCAGGCCCGGCGCAGCCCGTCAACTCGAGCCAGGAGCGCGCGTAGGGAAGCGAGGTGCCGCCGCCTACCGTCGCCACCTCGAGACCGGGCAGGCGGATCGAGACGTTGATCCCGCCGTCGACGCGGCGGCCCACGCCGTGGGCCATCGAGCTGGTTCCCACCATGCCGATGTCCTGGCCTGTCGCCGTGAAGATCGCCGCGATCGCGGTCGCGGGCGTGAAGGCGACCGACTGCATCCCGGACGCGACGGCGCCGTGGGTGCCAACGAACGCGAGCTCGAGCAGGTCCTCCGGCGAGGTGCGGAGCACGCGGCGGATCGCCTCGTCGGTCAGGGTCGCCTCCGCGAGCACCGTCTTCCCGTGCCCGCCGCGCTCGAAGTAGCGATGGGAGGGCTTCTTGTCGCCGCCCATGTTCGCCTCGAGTACGGTCCGCTCGGGTCGCACCGGCGAGCGTTCGGGGACGAACCCCTGATTGAGCGCGTACGAGTTGCGCGTGACCATGTTCAGCCCGACCGCGTCTCCCGTGGTGAACGCATAGATGACGTGGCACATCGGGCCGACCACGTGCGTCTCGATCTCGCGCAGCTTCGCGTGCCGCGAGAGCCCCTCCATCGGCTCGGACTCGAGCCACCGCCGCATCTCCTCGACCTGCCCCTCGATCCACGCGGCGAACGCCGTGCTCTGCGCGGCGTCCGCGAACAGGAAGCCGGACGCGCGCGTCATCCGGTCGCGCAGGACGTAGGTCCGGAACCTGCCCGACTCCGCCACCGCGCGCGCTCCGCGGTAGAGCGAGATCGAGAGCCCGCCCTCGGTGTTCGCGAGAGGGACGTAGACCTGCTCGCTCGACCGCCCATGTTCGGCGACGCGCCCCTCGGGCTCGGTCAGCTCATACTCGCCGATCTCGAGCTCGAGCGGCCCGACCACCGCGACGGGAACGACCGCGACGCCGGTGAGCAACTCGGTCGCCCGCGCGTAAGGCGCCAGGTCCTCCCAGAACACCTCGCCGTCCTGGGTCATGCCGCGTAGCTCCTTCTGGCGGGCCTTGATCGATTCCGGGTCGTTCTTTCGGGGCCAGCGGCGCAGGTCCATGACGCGGAGCGTAATCTCCCCGCCGATGACCACCGAGCAGGTGATGGAACCGGTCGAGGAGCTCCGCGAGGAATACAGCGGCGTCTTGCGCTACTACAAGCTGGCGAAGAAGGCGGAATGGCAGGTCCGAGATCTGCCCTGGGGCGAGATCCCGCCGATCCCCGAGACCAAGGGATCGCCCCAGAAGGTGGCTCGCCGCCGCGACTTGTGGCGTTCCGTGATCACGCAGCAGCTCCAGGCAGACGAGCTCGCCTGCGAGATGTCCTCCCAGCTGCTGAACATCGCGCCGGACCCGGAGGCGAAGCTCTACTACTCGACGATGGTCCAGGACGAGTCCCGGCACACCGAGGCGTGGCTGAAGCTGGCCGCGGAGACCGGCGGGACCGGCGAGCGCGACCCGTACCTGGACGAGCTCGCCCACATGACCCTCGAGGCCGACACGCTGGAGGAGAAGGTCTTCCAGATGCAGGTCTTCTACGAGCGGCTGATCATCTCGCGCTTTCGCCTGATCGCGCGTTCGTCGCGCGGAACCGTGCTCGAGGATCTCTGCAACCGGCTGACGACGGACGACGGGATCCATCACGGCGCCGGGATGGCGTACGAGAAAGTGCTGCTCGAGAACGCGTCGAAGAAGACGAAGCGCAGCCTCGTCGATGCAGCGAACAAGCTGCTGCCGACGTTCGTCCAGCACGCGCTCTGGCGGCCGAAGGAACGTGCGTTCATCGGCAGGGCAATGCATGCGCGCGATGTCGAACGCCTGCGCGAAGACCTCGAGATCGGCGTTCGCCTCGCCCAGTCGCTCGGTCTCGACGTCAGCGACGTCGAACTGCCCGTCTAGGTGCCCGCAACCCCGATGGAGGGCGGGCCGCTCGCCGAGCGCATCCGCGCCGAGGTGGCCGACGAGGTTCGCGAGCTGGGCGGGCTCGGTCTCGCGACCGTGCAGGTCGGCGAGGATCCAGCGTCGACGGTCTACCTCCGGCTGAAGCACGACGCGGCGCAGGAGGCCGGCATCGCCTCGGTCGACCGCAAGCTGCCGGACGACATCTCCGAGGAGGATCTGCTCGCCGAGGTGGGGGCGTTGAACGACGACGATTCGATCGACGGCGTCCTCGTCCAGCTGCCGCTTCCCGACCACCTCGACGAGGCGAGCGTCATCCGCGCGGTCGACCCGGTGAAGGACGTCGACGGCTTCCATCCATTCAACGCGGGGCAGCTGTATCTCGGCCGGCCGACTCTGGTTCCGGCGACGCCGCTCGGGATCATGGCGCTGCTCGCCGAGTACGGAATCCGGCTCGAGGGAGCGCGTGCCGTCGTGATCGGCCGCAGCGACATCGTGGGGAAGCCGATCGCCCATCTGCTGCTGCAGGCGAACGCAACAGTGACGATCTGCCATTCGAGGACGGACGACCTCAGCCGCCACACGCTCGACGCGGACGTGCTCGTCGTGGCGGCGGGCGTTCCGGGGATCGTCAGCGCGGACACGGTCAAGCAGGGCTCGGCGGTCGTCGACGTCGGTATCAACCGCACCGATGCGGGGCTTGTGGGCGACGTCGATCCCGGTGCGGAAGAGCGGGCGGCCTTCCTGAGCCCGGTCCCGGGCGGGGTCGGGCCGATGACGATCGCCATGCTCCTACGAAACACGGTCCTTGCAGCCCGTTTTCGCCGCGGCCAGCTTGCGTTCCCGCTAGGCCGACGCTAACGTTCCGCCGGCTTACGTAGAGTCGACGGCTCGGCATCGGGCCGTCGTTGCTTTTAAGGAGGAGAGCTTGCCTGAGGGCACCGTGAAGTGGTTCTCGAACGAGAAGGGCTATGGATTCATCGAGCGCGAGGGGGGCGAGGACGTCTTCGTTCATCACTCCAAGATCACGATGGAGGGATATCGCACACTGACCGAGGGTCAGCGCGTGCAGTTCGATGTCGAGCAGGGCGACAAGGGCCTTCAGGCCGTGAACGTCCAGGCCGTCTGAACTTCTTTCGGAACCAGTTGTAACCGGCGGGCTCCGAGAGGGGCCCGCTTCTTTTTGGGAGGATCAAGCAGATGGCGATTTCGAGGGACGAGGTTCTGCACGTGGCGAGACTCGCGCGGCTCGAGCTCAGCGAGGACGAGCTCGAGCGCTTCGGCGAGCAGCTGAACGCGATCCTGGAGGCCGTCGGAAAGGTCTCGGAGCTCGACTTGTCCGAGGTCGAGCCGATGACCCACCCGCTCGACCTGCTCAACGTGTGGGCCGAGGACGAGCCGCGGCCGTCGCTCTCCGTGGAGGAGGCGTTCGCGAACGCTCCGGACCGCCAGGACGACTTCTTCCGGGTGCCCGCGAAATGATCGACACGCTTCGCCTCACGGCCGAGGACGCGGCCCGGCTAATCGAGCGCGGCGACGTCACAGCCGCGGAGCTGCACCGCGCATACCTCGAGCGCGACGACGACCTCAACGCCTATCTGCGCACGGTCGACGAGGCCGAGGGGGACGGCGTGCCGGTCGCCTTCAAGGACCTGATCTCGACCAAGGGCGTCGAGACGACGGCCGGATCGAAGATCCTCGCCGGCTACAAGCCCGTCTTCGACGCCACCGTCGCGACCCGCTGCAAGGAGGCGGGGCTGCCGCTGCTCGGCAAGACGAACATGGACGAGTTCGCGATGGGCTCGTCGACGGAGAACTCGGCGTTCGGGCCGACACGGAACCCCTGGGATCCCGAGCGGGTGCCGGGCGGCTCGTCCGGCGGCTCGGCGGCGGCCGTCGCGGCGGGTCTGGCGCCGTGGGCGCTCGGCTCCGACACCGGCGGCTCGATCAAGCAGCCCGCCTCGCTGTGCGGGGTGGTCGGCCTCCGACCCACGTACGGCACCGTCTCGCGCTACGGCATCGTCGCGTTCGCTTCGAGCCTCGACCAAATCGGGCCGCTCACGAAAACGGTCCGCGACTGCGCGCGGCTGTACCAGATCATCGCGGGTCGCGATCCCGCCGACACGACGACCGTCGAGCTGCCCAACCCGGTCGATCTCCCGGAGGCCGAAGACCTCAAGGGGCTCAAGATCGGCGTGCCGAAGCAGTTGAACGAGGCGGAGGGGATCGAGTCCGGAGTCTCGGAGGTCGTCGGCGCCGCGATCGAGAAGGCCCGCGAGCTGGGCGCCGAGATCGGCGACTGCGAGCTGCCGCGCTCCGTCGAGTACGGCCTGCCCTGCTACTACCTGATCGCCCCGTCCGAGGCGTCGTCGAACCTGGCCCGCTACGACGGCGTCCGCTACGGGCACCGCGCGGCAAAGAACGGTGACGTCGTCTCGCTCTACTCTCGCACCCGCGCCGAGGGCTTCGGCGACGAGCCGAAGCGGCGGATCATGCTCGGCACCTACGCGCTCTCGGCCGGCTACTACGAGGCGTTCTACGGCCAGGCGCAACGGGTCCGCACGCTGATCCGAAAGGAGCACGACGACCTGTTCGAGCGCTTCGACCTGATCGTCAGCCCGACCTCGCCGACTGTCGCGTTCAAGCTCGGCGAGAAGACGGAGAACCCGCTCGCGATGTACCTGTCCGACCTGCTCACGATCCCCTCGAACATGGCCGGCGTCCCGGGGCTCTCGATCCCGTGCGGGCTCTCGGAAGGACTGCCAGTCGGCCTGCAGCTGATCGGCCCGCAGTTTTCGGAGAACGTCCTCTTCCGCGCCGGGCACGCGCTGGAGCGGGCGCTCGAGTTCGACTTCGTTCCGGAGCGGTGCAGATGATCGATCGGTGGGAAAGCGTCATCGGGCTGGAAATCCACATCCACTTGAAGACGCAGACGAAGATGTTCTGCCGCTGCGCGGTCGGCGCCCTCGACGATCCGAACACGCGGACGTGCCCGGTCTGTCTCGCGCACCCGGGGACGCTGCCCGTGCCGAACGAGAAGGCGATCGAGTGGACGGTCCTGCTCGGCCACGCGCTCGGCTGCGAGATCCCGGAGCGCGCCGTCTTCCACCGCAAGCACTACTTCTATCCCGACAATCCGAAGGGCTACCAGATCTCCCAGTACGACGAGCCCCTTTGCGTGAACGGTCGCTTCACCCTGCCCGAGCCCGACGGCGACGCCGAGGTCGGCATCACGCGCGCGCACCTCGAGGAGGACGCGGCGAAGACGGTGCACGTCGGCGGCGCCGAAGGACGGATCCACGGCGCCGAGGCGGCGCTCGTCGACTTCAACCGCTCGGGGACGCCGCTCGTCGAGATCGTCACCGAGCCCAATCTCCGCTCGGGCGACCAGGCGCGGCGGTTCCTCCAGCTGCTCCGGCAGACGGTCGTCGAGCTCGGCATCTCCGACGCGGAGATGGAGAAGGGATCGCTGCGCTTCGACGTCAACGTCTCGGTGCGCCCCGAGGGCTCCGACGAGCTGCGCACGCGCACGGAGCTGAAGAACATGAACTCGTTCGCGTTCGCCGCAAAGGGGATCCAGCGCGAGATCGAGCGGCAGATCGGGATCTACGAGGGTGGGGGCGAGGTCGAGCAGGAGACGCTCCACTTCGATCCCTCACGCGAGAACGCGCCGCCGCTGCGGTCGAAGGAAGAGGCGCAGGACTACCGGTACTTTCCCGAACCCGACCTCGTCCCGCTCGAGCCCGACCGCGAGTTGGTCGAGCGGCTGCGCGGCGAGCTTCCCGAGCTGCCCGGGCAGCGGATCAAGGCGCTGGCCTCCGAGCTGGAGTTCGGGGTCGCCGAAGGGCTCGTCACGAGCGGCCGGGACGAGCTGTTCAAACGGGTTCCCGGCGACCGGCGCGCGGTCGCGAACGTCCTCATGAACGAGTTCGCGGCGACGGGGGTCGACCCCGCCGCGGTCGACGGCGCGGAGCTCGGCAAGGTGATCGAGGCGCGCGGGAGCATGCCGCGGGCGACCTTCACCGCCGCGCTCGAGGCGAGCGGCGACTCGGGCTTCTCCGCCGAGAAGTACCTCGGAGAGACGGTGGTCGCCGACGTCTCCGAGCTCGATCCGCTAATCGACGAGGTGCTCGCCGAGCATCCCGACCAGGTCGCCGCCTACCGCGGCGGCAAGGAAGGCCTGCTCGGGTTCTTCGTCGGCCAGGTGATGAAGAGGACGAACGGCAAGGCCGACCCCAAGGTCGTCAACGACCGGCTCCGCGAGAAGCTGAAGGCGTAAGGCGTGCGGCTGCGGCTTCTCCTGGCGGCGCTCGCCGTCGCCGTACCGCCCGCGGACTGGCTCACCTACGGCAACGACTTCCAGCGAACGAGCTTCACCGACGCGGTGGCAGCCCCGCGCTCGATCGGGCGGGTCTGGACGACGAAGCTCAACGGTCGCATCACCGCGCAGATCCTGTTCGCGGAGAACACGCTCTACGTCGGAACGTCCTCGGGGACGCTGTACGCGCTCGATCCGGGCGGGCGACGCCGCTGGCACGTCCGTTTCGGTCAGCTGAACAACACCTGTTCCCAGCTCGACGGCTGGGGGATCACGGGGACCGGAGCGATCGACCGCGACACGCACGCGCTGTACGTCGTCGACGCGTGGGGCCGCCTGCACGCCCTCGACCTGACCACCGGCCGCGAGCGGCCGGGCTGGCCGGTGCGCCTCTTCGGAGACTTTCGCCGCGAGCACGTCTGGGGCGCGGTGGCGATCGTCCACGGCGCGGCCTACGCAGGCACGGCCTCCTACTGCGACCGGGTGATGGAGGCGAAGGTAATCCGGGTCGACCTCGCGAGCCGGACGGTCTCGCGCTGGAACGTCGTTCCCCGCTCGCTGGGGGGCGGCGGGGGAATCTGGGGCTGGGGTGGGGTGGCCTACAGCGCGACGCGGGACTCGCTGCTGGTCGTCACCGGCAACGCCTTCCGAGGCGGCCGCAACGTCGGCCGGCGGCACCGCGAATGGGCGGGCTACGGCGAACGGCTCGTCGAGCTCTCACCCGACCTGCGCCTCCGCTCCGCGAACCACCCGAGGGACATTTTCGAGCCGAACGACCTCGACTTCGTCGGGTCGCCGGTCGTCTTC
>JBKPHH010000025.1:0-46339 GCA_046729795.1 Actinomycetota bacterium | reverse complement strand
CAAGATCGAGCGCTTCCTCGAGAAGCCGTCGTGGGGCCAGGTCTTCTCCGACACGATCAACACGGGCATCTACGTGATCGAGCCGGAGGTCATGCGCCACGTGCCGACCGACCGGCCGTACGACTTCTCCAAGGAGCTCTTCCCGCTCCTGCTCGAGATGGGGCGGCCGCTGTACGGCCATGTGTTCGAGGGCTACTGGCTGGACATCGGCAACCTCGACCAGTTCCGGCAGGCGAACTTCGACGCGCTGGACGAGGCGGTCAAGCTCAACGTTCCCGGCATCCGCTTGCGCGGCAACGTGTGGCTCGGGGAGGGGGTCGAGCTGGAGGACCTCGATCGAATCGAGGCGCCCGCGTTCCTCGGCAACTACTGCCGTGTCGGCACCGACGCGACCGTCGGCCCGTACTCGGTGCTGGGCGCGAGCGTCACGCTGCGCGAGCGCGCTCGAACGAGCCGGTCGGTGATCGACGCTTCCACGCACATCGGCCGCAGCGCCGTCGTCGAGGGCTCGATTCTCGGCCGTTCCTGCGAGGTCGGCGCGCACGCCCACGTCCAGGAGGGCTCGGCGATCGGGGACGAGGTCTCACTCGGCGCGGAGAGCGTCGTCATGCCCGGTGTACGGATCTACCCCTACAAGGAGGTCGAGACCGGCGCCCAGATCCACGAGAGCCTGATCTGGGAATCGCGGGCCTCCTCGCGGCTGTTCGGGCGCGAGGGTGTCTCCGGGCTCGTGAACGTCGATCTGACTCCGGAGGTGGCCGTGCGTCTCGCCACGGCCCTCGGCACCGCCCTGAAGCGCGGCGCGCGTGTCGTGGGGAGCCGCGAGTCGGCGCCCGCGTGCAGGATGATCAAGCGCGCAATGATCTCCGGCTGCAACTCCGCCGGGGTTGACGTCGCTGACCTCCGCGTGCTGCCGGCAGCGGTCTCGAGGCATCTCTTGAAGACGCACGGCTACGACGCCGGCTTCCACGTCGGCATCAGCCATTCCGATCCGGAGCTGGTGGAGATCCGCTTCTTCGAGCAGCCCGGGATCCAACTCACCTCCGGGATGGAGAAGGAGATCGAGAAGCACTTCACCCGCCAGGAGCTCCGCCGCGTGGCCTCCAACGCGGTCGGGACAGTCACCTACCCGGCGCGGGTGCGCGAGAGCTACGCGCAGGATCTGCTGGCGAGCCTCGACCGCGAGGCGATCAGGGAACGAGGGTTCCGGATTGTCGTGGACTACGGCTATTCGGCGGCCTCGTTCGTCCTGCCGCTCGTGCTGGGGCCGCTTCGCGTCGAGGCAGTCAGTGCGCACGGGTTCGTCGCAGACACGGCTGACGCGGGAACGGCGACGCTCCGCGAGTCGATCGGCCAGGCCAAAGGCCTCGCGCGGGCCGTCGGCGCCGACCTGGGCGCGGTCTTCGACCGGGCCGCCGAGCGGCTCTTCCTGATCGACGAGCAGGGCCGCGAGATCCCGGTCGAGAAGACGCTGCTTCTCTATCTGCGGTTGATGGGCTCAAACGGCCTGCGCGGTAAGCTCGCCTTTCCGATCACCGTGACCCACGCGGTCGAAGAGGTGGTGGAGGGGAGCGGCCTCGAAGTCGTGCGCACCCCCGCGTCGTCGGCCGATCTGACGAAGCAGGCATCCGAGGACAACGTCATCTTCGCGGGCGCGCTGGGCGGGGCGTACGTGTTTCCGGAGTTTCTCCCCGCCTACGACGCGGTGGCGAGCCTCTGCAAGCTCCTGGAGCTGCTCGCGCCGGTTCGGCAGCCCCTCTCCGAGCTCGTGGAGGAGCTGCCCACCTCGACCCTCGTCCATCGCAGGCTGCAGTGCCCGTGGGCACTGAAGGGCCTGGTCATGCGAGTCCTCACCGAGCGTCTGAAAGGCCGCGAGGTCGACCTCACGGACGGGATCAAGGTCTTCGACGAGCGCGGCTGGGCGCAGGTGCTCCCCGATCCGGACGAGCCGGTGGTGCACATCTACGCCGAGGGCAAGACCGAGGAGCAGTCGGGCGAGCTCGAGGCCGAGGTTCGAGAGCTCGTCGAGGAGATCATGCAGAGCGAAGGCGCCGAGGTACGAGTCTAAAGCTCAGGTTGACCCTTCGCCCGCGTACTGCTTTACTAGCAGGCGATCCCTCCCCCAATCGAAAGGCGTCCTCGCGTGGAACCACTTCCTGACCTTGCATCGATGTCGGACGACGAGCTCAAGCAGCTGATCGACGACCTGAAGACCGAGGAACAGGAGATCTCGTACCAGCGGCGGCTGCTCCACGGCAAGATCGACATCCTGCGCGCCGAGCTCGTCGCACGGCTACAGAAGTCGGAGGGGAGGAGCGTGCTCGACAAGGTCGACGTCGATTCGCTGACGGAGATCCTGGCCGGCAAGGCTGCGCCTCCTACCGAATGAGCCATGTCTACTGCCCGGAGTGCGGCTTCCAGAACCCGGAGGCCGCCAACTACTGCTCCAAGTGTGGCGCCCTGCTCGTCAAGGAGGAGGGTGGTCCCGACACGACGATGAGCTTCGTGCCCGACGAGACCGCCGAGGACGCCGGGATCTCGCTGGACGAGTTCCCCGCCGAGGGACCGGCGCTGGTCGTGCGCTCGGGTGGGGGCCGAGCCGGCGAGCACTTCGCTCCGGAAGGCGAGCGGACGACGATCGGACGCTCACCCGACAACAACATCTTCCTCGACGACGTGACGGTCTCCCGCAAGCACGCCGTCCTCATCGAGCGGGACGGGGACTACCTGATCGAGGATCTCGGCAGCCTCAACGGCACGTTCGTGAACCGCAAGCGGATCGACGCGGAGGCCAAGCTCGAGAACGGCGACGAGGTTCAGGTCGGCAAGTACAAGCTGAGCTTCATATCGAAATGAGCGCACCGACGAAGGCACCGGCACGGCAGCGGCTCCTGACGATCGGGACTGTCTGCGCTCGGCTCCAGGCTGAGTTCCCCGACATTTCGATCTCCAAGATCCGCTATCTGGAGGACCAGGGGCTGCTTGCCCCAAGGCGAACGCAGGGCGGCTACCGCCTGTTCAGCGAGGAGGACGTGGAGCGGCTGGAGACGATCCTGCGGCTCCAGCGCGACGAGTTCCTGCCGCTGCGGGTCATCCGGCAGGAGCTCACCTCGCCGCGCGGGGCGGTGAAGGAGCGCCGGCGCCGATCGGCCGTCGGGCTCGACGGGAACGAAGCCGATCTCGACTTCGGCGAGCTCTGCGAGCGGGCCGGCGTTGCGCCCGAGCTGGCGCGCGAGCTCGAGGAGTTTGGGCTGCTGGCGCCGCACCGCGACCACGGCGAGAAGCGCTACGGGGAGATCGACGCCGACATCGCGGTCGCGTGCGCGAAGCTCGCCCGCTACGGCATGTCGGCGCGGCATCTCCGCACGTTCCGCAACGCGGCCGACCGCGAGGCGGGGCTGCTCGAGCAGCTCGTCGCTCCGGCACTCCGCTCGCGCAACCCCGAGCGCCGCCAGGCCGGGGTGGAGGAGCTCGAGCAGTTGGCGGGGATGGCGCAGGAGCTCGCGCAGCTGCTGTTCTGGCGCGACCTGCGGCGAGTCGCGACGACCTGATGGCGGTCGATCTCAAGTCGCGTGTCCGGGACGTTCCGGACTGGCCCCAGGAGGGCGTCGTCTTCCGGGACATCACGCCTTTGCTCGCCGATCCCGAGGCGCTCGACCAGACGATCGCCGACCTGGCGGACTGGGGGAGAGAGCGCTCCCCGGACGTGGTGCTCGGAGCGGAGGCGCGCGGCTTCATCCTGGGCGCTGCGATCGCGCGGGACATCGGCTGCGGCTTCATCCCGGCCCGCCGTCCCGGGAAGCTGCCGCCGGAGACGGTGAGCGCCACCTACGCCCTCGAGTACGGCGAAAACGCGCTCGAGCTCCATCCGGAGATGATCGGTGACGGCACTCGCGTCCTGATCCACGACGACGTTCTGGCAACCGGCGGCACCGTCGAGGCGATTGCGGGACTCGTCGAGCAACTCGGCGGAGAGGTCGTCGGTGTCGCCTTCATCATCGAGCTCACGTTTCTGGGCGGCCGCGAGCGGCTGTCCGAGTACGACCTGCAGGCGCTGATCGAGTACTGAAGACCTCCGTCCGCCGCGCCGATTACAAAGGTGCGGTGTACGACGGACTCACCACCCGGTACACATTCCACTGCCCGACCAGGGGTGAGACGCATGTCATGCTGTCTGCCTTCCGGCGCCTGGAGCGCCTTCCGGGCGCGGCGCATCCGGCGGTGTACGGCGTCTCGTTCTCGTGCCCGTGTGGGGAGGAGCACCCGGGACTCGTGGCGCACGACGAGCTCGACTGGGCCCCGCTGGGGCTGCAGGAGGGGGCGTTCCTGAACCTGATGACCGACCAGTTCGAGGATGTGGGCTCGGAGCTGGCCGACCTCGCAGCGCGGCGCATCCAGGCGGGGGAGTGGCCCTGGAGCTTCTTCTGCTACCCGGAGGACCGGGCGCGACCGATCTTTCCCTCCTCGTTCTGGCTGCTCGCCCCCGGCGAGCGGGGCGGAAGCGTCGGCGTCGCCGTCCGCTGCCCGGTTTGCACGCATGTCTCGGTGAATCTCGTTTCGGCCGAGCACGTCGACCTGCCGTTCCACAACGACACGCAGATCGGCGTGGTCGAGCACGTGTTCTCGAGCGATCTGGACCCGATGGTGGAGGAATTCCGCTCGGAGCTCTATTCGGCCCAGTTCGACGCTCGCAGGCTCGCTCTGGAGTAGTTTCCGGCACGTCGGGTATTCCTCTGCAAACGGAGGTGGTAACTCGATGTATGGATTGACACGCGCGACGGTCACGCTGCTCGGCGCCGCGGTTGCCGGGCTGCTGATCTGGCTCGCGACACAGGTAGGCGACGAATCGAACGGCGACTACTGGCTGACCTACGGACTGATCGCCGCGGCAGGGCTGACGATGGCGCTGTCACAGCTTCTCGGCGGTTGGACGAAGTGGGGCTGGCCGCGCGTCTCGATCAACGTCTTGCTTTGGGCGTTCGTCCCGACGGCGATCGCCGTGCTCTGGATCACCTGTTTCCACCAGCCTGACGGCACCTGGTTCAAGGACCACGTGAACAGCTGGTCGAACGACATCGGGATCGACGGCTTCGTCGACGACTTCAAGGAGTACGTCGGCGTGCTCGCCTTCGGCCTCGGTCTCGTCTTCGGCTTCACGTTCGACACGACCGGTCCGGCCCAGGAGCGCTTCTGGGGTCGGCGGCGGCGAGCTGCGACGACAACGCCGGCGCCGGCGACGGCTGGGGAGCCGGGTGAAGCAGGGCCCACAGCCCGTGAGCGCGCGGCCGAGGAGGAGGACAAGGAGGCGGAGGCGCCTCCCGCAGAGCCTGCCCCCCGCGAGGGGACGCCCGCAGGCAGTCGCTAAACCTCCGCGCGAGGGATGAGTGTTGAGTCCCCGCGGCCGATACCGCGAGCGATGTCGTTCGCCGTGGGACATCCCGAAGTCGGCCGCGGGGAAGATCTACTTCTCGCCCATTGCGCCGTTCTCAACGCCGTCGAGGCGCGTCGAAAGCCCGTGCTGGCGCGGCTACGCCACCTGATCGGGCCGGACCTGACGCGCCTGCTGCTCGTCTCCCTCGCGGGCGATCACGGCACACGCCCGCGCCTGACGGTCTGAGAGCGCGGCGTCTCCTCGCCGTAGACCCGGACGAAGAGGAAGATCAGGAAGCCCGCGACCGCGGAGAGGATGAAGGCGGTCCCCTTCGTGATGCCCACCGCGAGCATCCCGAGCCACAGGTAGACGCCGAGCCCGAAGGCCCACGCGAACGACACGACACCGTGAGAGAACGCGGGAGGCCGGGGGAGATGAGGCACGCGGCGACTCTATAAAAAGGCTTGGACCAAAGTTTCGCCGAGCCGGTTTCGCTTTCGTCCACCGATCCCGCTGACTTTCGCCTTCCGGCTACAGCCGCCGGGATCCGCTTCGACCTACTCGCGCTCCGTGCTCGGCGCAGTCGGCAATCTAGACGGCCTTCGAACGTCTTGCAAGGGATCTGAAAAAGTCGTGTCCGCAATTTGCGGAAAATTCAATTTTCAACATTTCCACAGGTAATCGTGCAGCTGTGGATAACGGTCGAAAAGCCCTGCAGGGCATATACTCGCCAACCGTGAGCCGCGCCCGAACGGTCACGCTCGCGGCCGGCGCGGCCTTTCTCTTTGCGGTTGTCCTCGCCATCTTCGGCGTGGGGGAGCAGGCCGGAGCGGTCTCCAACTGGCAGGCCCTCGTGCTCGGCGTCGTCCAGGGGCTGACCGAGCTCCTGCCGATCTCCTCGTCGGGCCATCTCATCCTCGTGCCGTGGCTCTTCGACTGGACCTACCTGGAGCAGCATCCCGACTTCAACAAGACATTCGACGTCGCGCTGCATCTCGGCACGCTCGTCGCGGTCGTCCTGTACTTCCGCCACGAAGTCGTCGAGCTCGTCGTCGCCTGGCTGCGGAGCGTGCGCCGGCGCACGATCGTCACCGACGACGAGCGAATCGCGTGGTACATCCTCATCGCCACCGTCCCGGCGGCGATCGCTGGCGCGGCGGGGGAGAACTTCATCGAGGACAAGCTCGGCGACCCGTGGCAGATCGCGCTCCTCCTGGCCGTCTTCGGGATCGTGCTCTGGATCGCGGACCGAAGCCCGCAGGAGCGCCGTATCCGGGACCTGACGGCGGGCCGGGCGCTCACGATCGGCCTCGCGCAAGTGCTTGCGCTCGCGCCGGGGGTCTCGCGATCCGGCATCACGATCTCCGCCGGCCGCTTCCTGCGCCTGGATCGGGACGCCGCCGCCAGGTTCGGGTTTCTGCTCCTGATCCCGATCGTCTTCGGCGCCGCCGTGCTGAAGGGGGTCAAGGATGTGCTTTTCGGCACGCTCCCCGCAGGCTCGGCCGGGCCCTTCGTGGTGGGGATGATCGCGGCGGCCGTCACGGGGCTGTTCGCAATCTGGGCGCTACTCGGCTACGTGCGCCGGCACTCGTACACGATCTTCGTTCTCTATAGGCTGCTCCTCGCAGGCTTCGTGGCCGTCTTGATCATCACTGGGGTGCGGGGGGCCGAGTTCTGAGCTTCGTGTTCCAACTTGACATAACGTCAGTTCTCGTGCATTCGCATGGAGATCACGGATGGCAGAGTTTGGAAGGGGCCAATCCGTGGTAGTTGCAGGGGTCGGATGACGACGGTGGACATCGAGACGCTGCTCCAAATTCCGGAGCTGCAGCAGGTGCTCGAGGCGGCAGAGCAATCAGGGTCGGTTCGCCAATCCGAGCTCGCCGAGCTGATCGAGACGCATGCGCTCGATCCGTTCGAGACGGACGCGCTGTTTCGCGAGTTCGAGCAGCGGGGGATCGAAGTGATCGAGGCGGAGCCGGAGCCGGCTCCACCACCCCCTCCTCCGGCGGCACTGACGCCGGCCGAGACGACGACCGACGCGCTGCAGCTGTTTCTCCGTGAGGCAGGGCGCCATCCGCTCCTGAACGCCGCCCAGGAGGTCGGGCTGGCCAAGCGGATCGAGCGCGGCGACAGGAACGCGAAGCAGACGATGATCCAGTCGAACCTGCGGCTGGTCGTCTCGATCGCAAAGAACTACCGGAACCAGGGCCTACCGTTCCTCGATCTGATCCAGGAGGGGACGCTGGGCTTGATCCGGGCCGTCGAGAAGTTCGACTGGCGCCGCGGCTACAAGTTCTCGACCTACGCGACCTGGTGGATCCGCCAGGCGGTCGCGCGCGCGCTCGCCGACAAGGCGCGGACGATTCGCATGCCGGTGCACATCGTCGAGCGGATGCAGAAGCTCAACCGGGCCGAGCGAACGCTCTGGACGCAGCTCGGCCGGGAACCTTCGCTCGACGAGATCGCGGAGGAAGCAAACCTGCCCATCCAGCAGGCGCACGAGGTGCGGGCGGCCGCGCGGGCCTCGACGAGCCTCGACCAGCCCGTCGGCGAGCAGGAGGACGCCGTGTTCGGCGACTTCGTAGCCGGCGACGGCCCGCTCCCCGAAGAGAAGGTCGAAGACTCCCTTCGCTCCGAGGCGCTCGCGCAGGCGCTCTGCGCGCTCTCCGAGCGCGAGCGGCACGTCCTGGTGCTCCGCTACGGCCTTGCCGACGCGGAGCCGCGGACGCTCGAGGAGATCGGCCGACGGCTTGGCCTCACCCGCGAGCGCGTCCGTCAGATCGAGACGGAAGCGCTCAAGCGCCTGGCACGGCTCCGCGAGATGGAGCCGGTCGCCGGCTAGCCAGGCCCAGCGCGGACCCGTCGAAGAGCGGCAGAGCCGCCTCCTCCCCCACTCGCGCCGCGACCGCGTCGTAGGCCGCGTCGAGCTGAGCCGGACGGGCGAGACGGTGGCCGTCCGAGGCGACGATCGCGACGATCCCCTCCTCGAGCAGGCTCCAGCCCAGCTCCGCCGAGGTCTCGCCGTGGTAGCCGAGCAGCGAGGTGGCGTTCACCTGCAGGAGGCAGCCGCTCTCCGCGAGGTCGATCGCGACGCGGCGATCGAGCACGACCGCCTCCGTGCGCTCGGGATGGGCGATCGCGACTCGTAGGCCGGCGTCCTGCGCGTGGTCGACGACGGCGAACACGAGATCCGCGGGCCCTGCGAACGGCACCTCGACGAGCACCGCGTCGGTTCCCTCGAGCACGTAACGGCGGGGATCCTCTTCGAGCAGATCACGCGTGGGTGTCAGCTCGTAGCCGAGCCGAAGCTCGAGTGACACCCGCCCGCGCAGCTCCTCGTAACTCGTCCGCACGGCCTGTTCGCGTTCGGGCCACAGCGGCAGGTGCGGCCACACGTGCGGCGTTGCGTAGAGGAGAACGGTGCCGTGCCTCGCGGCGTCCTCGCACAGCAGAACCCCGTCCTCGAGCGTCTGCGCTCCATCGTCGCCCGACGGGACGGCGTGCGAGTGAATGTCCACGAACCCGGGCCGCACCCCGCCAGGGTAGTTACTCGTGGCGGAGGTACAGCTGCAGCGCCGGCGCGACGAGCCGAAGCTCGCGCAGGGCGCGCGACTCGAGCTGCCGGACCCGCTCGCGGGTGATGCCGAGCCCGGCGCCGACCTCTTCGAGCGTTTGCGGCGTGTGCCCGTCGAGGCCGAACCGGCGGGCGAGCACGTGCCGCATGCGCGGGTTCAGGCGCTCCAGCGCGGCGGTCAGCTCGTGTTGGCGAAGGTGGAGCGCTGTCGCGTCGTCCGGCCGTTCCGAGTTCGTGTCCTCGATCAGGTCGCCGTAGAGGCTCTCGCCGTCGCCGACAGGTGTCTCGAGGCTGACGGGGTCCTCGACCAGGTCGAACAGCTCCTGGACGCGCTCGGGGGTGAAGCCGGCGTTCGTGGCGATCTCCTCGACCGTCGCCTCGCGGTTCAGCTTCTGCGCCAGCTGGCGGCGGGAGCGCATGACCTTGCGCACCTGCTCGGCGACGTGAACCGGGAGCCGGATGGTTCGACCCTGGTCGGCGAGAGCTCGCGTGATCGCCTGGCGAATCCACCAGGTCGCATACGTCGAGAGCTTGAAACCGAGCTTGTAGTCGAACTTCTCGACCGCTCGAATCAGACCGAGGTTCCCCTCCTGAATCAGATCGAGTAGCGGAACCCCTGCCTTGGTGTAGTTGCGGGTGATCGACATCACCAGCCGCAGGTTCGATTCGATCAGTTTGCTCTTGGCGGCTTCGTCACCCTCGTCCTTCAGCCGCGCGAGCTCACGTTCCTGGGCGGGCGTCAAGAGCGGGCCGTCGCCGATCTGGCGCACATAGAGCTTGAGCGGATCCTGGGTTTGCGGCTCCGCCGGCTCGTCGACCGGCTCGTGCTCTTCTTGCTCCGGGGCAGGCAGAAGCTCGAGCTTGGGCTCGTCGGCCTCCTGGGCCTTGCCAGGCCCAGAGGGATCCGGGAGCGGATCTGAGAGCGGCCGCTGCTCCATCGTTCGCCGTATATCGGCTCGGGAGGGGTACCCCCTTTAGGCTCGACCGGGGGATGGTGCGACGTTTGGGAAACGTAAGGGCGCCTAACCGGGTGCTGGTGTTTACGTCACACCTTGTGTGGATATCGGACGAGGCCGAGGTGTCCGATGACCTCTCTAGGTTCAGAATCAAAATGTGCGGAATCGCCGGATACAGCCTGAATTCACGTAACCGCCTGCAGCGGACGTTTGCGGCGCAGGCGCTTCTGGCGGCGATTGCCGAACGTGGCGCCGACGCCGTCGGCTATGCCCACCGGACGGGCGACGGGCCGATCCAGGTGCACAAGCAGCGCTCCGGTGCGAGCGCGCTCCTCGAGGAGATCCAGATCCCCGACGAGGCCACGCAGGTGCTGATCCACGTCCGTGACTACACCAAGGGACACCCCAAGGTCGAGGCCAACAACCACCCGATCCGCCACGGCCCCGTGGTCGGGATCCACAACGGGATCATCTTCAACGACGACGAACTGCTCGACGGCCACGAGTGTGCGCGCGTCGAGCCGGGCATGACGGTCGACTCGGAGGCGATTTTCGCGCTCGCCGCCCATTCCCGCGGCAGCGCTGACGCCCTCGAGAGCCTGCGCGGGTCGATGGCGACCGCCTGGATGGACGAGCGTACCCCCTCGCGCCTCTACCTGGCCCGCGGGGCTAACCGGCCGCTATGGCTCGGCGAGGGCCGGAGCGGAACCTTCTTCGCCTCGACGCAGCTCGGGCTCGACGTCCTCGAGCGCTTTGCCGGCGTCGCGCTCAGCAAGCGGGAGCTGGAGGAAGGCACGCTGATCGTCCTCGAGGACGGAGTGGTCGTCGAGGAGACGCGCTTCGCGCCAGACCGGCGCTTCGAGGAGACCCCCCTCCCCGCAGTCCGCGCTCCGCACGAAGGCTCGTTCTGCCTCGAGCGGCTGGCCATGATCGCTGCTTCTCCGCAGTAGCGGCGCGTACCGCCTAGCTCAGCGTTCCGTCCGTCTCCACCTTGACGCCCTGCTTGAGCAGGCGCTCGCGGATCAGGTACTGGAACGTCCCCCACGCCCCGCGCTTGGCGTCGAACATCCGGTAGACCTGCCACTCCGTCAACATCGGCTGGCCCCCCTTGGAACGCTTCCGGGCCGCGGCCCAGTCGGCGAACTTCGGGAGTCGCCCGAGCTCCTGGGCGAGCTCGACGCCCTGGTCGAGGGCGCGTTCGAGCCGCTCCTCCCCCATCGGCACGTCGAACCCCGCCTCGCGTAGCGCGTTCGCGAGCGAGCCGAAGGTATGCCAGTAGAGGGACTTCGAGGGCATCCGGCCTCTGCGCTCGTCGATGTCGCGCGCAGTTGGAACGCGACCGAGCTCGTCTCCAAGCTCGCGCAGGAGCTGCACGAGCTCCTCGCGGGTCGCGAACCGCCGGGGCACGAGCCCGGCCATCCGTTTCGCCCGATTCCAGCTGCCGAAGTGCTCGATCACGGTCTGCGGATGAACGGTCGTCTTCGGATCCGCGGCGAACTCGCGCATCGTCGGCGAGCGCCCCAGCCGCTCGGCGGATTCACGCAGCTCGTTCAGGATCTGGCGGTTTGAGTACCGCTTGCGGATCCCGGCCTGGAACTCGGCCAGGTCCTTCGAGTCGATCTCGGCGACCGCCCGGTAGACCGGTTTGCGTCGCGCCACCAACAGTCAGAATAGAGCATCTGCGCCGAAGTGCAAACTCCGGCTATGGATCTGGAAAGTGTGCGAAGAAAGGCTAAGAAGCCGCCGCGACGGGCGCTTCTTCGGCGATCCGCTCGTCGTCGGTGATGGGAAGGATCCGCTCGAGCGCGGTCACGACCCGCGGGCAGAACTGCGAGCCGGAAGCCCTACGCAGCTCCTCCAGCGCCTCGTGCGCCGGACGGGCGGCCCGGTAGATCCGGGTCGTCAGCATCGAGTCGAGCGCGTCGGCGACGTGGATGATTCGCGCGCCGAGCGGGATCTCCTCGCCCATGAGGCGGTCCGGGTAGCCGGTGCCGTCGTAGCGCTCGTGGTGATGGCGGATCGCGGGGACGGCGTCGTTGAGGAAGCCGAGGCGGTCGATGATGCGCGCGCCCTCGTCTGCGTGGCGCTGCATGAGCGCCCATTCCTCCCCTGTCAGGCTGGCCGGCTTCAGCAGGATCGCGTCCGGGATCGCCAGCTTGCCGATGTCGTGGAAGAGGGCGGCGTGGCCGAGCAGGTCGAGCTCGGCCTGCGAGAGCCCGAGCTCCCTGCCGATCGCGAGCGCGAGTTGCTGCACGCGGCGGGAGTGGCCCGCCGTGTAGGCATCGCGGGCATCGACCGTCGCCGAGAGCGACTCCATGGCCGCCGTGGACCGCTCGCGGAGCAGGCGGTTGGCCTGCTCGAGCGACACGTTCTGGGTCTGGATCGTCTCGGCCGCCTGGCGGAGCTTCTGGGCGCTGCGCTGCGTGTGCCGGAGATAGGCCTCCTGCGTCTTGCGCATCAGCAGGAGCGGCACCGCGAACACTGCCAGGGCGTAGAGCTGGACGGCGTCGTACCCGATGGCAATCACGCCGCCGATGAAGCCGTAGACGAGGTAATGGGTCAGCAGCCAGGCGAAGCGCTCGTGGAAGACGCGCCACCACCGCTCGTGGCCCTCCATCGCAAGGGCGAGCGACAGGAGGCCCATGTTGATCGCGAAGTAGACCGCGCCTGCGGCGAGGCCTACTCCGACCATGACGAGCTTGCCGAGATCTCCGTCGAACCCGAACGCGAACATCCCCGCGGCGCCGAGCGAGGCGAGCGTCAGGGCGCCGACGTTGAAGAAGACTCGGTGCATGGGCGCGCGACGGGCGCTCCATTCCACCGCAGCGGTCGTCACCGCGAGGGCGAGCGCGGCACGTGGTCCGAACAGCGCAGCGCCGGCCAGCATGCCGACCGCGCTCACCGAGATCGAGCCGTCGTCGACCTCCAGCGCCAGCGCCTGGCCGGCGCCGACGAGCGCGATGATCGCGAGCAGTCCGATCACGTCGGTCGAGTGGCCGAAGATGAGGCCCAAGATGCCCGCCCCGACGCCGACGACGCTGATCAGCCCGACGAGCGCCGCGAGGCGGCGTGAAAGCGCGAAGAAGCGCGGGCCCTCGAGCGCGTGAGGCCGCGGGTGTCGGCGGTCGCGCTGCGGAAGTAGCTCGGTCGCGGGCGGAAGCGGAACCATGTGCTCCCCGTCCTCCGGAACGGCGACGAGCGGCGCCGAGCGCTTCTCGGGCATGACGAGCGGCTCCGAGCTGGCGTCGAGCACGCGGTTCCGTCCCTGGAGCTTGGCGCGGTAGACGGCCAGGTCGGCCTGGTGGATCAACTCGTTCGTGTCGACGCCGTCGCGGGGGAAAGCGGCAACGCCGATCGAGACCGTGGCGCGAATGGGCTCGCTCGAGGTCTCGATGTCGAAGGTTCGCGCGGCCACCGCCCGCCGGATGCGCTCCGCGATCTCGAACGCCTGGTCGGGAGGCGTCTCCGGCAGCAGGATGGCGAACTCCTCACCGCCGAACCGAGCGGGAATGTCGTAGTGGCGCAGCTGCGCGCGGAACGTCTCCGCGATGCCCTTCAGCACCGCGTCGCCGGCGAGGTGGCCGTAGGTGTTGTTGATGTCGCGCAGCAGGTCGAGGTCGGCCATGATCAGCGACATCGGGCGCTCGAACCGCGCCGCGCGCGCGAGCTCCTCGGCCAGCGCGTGCGCGAAGTAGCGGGCGTTGAACAGGCCGGTCTTCGGATCGACCCGCGCTTCCTCCTGGAGCTGCGGCACGCTCAGCGAACGGTGGATCAGCAGCAGCGGGGCAACCGCAAACGGGATCAGCCACGGGTTGCCCTGCCAGAACGTCGCGATCCCGACGCCCAGCGTCGCGAGCACGAGGTCGGTCGAGAGCGACTCGAACGAGAAGATCCCCAGCTCGCGGATCGAGTGCCCGCGGGCCAGGTGCAGCATCGGCGCGAGCAGGATGTGGTTCACCGCGACGAGCGCCACCGATGCGGCGAGCCCGCCGAGCGCCATGCGCACGTCGGAATTGGGAATGACGTCGCTCGAGGACATGACCCCGTGGTAGCTCGCCCACGCCGCCAGCATCGCGAGCGTGTAGTTACAGATGTTGAAGATCTGGATGTACCAGGCGTTCCGGTTCTTCAGCCACTCCGGAAGGTGCTGGATGACCCCCATCAGCGCGACGAGCTCTGGAGGGAGCAGCATCGCGGCGGGGATCAGGAAGACGATCGTCGTGTGGTACGACTGGTTCCTCGGCGTTCGGACGACGAAGAGCTGGGCGATCGCCGCCGTCACGCCGAGGATCGCGAACGTGATCCAGCCCTCGGTGTCCGCGGTCAGCTGCGTGACGAACGGCACCGCGGCCACGGCCGTCGCCGTGGCGACCATGAGGAAGTACACGGTTGCCCGGTGCGCGAGCTTCGTGCCGACGGGCGCCGCCGCCGACCCGGTCACGCCTTCGTTGAGGCCGATCTCTCCCGGGACGGCGTTCACCGCGGCGTGCGACCTCCGCCGTGCCGGTGGAGCTTGCCGCGCGGCGGATGCTTCCTGATGCTGTGCGAGCGCCGCGCGACAGGGGACGCGTGGCGGCCGACGGTGGTCGGCGCACCGGCCTGTGACGGCCGTTCGGATGCCCCGGCGATGTACGGGTCGCTCTCGGCGCCGTCGTCGCGCGACAGGTCGCCCCAGGAGACATCCGTCCACGAGACGTCTGTCCAGGAGACATCCGTCCACGAGACGTCCGTCCAGGAGACGAGGGACCAGGCCGCGTCCGTCCAGGAGACGTCCGTCCAGGAGACCGAGTCCCAGGAAACGGTTGCCGTCGCCGCGTCGGTCCAGCTGACGGCGTCGAAGGACTTGCCGTCGACCGGGTCGGAGACGACGAAGCGGTCGAGCCCGCGGTTCGGGTTCGGGGGCGCCGATACGCTCGCCGCCCTCAGGGCACTGATCTCCCCGACGCCCTCAGCGCTCGTCGGCACAAGCGGTAGCGGCCGCGCGCCGACCATCAGCGCACCCTTGACCTGGCCCGGTGTCCAACCCGGATGCCGCGCCAGAATCTGCGCCGCTGCGCCGGCGACAATCGGGGCCGCAAACGACGTGCCGGAGAGCTGCATGTAGCCCGGCGCGACGATGTGGTCGGGCTTCGCGGCGTACAGACTGCTACCGACCGGAACGGGACCGACGACGTAGCGGCCGGCCGCCGATACCTCGGGCTTGGCAAAACCGTCGTGGGTGTAGCCGTATGCCGACCACGGCGCGATCGTGTCGTCGCTCGCGTCGATCGTCCCGTGGAGATCCGCGGCGCCGACAGTGATCACGAACGGGTCGTTGCCCGGTGCTGAGACGACGCCGCTCGGATGGCCGTCGACCGCATAGTTGCCGGCGGCCGCGACGACCGTGATCCCGGCGAACCAGAGCTTCTCCACGGCTTTGTCGAGCGGGTCGCGGTAGAAGTTGCTCGGCGTCGCCGAGTGGAGCGAGAAGTTCGCGACGCGGATGTTGTATGCATCCTTGTTCGCCAGGATCCATTGCGCCGCGGCGATGACGTCGCTGGTGCGCGCCATGCCGGTGTCGTCCATCACATCCAGCGAGACGATCTTCGCGTTCGGCGCTGCGCCTGCGTAACCGGCCGCGGCGCCGGCGGCGAGCCCGGCGACCATGGTGCCGTGCCCGCGCCCATCTCCCGGCGAGTTGTTGGGGAGCGTCGTCAGGTTCACGTCGGCGACGACACGGCCGGCCAGGTCGGGACGGTCGGCCTGGACCCCCGAGTCGACCATCGCGATCGTCGGCGCCTGCGGCGCCGGCGTCCAGGGCGTGCCCCAGAGCGGCATGAGCCAGTCGGCGTAGGGCCACAGCTGCGTCGAGTAGGTGAGCCCGTCGAGACGGACCGTCGAGTCTGGCGTGACCGAGATCCCCGGCGTCCGGGCCAGCGCATCGAGGTGCGAAGCCGGGACCTGCACCGCGACGGCGTGAACGAGCCCGAGGCGCTTCCGCAACACCCCGACGCCGCCGAAGGCACGTTCGGCGCCGGCGACGCTTTCGGCCTGGATGATGACGTCCAGCTTCGAGCCGGGGTTGTTCTTGGCCTTGTCCCGCAACTGCGGCGCGACGTAGGTCTCACCGCCGCCCTTGCCGGACTTGCCGCCGTGGCCGCTGGCCGCCGCCGGCGCGAGCAAGGCAACGAGCAGGACGAGCGCCGTGACGAGGCCGCGTCCACCCCTGCCCCAAAGCGCGTTGGAGCGGGTGGTTCTGTGGAGCTCGACCCTCATCCTTGCTCCGACTCCTATCTCCGCGCACAGCGCGGGCCGCAGGAACAGAAGTAGTTGACGCAGTGACGCGGCCGGGCCGCGTCGCACTTCTGCTGGGAACCTAGGCCGGTCGGGAAGCCCAGGCATCCCCCGATTCGGGGACGGGGCAAAGATCCCCCGAACGAGGGAGCCGGGGCCGGTTCGAGACCGGCCCCGGCCTCGCTCGTTTTTGGCTACGGAAGAGGAGTGGTGAGTTCGGCGGGCAGCACGTTCGCTGCAACCGCCAGGTCGGGATCGGCGTTGAGCTCCGCGACGTCGGCGGGGTCCAGGTTGTACCCGTCCGTCGAGTTCGCATCGCCTTCGGCCGCGTCCTCCCAGGAGACGTCTTGCCAGCTGACGTTGCCCATGGTGGTGCTGTCCGTCCACGAGACGTCCGTCCAGGAGACATCCGTCCACGAGACGTCCGTCCAAGAGACGAGCGACCAGGCCGCATCTGTCCAGGAGACGTCAGTCCAGGAGACCGAGTCCCAGGAGACGCTTGCGTGGGCCGCGTCCGTCCAGGAGACCGCGTCGAAGCTGTTGCCCGATCCGCCCGAGTCCGATTTGACGAACCGGTTCAGAGCCGCGTTCGGGTTCGGGATCCGCGTCTGCGTAGCGGCCTTGGCCGCGTTCAGCTCGCCGACGCCGATCTCGCCGCTGTCCACCCCGGGAGCCTCCTTGGCCGTGACCATCAGCGCGCCTTTGACCTGATCGGGGGTCAGGCTCGGTTTGCGGGCGAGCAACTGTGCCACCGCACCCGACACGGCCGGAGCCGCGAACGAGGTGCCGGAGAGCTGGATGTAGCCCGGTGCGGTGATGTTGGCCGCCTTCTCGACGGCGAGCGTCGAGCCGGCAGGAATCGGGCCGACCATGTAGCGGCCGGGCGCACCGATCTCGGGCTTCCAGAAGCCGTCGTAGGTGTACCCGTACGCCGACCAGGTCGGGATCGAGTCATTGCCGATTCCGATCGTGTTGCCGATGTCGACGGCGCCGACCGTGATCACGAACGGGTCGTTGCCGGGGGCGTACTTGACCCGGCTGGGCCCGTCCGCAAGGCCATAGTTGCCCGCCGCCGCCACGACCACGACTCCGTTGAACCAGAGCTGCTCGACCGCCCGGTCGAGCGGATCGCGGAAGAAGTTGCTCGGCGTCGCCGAGTGGAGCGAGAAGTTGGCGACGCGGATGTTGTAGGTGCTCTTGTTGGCCAGGATCCAGTTCGCCGCCGCGATCACGTCGCTCGTGCGGGCCATGCCCGTGTCGTCCATGACGTCGATTGCCACGAGCCTCGTGTTCGGCGCCGCGCCGGTGTACCCGGACGCGGCCCCCGCGGCGATACCCGCCACGAAGGTGCCGTGACCCCGTCCGTCGCCGGGCGAGTTGCCCGGAAGGGTGTTCAGATTCACGTTCGCGACGATCCGGCCGGCGAAGTCCGCACGGCCGGCCTCGATGCCCGAGTCGACGATCGCGATCGCCGGTCCGGTCTCCGCCGGCGTCGAGCTGGCGGGCCAGAGCTTGGCCAGACCAGTCTCGTACGGCCAGATCTGGTTGTTGGACAGGCCGGACCCACCGCTCACCTTGACGGGAGCGTCGGGCGTGATCGTCAGACCTTCCATCCGGCTGAGCGACTTGAGCCGCGCTGCCGGAATCTCCGCCGAGACGGCGCCGACGATGCCGAGCCGCCGATGGAGCGAGCCGCCGGCCTGCTTGGACGCAGCCTGCGCGTCCGAAACGCCGCCGGTGCTCTGAATGATGACCTTCACTTTCGCGCCTGGAGTCTCTGCCGCCAGCTTCATCAGGCTCGGCGAGACGTACGTCCCGCTGCCCGACGAGCCGTCCTTGGCGCCCGCAGCGAGCGGGATGCCGAGCAGGAAGACAGCAGCCAGCATGGTCACGAGGCCGCGACCGCCCTTGCCCCAAAGGGCATTCGAGCGGGATTCACCGCCGCGACTTCCCGTTCCCCAGAGCGCGCTCGAGCGGGTTTCCCCGCGAGTGCCTCCGTTTGTCCGCAACATTTCCTCCGATCTCCTCTTCCGCGCCTAGCCAGGCGCGGCCGCAGTAATGAGCCAATGAAGAGGAGCGAGACGCCGTGCGCCGCACTCCGCATTCGAACGGGCGGAACCTATGGTTGCGCCGGATCGCCTTCATCCCCCTACCGGGTGAGGGCTGGGCGAAGTTCCCTCCTTTGGGTGACCGCACAGACCCGAAAGGGGTACGGTCAAGGCGATGCCACGCCTTCCCCTGAGCGCGGAGATCCTGCTCGCGCGGGCGGCCGCGTCGCTGTCCCGAATCGCCCGGACCGGCGGTGGAACCACGGTGCCCGGCAAGCTGCTCTGGAAGCTCGATCCCGGTGCGGTCGACCGGCTGGCGGCGCGCTTGCCGCTCGGCTCGGCGGTCGTGTCCGCCACGAACGGAAAGACCACGACGACAGCCATGGCCGCCGAGATCCTTTCTCCGCGCATTCGCCTGGCGCACAACAGCTCCGGAGCGAACCTGGTCTCCGGCGTCGCCTCGACACTCGTGGCCGCCAAGGATGCAGAACTGGGGTTGTTCGAGGTGGACGAGGCGGCGTTACCCGAGGTGGCAAGCCGCCTGCGGCCGCGCGCCGTCTGCCTCTCCAACTTGTTCCGCGACCAGCTCGACCGGTACGGGGAGCTCGAACTGGTCGCCGAACGCTGGCGGAACGCCGTCCGTACGCTCCCTGCCGAGTCCGCGCTTGCTGTCAACGGGGATGATCCGCAGGTCGGCGACCTCGCGCGGGAACGTCCCGGCGCGATCGTGTTCGGCCTCGACGACCCGGGCCAGGGGTATCCGGCCGTGCAGCACGCAGCGGACTCGAAATGGTGCGTCCGCTGCGGAACCCCCTACGAGTACCGCGCTGCGTACGTGGGCCACCTCGGCGACTACCGCTGTCCTGCCTGCGGGCACGGGCGGCCGAGGCTGGATGTCCTCGCCCGCGACATCCGGCTTCAGGGGCTCGACCGTGTCTCGTTCGAGCTGGTCACGCCCGAAGGCCCCCGGCGGGTGCAGCTCTCGGTTCCCGGGATCTACAACGTCTACAACGCGCTCGCGGCGGCGTCGCTCGCGCGACTGCTCGGCGCCTCGCTGGACGAGATTCACGCCGGCCTGGAGCGTTTCAGCGCAGCCTTCGGGCGCTTCGAGCGCATCCCGATCGGTGAAAAAACCCTGCTCATGCTGCTGATCAAGAACCCAGCCGGCGCGAACGAGGCGGTTCGCACCCTCGTCTCCGGCGGCGCTCCGCGGCGCGCGTTGGTCGCCCTCAACGACGAGATCGCGGACGGCCAGGACGTTTCCTGGATCTGGGACGTCGACTTCGAGCCTTTGCTCGAGGGGCTCGAACGGATTGTCGTCACCGGTGGCCGGGCTGCAGAGCTGGCGCTCCGGTTCAAGTACGCGGGCTTCGACGAGCGGTCGATCGAGGTGATCCCGAACCTCTCCGACGGCCTGGATCGAGGACTGGCGCTCACGCCTGAGGGGGACGAGCTGGTCGCGCTCCCCACCTACACGGCGATGCTCTCGCTGCGTGAGATCGTCGCAAGGCGCGGCTTCGTCCGGCCGTACTGGGAGCGTGCGGCGTGAGGATTCGAGTCGCGCACCTGTTTCCGGACTACCTGAACATCTACGCCGACCGGGGCAACATGGCCGTCTTGGCGCGGCGGGCGGCCTGGCGGGGACATGAGCTCGAGGTGCGTGGAATCGGCCCGCGCGACGCGGTCGAACCTGCCGCGCATGACCTCTACTACATCGGCGGAGGCCAGGACCGCGAGCAGGCGCTCGTCGCCGTCGCGTTGGCCGAGAAGGGCGAGGCGCTCCGGCAGGCGGCGGAACGGGGCGCCGCGATGCTCGCCGTCTGCGGCGGGTATCAGCTGCTCGGCCGCTTCTATCGCGACCAGGCCGGCATCGAGCAGCCCGGCGTCGGGATCCTGCCGCTGCACACGGTGGCCGGGAAGCGGCGCATGATCGGCGACATCCTGCTCGAGTGCGAGCTCGAGCCCGGTGTGCGACGGACACTTGCCGGGTTCGAGAACCATGCCGGCCGCACCTACCTCGACGAGGGCGCGGAGCCGCTCGGCCGCGTGATCGCGGGATTCGGAAACGACGGGAAAAGTGGCTTCGAGGGCTGCAGGGTGGGTCGCTTGCTCGGGACGTACCTCCACGGCCCACTGTTCCCGCGGAATCCGTGGCTCGCCGACTGGCTTCTCGCCCAAGCGATCGCGCACCAGGCCGGCGGCGATCCGCCGCAGCTCGACCCGCTGCCGGACGACCTCGAACGCGAGGCACACGAGGTCTCGGCCGGGCGCGCCCGCGCCCGCGGCGGCCGCTTCTAACGGCGCAGCTCTCCAAGACTTTGTGTTGCATCACTCCCTCTCTCGTGGGGCTTGCCTCGGCGATTTCGAACGCTCGGGAGGGTGTTTTCAGGAGAGGTGATGCAACACAAACCCTGTTACAAGGTTCGCGTCACGGGGCCCACAGCGCGCCCAGGTAGACCACGGGGTCGCCGGGGCGCCAGCGTCGGAGGAAGCGCTGGATGGGCGGGTGCAGCACGACGTCGTCGAGCTCGTCGACGCCGAAGAGCCGATGCCCGCGAACCGCGGCGTCCCTGGACGTGACCGCCTCGAGAGACCGCTGGCCGAGGTCGCCGGCGAAGATGATGTGCACGACGTGCTTGGCCGCGAAGCTCTTGATCGGAGCGATCGAGTCGACGATCGCCACGGGCCCCTCGACGGCGATCTCCTCGCCGATCCCCACCTCCTCTGCGAGCTCGCGGCGGAGCGCGTCGACCAGGCTCTCTCCGGAATTAACGCCACCGCCGGGCAGGAGCCAGTACTGCCTTTCGCCCTTCTCGTGGCGGCAGAGCAGCATCCGCTCCTGCCAGCGGAGAATCGCCGAGACGCGGATTCGCGGTTCCATTACGCGCGAGTGGAGCCGAAGCCCCGCACGCCGCGCTCGCTGTCCGGCAGCTCCTCGACCTCGACAGGCTCGAGCTCGGGCACGGGGACGACGACGAGCTGGGCAATCCGCATGCCCGGCTCGACCACGAAAGGCGTCGCGCGGTCCGTGTTGAGCAGAACCACGCGCACCTCCCCGCGATAGCCGGAATCGACGAGGCCGGGCGTGTTCACGATCGTGATCCCGTGCTCCGCGGCAAGGCCGGAGCGAGGCTGGACGAACCCCGCGTGGCCTTCGGGGATCGCAACGGCGAGCCCCGTGCCGACGACCGCCCTCTCCCCCGGTCCGAGCTCGTGACGCTCGCAGGCCGCGAGGTCGAGCCCGGCGTCACCCGCATAGGCGCGGGCAGGGACGACCGCGTCGTCACGCAGCCGGCGGATAAAGACTTCCGTCACGACGCGGACGAGAGCGAAGCCTCATCCGCTTCGGCGATGAGATAGCGGGCAAAGCGCGCGAGCTCCCGTCGCGGGAGGTGAGCACGGATGAAGACACCCTCGGGGAGATCCATGCGCTCCTGGATCGGCGCCCCGAGCGCATAGAGGTCGGCGAGCGCGCGCCCCTCCTCGTAGGGCAGCAGGAGCCGCACGTCGTCGAACCGCTCGGCGAACTGAGCTGCGATCCGCGCGCGAAGCTCGTCGAGACCGTCGCCCGTCAGCGCCGAGACCAGCACCGCGTCTGGGAACCTGCTCGCCAGCCGCCGCCGGCGAAGCGAGTCGACTGCGTCGACCTTGTTCAGGACGACGAGCGTCGGAAGTTCCGAGCCGCCGATCTCGGCCAGCACCTCGTGCACCGCCTCGCTCATCCGTTCGAGCTCGGCGTCGGTCGCGGAAGCGTCGACGACGTGGAGCACGAGATCCGCGACGAGGGTCTCCTCGAGCGTCGCCGCGAATCCCTCGACGAGCTGGTGCGGCAGGCGGCGGATGAAGCCCACCGTGTCGGTCACGAGATACCGACGCCCGTCGAAGGCGAAGCCGCGCGTCGTCGGGTCGAGCGTCTCGAACAGGCGGTCGTTGACCGAGACCTCCGCGTCGGTGAGCGCATTCAGCAGCGTTGACTTCCCCACGTTGGTGTAGCCGGCCAGCGCGACGGTCGGGGTCTCCGCGCGACGGCGCGACTTCCTCCGCGTCTCGCGCTGCGCGGCGAGGTTCCGAAGCCTGCGGCGAAGAAGCGAGACCCGCCGGCGCGCCAGGCGCCGGTCGGTCTCGAGCTGCGTCTCGCCGGGGCCGCGCGTCCCCACTCCGCCGCCGAGCCGTTCGAGGTGCTGCCACAGGCCCCGCATACGCGGCAGGTTGTAGTCGAGCTGTGCGAGCTCCACTTGGAGCTTCCCCTCGGCGCTGACGGCGTGCTGGGCGAAGATGTCCAGGATCAACTGCGTTCGATCGACGACGCGTGCCTGGAGCGCGTCCTCGAGTCGGCGCTGCTGGACGGGTGAGAGCTCGTGGTCGACGAGCAGCGCTTCCGCGCCTGCGTTCGAGAACGCCTGCTTCAGGTCCTCGAGCTTTCCCTTACCCACGTACGTGCGCGGCTCCGGGTGTGGCCGGTGCTGGACGAGCTCGCCGACGGGCTCGACCCCGGCGGTGCGGGAGAGCTCGCGCAGCTCGTCGAGCTCGTCGTCGTCGTCGGCGCCGGGAGCCAGCACGGCGAGGACGAACCCACGCTCGGGCTCCGCACCCGGCGCGGGATCCGGCTGGCGTAGCGTCACGCCCGGATGGTAGCGGCTTGCAGGGAAGATTCCATGCGCCGGACGGCCTCTTCGAGCCGCTCGTCGGGCACGGTCAGCGAGATCCGGAAGAAGCCCTCCCCGCTCGGCCCGTAGGCCGGCCCGGGCGCGACGACGACGCCCGCTTCTTCGAGCACGAGCTCGGCGAACGACTCCGAGGTGTGACCTTCGGGGACGGGCGCCCAGAAGTACGGGGTCGCCCTGGGCGGCTCGACGGCGATCCCGATCGCGTCCAGACCCTCGGCAACGAGATCTCGCCGGCGCTCGTACACCTTCGACATCTCGCGCGGGAAGTCCGCCGCCTCCGTCAGCGCAGCGATCGTCGCGCGTTGGAGCGCGAGGGACATCCCCGAGTCGAGATTGGTCTTCAAATGCCGGTAGCGCTCGATCACGTCAGCGTTGCCGGCGATCAGGCCGCTCCGCCATCCGGTCATGTTCCAGCCCTTCGACGGCGAGAAGATCTCCACGCCGACCTCCTTCGCACCCGGTGTCTCGAGAAAGCTGGGCGCCCGGTAGCCGCCGAAGCAGATCTCCGAGTAGGAGTTGTCGTGGACGACGACCACGTCGGCCCGCCGCGCACGTTCCACCGCATGCTCGAGGAAGCCTTCCGCGACCACGGCGCCGGTCGGGTTGTTCGGATAGTTCAGGAAGAGGAGGTTCGCCCGCGACCAGATTTCGGCCGTGATCGCGTCGAGATCAGGAAGGAAGCCGTGCTCGCGGCGAAGGGGCAGGTAGTGCACCTCGGCCCCAGCGAAGACCGGCCCGGATGTGTACGGCGGATAGCCGGGATCGGGAGACAGGCAGAGGTCGCCGGGGTCGAGCAGCGCCAGCGCGACATGCGCAACGCCCTCCTTGCCCCCGAGCACGGGAATGATTTCCCTCTCCGGATCCAGCTCGACTCCGAAGCGCTGCCGGTAGAAGGCTGCAGCCGCCTCGCGGAACTCGTCGGAGCCGCGATTGCTCGGATACTGATGCGCCGCCGGATCGCGAAGGCTGTGGGCCATCGCCTCGATCACCGCGTCGGGCGTTGGCAGATCCGGATCGCCGATCCCGAGGCTGATCACGTCCACGCCCTCGCGCTGCTTCTCCTCGATCTTCCGCTCGAGCTCGGCGAAGAGGTACGGCGGGACGGCGTCGAGCCGCTTGGCGAACTTCACAGCCGGAGCTCCTGTGAGAGCTCGACGAGGCAGATCTCCTCCGCTGGACCGGTCAGGTGCGCGTTCATTCGGTCGTCCAGCTCGACCAGGAGGTTCCCGCCGGCGAGGTGCACAGTCACCGGGCTCTTGCACCAGCCGTTCGCGACAGCCGCTCCGGAGGCGGCGACGGCGCTCGTGCCCGAGGAGAGCGTCTCCCCCGCCCCACGTTCCCAGACGCCGACCGTCAGCTCGCCCTTCGCGTCGACGCGCACGAGCTGGACGTTGGTCCGCTCCGGAAAGCGTGGGTGGTTCTCGACGAGCGGTCCGAGACGGAGCAGCTCGGTTCGGTCAGGCTCCCGGCGGATGACCGCGTGCGGGTTTCCGACCGAGACCGGGGTCAGCTCCACGGCCTCATCGTCGACGTCGATCGTCTCGGTCGGCCCGACCTCGACCCGCCCGACGTCGAGTTCCACCTGCGCTCCCTCCCGCATGTGCGCGGTGACCTCGCGCGGCCCCACCTGAATGAGCACGGTATCGGCGCCGCTTCTGCGCGCGAGCCAGCGCGCGGCGATGCGGGTGCCGTTGCCGGACAGCTCCGCAGTCGAGCCGTCGGGGTTCCAGATCACGACCTCGGCCCGGTCGCCGTTGGCGGAGACGACCTCGAGGATGCCGTCGGAACCGATTCCGAAGTGGTAGTCGCAGAGCTTGCGGACACGCTCGGGCGTGAGCTGGAACGCGAGCTCAGCCCGCTCGACGAGCAGGTAGTCGTTGCCGAGTCCGTGCCACTTCGAGAATCTCATCCGCTGTCTCGCTGGGAGTGCGATCTGCACTGACGCTAACAAGGCCCGGAATGCGGCGCATCCATTTCCGCTGGTAGGCCGCGTACCGCCTGGTCTGGACGATCAGTGCCTCGATCGCCTCCTCGCGGGGGAGCTCCGCGATCTCCTGCAGCCCGTGGATGGTGCGCGCCGTCTGCGAGATCGGCCGCTCCAGCGCGCGGCGGACTTCCTCCTCCACCCCACGCTCGAACATCGCGTGCGTGCGCTCGACGATCTTCTGCTCGAGCACGTCCTTCGGAAGCTCGAGGCCGAAGACGATCGTCGGGTGGCGAAACCGCTCGCTCCAGAGCCGGTCCTCGCCGGGCCTGAGGGAGGAGCCGGCCTCGGCCAGCTCGAGCGCCCGCACGACTCGCCTGCGGTCGTTGGCGTGAATCGCGGCCGCCGCTTCGGGATCCTGCTCGGCCAGCAGCTCGTGCGCCTGTTCCGCCCCGAGCTCGTCGTAGCGCCGCTCCCAGTGCTCGCGGCGTCCGGGCTCCGGCGCCGGCGGAACACCGAGATCGACCAGCGCGGCGCGAAGATAGAGGCCGGTTCCGCCGACGACGATCGGCGTGTGCTCCTTGGCAAGGATCTCGTCGACCGCCGCATGCGCGAGCGCCTGGTACTCCGCGACTGAGCCGACGTGGTCGAGGTCCCAGATCCCCACCAGGTGCGCCTGCTCCTCGGACTGGTTGGTCAGGATCGGCAAGCCGCGGTAGACCTGCATCGCGTCGGCGGACACGAGCTCGACAGGGAGCCTGCGGGCGAGGTCCTCCGCGACGGCGGTCTTGCCCGACGCCGTCGGCCCGAAGATCGCAAGGACGGGGTCAGTCACGGAGCCGTGCGCGCGCTCGGTCGAGGTCGGCCTCCCCGACACCGACCTGCGTGAGATAGGTACGCACGCTCTCGTGCCTGGCCTCGAGCTCGGTGAGCACCGTGCTCATCGCGGCGGCCGGCGCAGCGCCGATCCGCTGTCGCTTCGTGCGTTCGGTCTCGGTCTCGGCCTCGGCGACCCACGCGGCCAGGTCTTCGCGTAGCGCCTCCTCGCTCAACCCGTAATCCGTGGCGACCTCCTCGATCGACACGCCGGCAAGGCGCAGCAAGAGCGCGGCGACGATCCCGGTTCTGTCCTTGCCGCCCAGACAATGCACGAGGACGGTCCCGTCGGCGGCACGAGCGACTTCGGACACCGCCCGCCCGAAATTGGCGCCGTGGCTCTCCAGGAACGCGAGATACACGCGGGCGCGCTCTTCGACCGGGTCTTCGATCGAGAGGGTCGTCGCATCGATCTCGTCCCAGAAGGGCGTGCCGAGCTCAGGCAGGACCGGAACATGCACCACTGCGACCGGAATCCGGCGCGGGGGATCGGCGGCGAGCTCGCTGTCGAGGCGGAGATCGACGATCGTGCGCACCCCGTAGTCGACCAACGACTTCCAGCCGTCGTCGCTCAGCTCGCGCACACTGTCGGCGCGGACGACGGCGCCGAGCCGCGTCTCACCTCCGTCCTCGGTCGGATGGCCGCCGAGGTCGCGGACGTTGAGACAGCCGTCCCAGAGAAGTGTCTTAGGCGGCAAGCGCCCGGACTTGTGTTCCGCGCAGCGTGGTCGAAGTCGCCGATTCGATCGCGACGTCGACGAGGTCGCCGGGAAGCGCGGTGCCCGAGAAGTTGACAGTGATGTTTCGGCGGGTCCTTCCGCGCAGGCACGACGGATCGGTGCGGCTCGGGCCCTCGACGAGCACTTCCTCGGTCCGTCCCACCCGCTCGGCGTTCCGCACCTGCGCGACCCGCTGGACGAGCTCGATCAGGCGCTCGATCCGGTCGTGCTTGACCTCGTCCGGAACCTGGTCGGGCATCGTCGCAGCCTCCGTCCCGCTGCGTGGCGAGAAGACGAACGTGTAGGCCCCGTCGAAGCCGACCTCCTCCACGACCTCGAGCGTCTCGCTGAAGTCGTCCTCCGTCTCCCCGGGAAAGCCGACGATCAGGTCGGTCGTGAGCGCGAGATCGGGGATCGCCGCGCGCATGCGCTCCACGAGCGCGAGGTAGCGCTCCCGGCTGTACGTCCGGCGCATCGCCTTCAGCAGCCGCGACGAGCCTGACTGGAGTGGGAGATGGGTGTGCTCGCAGACGGAGGCGCAGGCGGCCATGGCTTCGATCACGGGCTCGCGGAAGTCCTTCGGGTGCGGGCTCGTAAACCGGATCCGTTCGATCCCGTCGACCTGATCGACCGCGCGCAGCAGCTCACCGAACTCGGTTTTGATCTCGGGAAGCAGGTCGCGGCCCCAGGAATTCACGTTCTGGCCGAGCAGCGTCACCTCGCGCACGCCGTCGGCGGCGAGCTGCGTGATCTCCGCCACGATCTCGCCCGGGCGGCGGCTCTGCTCCCTCCCCCGCACCGACGGGACGATGCAATAGGCGCACTTCGAGTTGCAGCCCATCGAGATCTGCACCCAGGCCTGGAACCGTCGTTCGCGGTGCATGGGAAGCCCGCTCGCGAACTCCCGTTCCTCGAGGCCGAACCGGCCTCGCTCGACCCCGAAGCCGCCCGCGCCCAGCCAGTCGCCGAGGTGCGGGATCGAGCCGGGACCGAAGGCGACGTCGACGTACGGGTACCGGTCGAAGAGCCGCTCCCGCTGGGCCTCGGCGTAGCAGCCGCCGACGGCGATCACCTTGTCCGGATCCGCTTCCTTCAGGGCGCGCGCCTGTGCCAGGTGCGCCGCGAAACGCTGATCCGGCTTCTCGCGGATCGTGCAGGTGTTGAAGACGATCACGTCGGCTTCCTGCTGCGAGGTGGCTTCTCCCAGGCCGAGATCCTCGAGCATGCCCTTGATGCGCTCCGAGTCGTGAGCGTTCATCTGGCAGCCGAACGTGGTCACGTGGTACCGGCGCACGGGCAGAATGGTACCCGTGGTCTTTCCCGATTCCGGCGCGCTCTGGGTCTTCGCGGGGGCGGCTCTGGCCCTCCTGCTCATTCCCGGACCCGCAGTGCTCTACGTCGTCGTCCAGAGCGCCGAGCAGGGGCGCCGGGTCGGGCTCGCCTCGGTCGCCGGCGTGCATCTCGGCACGCTGGTGCACGTGGCGGCGGCGATCGTAGGGCTGTCCGCGCTGATCGTCGCCTCGTCGGTCGCCTTCAGCGTCGTCAAGTACGCGGGCGCCGCCTACCTCGTCTACCTGGGTGTACGCAAGCTCCTCGAGCGCGCTCCTTCGGCGGCAGCACCGCCACGCGACGAGCCTCTGCGACGGGCGTTCTTGCGCGGAGCGGTGGTCAACATCCTGAATCCGAAGACCGCGCTCTTCTTCCTCGCCTTCCTGCCGCAATTCGTGGATGGTGCCCGCGGAGGCGTGTGGTCGCAGGTGCTTGTGCTCGGCTTCGCCTTCGTCGGGCTCGGCCTGATCACGGACTCGCTTTACGCGGTCACGGCCGGGACGGTCGGCAGCCTGCTCCGCCGGCGCAGAAGGATGCTCCAGTACGGGTCCGGGGTCGTCTACATCGGCCTCGGCGCTGCCGCGGCGCTTGCGAAGCGCAACTAGCGCCTAAGCGGCCTGATCTGGCTGCGCGAGGCGCTCGGGCTGCTGGGCGCCGCCGTTCGCAACGTTGCGGGCGACGTCCACCGAACGGCTCTCACGGATCACGGTCACCTTGATCTGGCCCGGATACTCGAGCTGGTCTTCGATCTCGCGGGCGATCTCGTGCGAGAGCAGCACGGCCTGGTCGTCGTCGACTTCCTTGGGCCGCACGATCACGCGGATCTCGCGGCCCGCCTGGAGCGCGTACACCTTCTCGACCCCCCGCCGGTCGGCGGCGAGCTCCTCGAGGGCCTCCAGGCGCTTGATGTAGTGCTCGAGGCTCTCTCCGCGCGCGCCCGGGCGAGAAGCCGAGATCGCGTCGGCGGCGATCAAGAGGACGGCCTCCACGGTTTGCGGCTGCACTTCGTAGTGATGGGCTTCGATCGCGTGGACGACGGCCTCGGACTCGCCGTAGCGGCGCGCGTACTGCGCCGAGATCAGCGCATGCGAGCCCTCGACCTCATGCGTCAGCGCCTTGCCGAGATCGTGCAGCACGGCCGCTCGCTTGGCGGTCTTCACGCTCGCCTCCAGCTCCGAGGCCATGATCCCGGCGAGGTGGACGACCTCGAGCGTGTGCTTGAGGACGTTCTGCCCGTAGCTCGTCCGGAACCTCAGGCGCCCGAGGATCTTCACGAGCTCCTCATGGAACGGCCCGCAGTTCGCCTCGAAGACGGCCTGCTCGCCGGCCTGCCGGATGTGATCCTCGATCTCCGCCTTCGACTGGTAGTACATCTCCTCGATCCGGGCCGGGTGGATCCGGCCGTCCTCGATCAGCTTCGCGAGCGTCAGCTTCGCGACCTCGCGCCGGATGCCGTCGAACGAGGAGAGGACGACCGCCTGCGGCGTGTCGTCGATGATGAAGTCGACGCCGGTCAGGTGCTCGAGCGTACGGATGTTTCGGCCCTCTCGACCGATGATCCGCCCCTTCATGTCGTCGGACGGCAGCTCGACGAGCGAGACCGTCGTCTCGGCGGCGTGGTTGGCGGCTACCCGCTGCAGCGCGTCCGCGACGAGGTTACGCGCTCGCCGCTTCGCCTCCGTCTGCGCCTCCTCCTCGAGCTGCCGCACGCGGCGCGCGAGGTCGTGCCGGATGAGCTCCTCGGACCTGCCGAACAGCTGAGACTTCGCCTCGTTGATCGTCAGCCCTGAGATCCGCTCGAGCTCGTGCAGCTGTTCGTCCCGTACCGCCTTGAGCTCTTCCTGCAGCTGCTTGGAGTGAACCTCGCGGTCCGCGACCCCCTGCTCGCGCCGCGCGAGCTCGGTCAGCTTCCGGTCGATGTCCTCCTCTTTGGAGAGCACCCGTTCCTCGATCTTGATGATCTCGGAACGGCGCTCGCCGACCTCTTCCTCCACCTGCGCGCGCAGCTTGACCACCTGCTCACGCGCCTCGATCTGCGCCTCGCGCTTCAGCGCATCGGCTTCACGCCGGGCCTCGCCGAGCAGCATCTGGCGTGTGCGCCTCGCGGCCGCGAGGCGTGTACCCGTGAGCGCGTGGAGGGCGAAGAAGGCAAGCACCGCCCCTACCGCGACGCCGATCAGAATTCCGATGACGATGACCATGGGGCGCTCCCGTCGTGCGCCCGCACCAAGGGCATGCCTCGAATCGGTATGTGACGAGACCCGGCGACAGGCCTCGTTTGGCCGCTACCTCAGCCCTGCTGCGGCCTCCGTCGAACTCGTGTTTTCCCGGTTACCACTTGTCTCAGGCAGATTCGAAACATTCAAGATGCAGGCAAATTTTGAGCTTAGGGCTCATATCCTAGCGCCGTCGCGCCTTCCGCCGCAACGATCTCCGGCAACGCCCTTTCAATCGACTCCTCCCGGAAGCCCTTGCGGGCCAGCGCCCGGGCCGCTCGAGCACCGCCGCCGAGACGCTGCGCGACCTCGGCTGCCCGCACGGTCTCCGGTTCCAGCGCGCCGAGCGCTTCCTCCACGAGCTCCGGCGGCGTACCGCGACGGGCGAGGTCATCGCGGATGGCGGCGTCACCGAGCCCCCGGTCGGCCAGGATCTCCGAGCGCCTGAGCGCGAACCTTCGGTCGTCGACGGCGCCGGTTCGTTTCAGGGCGTCAAGGAGCTGCCGCCGCTCGGCCGGGGCGACGCCGCGCTGGGCGAGCCGCTCGTCCAGACGGTCGACGGTCAGATCGCGCGCATGGAGGGCGCGCGTCGCCACGTCGAGCGCCTTCGCGTGCCGCAGCTCGCGCGCGAGCGCGCGGGCGCGCGGACGGTCGAGCTGCACGCCCTCGCGCAGGCCTGCGAGTGCGGCTACGTCGTCGGGGAGTGTCCGCCAGTGCGCGCCGTCGAGCTCAACGCGCACGCGCCCCGGCCGCACGCGGCTTAGCGCCGTCACGGTCGGCATCGGCCGCAGCCTCCTCCTGCTCTGCCTTCTTGGCGGCCTTCGTCGGCGTTGCCTCCGCCTCGGGTTGCTCAACGGACGGCAGCAGGCGGGCTGAGGCGATCTGCCCCTCGCCGAGCTGGGCCTGCAGGGTGATGAGGATTTGCTGGGTGACGTCGGGGTGCTCGCGCAGGAAGGCGGTCGCGTTCTGCCGGCCCTGTCCGAGCCGCTCGTCCTGAAAGCTGTAGAAGGAGCCCGACTTCTGCACGACCTTGCGCTCGAGCGCCGCGTCGAGCACGGTGCCCTCCCACGAGATCCCCGATCCGTAGATGATGTCGAACTCCGCCTGCTTGAACGGCGGCGCGACCTTGTTCTTCACCACTTTGACGCGCACACGGTTCCCGATTGCCTCGACGCCCTCCTTCAGGGTCTCGATCCGCCGAATGTCGAGCCGCACGGAGGAATAGAACTTCAGCGCCCGGCCGCCCGGCGTCGTCTCCGGGTTGCCGAACATCACACCGATCTTTTCTCTCAGCTGGTTCGTGAAGATGCAGATCGTGTCGGTGCGGTTGAGCGTGCCGGCGAGCTTGCGCAGCGCTTGGCTCATCAGCCTCGCCTGGAGGCCGACGTGCGAATCGCCCATCTCGCCCTCGATCTCCGCCTTGGGGGTCAGAGCCGCCACCGAGTCGACGGCGACGATGGACAGCGCTCCCGAACGGATGAGCAGCTCGGCGATCTCGAGCGCCTGCTCCCCGGTGTCGGGCTGCGAGACGAGCAGGTCGTCGATGTTGACGCCGATTCGCTTCGCGTACGTGGGGTCCATCGCGTGTTCGGCGTCGATGAACGCGCAGATCCCGCCTCGCCGCTGTGCCTCGGCGATCGCGTGGTAGACGAGCGTCGTCTTCCCCGACGCCTCCGGCCCGAAGATCTCGACGATGCGCCCGCGCGGCAATCCGCCGATCCCGAGCGCGAGATCGAGCCCGAGCGAGCCCGACGAGACGGCGCCGACCGAGACCTGGGCCTGGTCGCTCATGCGCATGACAGAGCCCTTGCCGAACTGTCGCTCGATCTGGCCGAGTGCGGTGTCGAGAGCTTGCTCGCGATCCAACGTCATCTACCTCCTAGGGCAACTGATTCCAGCACCTCGTACTGCGCCCCTGTCGGCCGCAGTAGGGACATGTAAACAGCGGCATCGGACGTCACGACCGCTCCGAGATCGGGTAGTGGAGGAAAGAGCTTCGGCCGCGTCCGAAAGCGGATGACGGTGACGTGCGGCAGCCACGGTCGCTGCTCGCGCCGATAGACGCCGAGCGCCTCCAGCCGCTCGAACAGGTCGGCTGCGAGCGCGGTCGCTCGCCCTGCCTCGTCGTCGCAGACGAGCATGCCGACGCTTCTCGTCTCCCGATAACGGTTGACGGACAGCGTCGCGGGCGACGCTTCGGCTGCAGCCCTGCGGAGGGCGCCTGCGATCTGCTGCAGCTCCTCCACGGGACGCGAGCCGAGGAACGCGAGCGTGACGTGCAGCTGCTCCGGCCGAAGGACGCGCACGCCCGAAGCAGAGCTGAAGACGTCCTGCTGCCACTCCACGAGCCGCGAGACGGCGTCGTCGGGCAGGCGGAGCGCGCAGAACAGGCGAAGACGTTCACGGCCCTCGACGCTAGCAGGCGAATTCATGCGGAATCGTCACGGCTTCGTGTCAAGAGACGCCGGACGAGATGCAGTGCGCCGGCCGTCGCGCGGCCGCGGACTGCATCCCGATCGCCTGGGACCAGCGCTTCCCGCGAGAGTGCGCGGCCGGGCCCTTCGGCGTGCAGGTAGACGAGGCCGACCGGCTTCTCCGCCGTCCCTCCGCTCGGTCCAGCGATGCCCGTGACGGCAATGGCGACATCCGCGCCGAGTGCGCTCCGCGCTCCCGCGGCCATCGCCGCGGCGGCCTCCGCGGAGACGGCGCCGTGCTCCGAGAGGACGCTGTTCGGAACGCCGAGGCTCGTCTGTTTGACGCCGTCCGCATAGGCCACGACCGAGCCGAGGAACACCTCACTCGACCCCGGCACCGACGTCAGGCGCGCCGCGACCAATCCGCCGGTGCACGACTCCGCCGTCGAAAGCGTGAGCCCTTGCTCGCGACACAGATCGAGCACGATCTCCTCGATTCCGCGCTCGTCCTCGCTGAAGAGAAAGCGGCCGACCCCCTCCCGGAGCGCCAACGCGATCGGCTCCGACTGGCCGAAGAGCTCGACGTGGATCTCGAATTCCCGCGCGCAGATCGTCGCGGTCACCCCCTCGGGCTCGCCGCCGGCGTCGGCAAGTGCCTTCGCCACCTCCGACTCGCTTGCGCCGAAGAACCGGAGCACGCGCCGTTCCTGCGGCGTGCCGCGCGCGAGCACGGCCTTCACGGCCTCCGACTCGAGCGCGATCTCCCAGAGGCGCCGCAGCTCCCTCGGAGGCCCAGGCAAGACGACGCAGACGGCCCCCCGTGTCTCGACGACGAGCCCGGGGGCCGTCCCCGCCAGCCCGAGTGAGACCGCGCCGGCCGGCACCTTCGCCTGCTTGTGCACGCCCGCCTCGAAGTCGGCGTAGGGCCGCTTCAGCCGCTCGGCGATGCGGCGGGAGACGGTCTCGATCTCGCTCGCCAGCGTCCCGTCGACCTCGAGCTCCAGGCCAGCGACACGGGCAAGCGTCTCCACCGTTCGATCGTCGTGCGTCGGGCCGAGTCCGCCGGAGATGACGCACAGGTCGGCCTCGAGTCCTTCGGCCATGGCCTCCTCGAGCTCTCCGGGGTCGTCTCCGACGATGACGACGCGCGCGGGCTCGACGCCTCGGCGCACAAGGTCGCGGGCGAGATGCGGCCCGTTCAGATCGCGTCGATCCCCACGGACGAGCTCACTGCCCGTGACGAGAATGACCGCCCGCGGGCGGCTCAAGCTCCGCTCGGTGCCTGCCTGAACCCGCTCGGACCGACGATGAAGTTCCCCGAGGTGCCGTTCCCCGGGATCGCGACTCGCCGCCCGTTGACCCGCGCGACTAGGTTGCCGGGAGCCCCCGCGGCGATCCAGAACCGGCGGCGCGGCGAAAAGGCAACCGGCTGCCCCTGCTCGAGCGTGCCCTCGTACACCTGTGGGCCCCTCGCGGATCCGGCGCGGACCTGGAGCCAGCAGGAGCCGTAGGCCGCGGTGAGCACCAGCTTCGTCCTCAACGGTGCCGGCCGGCGGGTCCGCGCGTGCTGCTGCGGCTGCCTCGCCACCGTCGTCGGCTGCGCCGACCCGGGCCCGACGCCCTCGTAGCGCTGCTTGTTCGGCGAGCCGAACTTCCAGGCGGCGATCACGAGCGCGAACACGGCTCCGATCGCGAGCAGGGCGAGCAAGACCCCACGGGACTCGATCCTGCTGCTGAGGGGCGGTCCTGAGGACGTGGTGCGCCGCATGCTGAGCGGGGGCTCTTCCTCCCCCACGACGTAGCGGGAGTTGAACTCGTCGACGTAGAGCTCGCCGTCGAGGCCGAGGTAGTCGGCGTACGTGCGCAGGAAGCCCTTGACATAGGTCTGCGCAGGCAGGACGTCGAACTGCTCCTCCTCGAGCGCGCGCAGGTACTTGGCGCGAATCTTCGTCGCCTGCTCGATCTCCGGGAAGTCGAGCTCCTGGCGCAGGCGCGCCTCGCGTAGGGAATTGCCGATCTCGAACACGGGAGAGTGGAGGATTCTAGACTGAGGCGCCGCTTGCGGTGCCGCCGGTCAGGATCGGAGGCGTTTGCCTCCGATCCGTCTGAAATGACCGGTCGAACCGCTGCGATCGACGCGAAGGCCCGCGATTTACTCGAGCAGCACCAAAAGCCCGAAAAAGGCGAGCGCCAAGCCTGCGGTGATCGCCACGAGCAGGCCGACGACACCGAAAAAGCTCCCCGCGCGGGCCATTCCGGCGCCACGGACGCGGCCCAGCGAGCGCTCGTAGTTGTAGCGGGCGCGGCGCCCGAAGGAGATCGCGGCGAGCGCGAAGAACGCCCCGAGGCCGGCTCCGATCCCCACCGCGACCGTCAGCGTCAGCTCCTCGAGCCGCTCCGAGGCTGCGATCGCGGCGGGCAGCGAGAGGAGCGAGAGGACGGCGACCAGGAGCGCACCCCAGGCCGCGCCGTTGCGCTCCCGGCTATTGCTTCTGGTACGGACGGCCAATGGCGTGTGGCGGAATCGAGCGGCCGATCACCCCTGCGACGGCGATCAGCGTGAGCAGGTAAGGCAGCGCCGAGAAGAGCGTGCCGTAGGTCGACCAGGATTCGACGTTCTGGAGCTGCGGCGTGACGGAGCTCGCGAAGCCGAACAACAGCGTGGCGCCGAGCGCTCCGAAAGGCGTCCACTTGCCGAAGATCAGCGCGGCGAGGGCGATAAAGCCGCGGCCGGCGGTCATGTTCTCCGTGAACGAGTGGCTGAAGCCGATCGAGAGGAAGACTCCGCCGAGCGCGGCGAGCGCGCCCGAGGTCGTCACCGCTGCGTAACGCATTCGGTACACGGAGATCCCGACCGTGTCCGCGGCGCGCGGGTGCTCCCCCACGGCGCGCAGGTGCAGACCGAGCGGTGTCTTGAAGATGACGACCCATGCGGCGATCACGACCACGAACGACAGCCAGACGAGCAGGTTCAGCGATCCAAACGCGGCGTCGAGGAAGTTGCCGAGCGATTTGGGCGGAATCGAGTCGAGCCAGTTGATGTTGACGTCGGGAACCGCCGCGAGATCGTTCGGCGTCCCCCCGCCTGGCTTGTCGCTGTAGATGTCGATGTAGAGGTAGCCGGTGATGCCGAGGGCCAAGAAGTTCACCGCCGTCCCGCTGACGATCTGGTCGGCGCGTAAGTGGATCGAGAAAACGGCGTGTACGAGCGCGAGCGCGGCGCCGGCCGCCATCCCGATCACGACGCCGCCGACCCACGAGTCCGTGATGTCGGCTCCATAGGCACCGAAGAACGCGCCCATGAGCATCATCCCCTCGAGCCCGATGTTCACGACGCCGCTGCGCTCGGAGAACAGGCCCCCGATCGCCGCAAAAGTCAGCGGCGTGGCGAAGCGGAGGGTCGCCGCGACGATCGGCCCCCAGAGGATCACCGCCTCGAGATGCGGCACCGTCGCCCGCATGGTCACGATGCCGCCGATCGCGCCGAGGATCCCCGCGGCGACCGCGCCCCAGCCGATGCGGCGCTCGCCGCCCGTGATCCCGTAGACCCCACCCGCGATCGCCAGGACGCCGAGCCCGATCGGGACGAGCACCGTGCGGATCGCTGCGGGAGGAAGCGCGAGCCAAAAAGCGAGGACGCCGAGCACGATCCCGACGATCGCGACGCCCTTCGGGCTGAACGTGGCCATGGGCCGCCGGACTGCCTCCGCGCCGACACTCACGGCCGTAGCTCCTGACGGAAGACGTATCGACCGATCAGTTCAGACGGCCGCACGGGCACGGCCTGAAGGAGACATCGCAAGCGACGTTTCATGCCTCGGTCGCCGCTTTCCGTGGCATCCGCAGCTTCCGCCGCAGGTGCCAGATGTAGAGGATCAGCAGGTCCGCGCCCACGAAGAGCACGACGAGGCCCTGGATGATCCGCGTCAGGTTCCCCGCGAGCTCAGGCTTGAAGACCGCCGGATCGAGGTTTCGCGTCGAGGTCCCGGTCAGCAGCGCGCCGAACAGGATCGAGGCGAAGAAGATGCCGATCGCGCTGTTTCTCCCGAGGAGCGCCACCGCGATGCCGAGGAACGCGACCTGGGAGGCGATCGTGACGCTCGTCTCGTCGACCTTGAACAGCCAGCCGAGAACGTCCATCGAGCCCGCGAGGCCGGCGAATAGCCCCGAAATCGCCATGGCGAGGAAGTAGTTGCGGGAGACCCCGATCCCGCCGTAGCGCGCGGCCTCCGGGTTGAACCCGACCGCGCGCACCTCGTAGCCCAGCGTCGTGCGGTTAAGAACAACCCAGTAGACGGCGAGAGCGGCGAAGGCAATGAAGAGCCCGATGTGCAGGCCCTGCAGCGTCGGCGGGCCCCAGAACACCGGTAGCTTGGAGCTCTCGGACACCGACTGCGTCGTCGCGACGGACTGGAGGTTCGGGTTCGGGTCCTGAAGCGGCCCGCCGACGCCGACGAGCCAGCTCACCACCCAGATCGCGATCCAGTTGAGCATGATCGTCGTGATCACCTCGTGGGCGCCTACAGTCGCCTTCAGGAAGCCCGCGATCCCTCCCCACGCCGCCCCGGCAAGCGCCGCGGCGGTCACCGCGAGCACCACGTGCGGCAGCTTCGGCATGTCCGCGAAGTAGATCCCGACCTCGGCTGCGGCGAGCATCCCCACGATGTACTGGCCCTGTCCGCCGATGTTGAAGAGCCCGCACCGGAAGGCGAACGCGACGGCCAGCCCGGTCAGGATCAGGACGACGACGTAGATCAGCGTCTGCTGAAGGTTCTGTGCCGCGATCGAGCCCGTGTCCCACGGGAACCAGACGCGGGTGTCGCTGAACGGAAGGCTGATGTCGTTGCTCCCGACGTGGAAGAACCAGGTCAGTCCAGTTCCCTCGAAGATCTCCCGGTAGGTGTTGAGCGGGTTCTTGTGCGTCGTGAACAGGACGACAAGTCCGCCGATGAAGAACGCCACGAGCATGGTCAGGAGCGGCGTGGCGATCCCGCCCAGGCGCTGATAGACGACGAACCGCTCAGCGACGCTCGGGACCCCCTCTCCCTCGGGGGGAATGACCGGCTCGGGGCTTACGGGCTCCTGCTCGCTCAAGCCACCTCCTTCTCTTTACGCCCACCGGTCATCGCGATCCCGAGCTCCTCCTCGCTGACGTCGGGCGAGTACTCGCCGACGATGCGGCCCTCGTACATGACGAGGATCCGGTCGGAGAGGCCGAGGATCTCGTCCAGCTCGAGCGAGACCAGAAGAATTGCGCGGCCCTCGTCGCGCTCCTCGACGAGGCGCCGGTGTACGTATTCGATCGCCCCGACGTCGAGGCCGCGTGTCGGCTGAGCCGCGACGAGCACGTCGGGGTCGCGCGCGACCTCCCGGGCGACGACGACCTTCTGCTGATTGCCTCCGGAGAGCGCCGCGGCGCGCGGCTGCGGCCCGCCGCCGCGCACGTCGAACTCCTGTAGGAGCTTGCGCGCCCGGGCGTTCAGGCGCCGCGGAAACAACCACCCGAAGCGCGAGTTCGGCGCGTTGCGGTACTCCTCGAGCGCCAGGTTCTCGGCGAGCGTGAACTCGAGCACGAGACCGCGCCGCTGGCGGTCCTCGGGAATGTGGGCGACGCCGTGCTCGAGCACGTCGCGGGTGCTCTCCTTGGTGACGTCGCGGCCCCGGACAACTACCTTCCCCGCAGTCGGCCGGCGCAGGCCCGTGAGCGCCTCGACGAGCTCGCTCTGGCCGTTGCCGTCCACGCCGGCGATGCCGACGATCTCGCCCGCCCGGGCGGAAAGCGTGACCCCTCGGACCGCTTCGAGGTCGCGGTCGTCGAGCACCCGGAGATCGTCAACGGCGAGCAACGGGTCTCCCACCTCGGGCGGCTTCTTCTCGACGCGAAGGAGCACCTCGCGCCCGACCATCAGCCTCGCGAGCTGGGCCTCGGTCGTCCCCGTCCTCGGCAGCGTGTCGATCTTCTTCCCCCGGCGCAGAACGGTGACCCGGTCCGCGATCGCGAGCACCTCGTTCAGCTTGTGGCTGATGAAGATGATCGACATCCCCTCGCGCTGAAGCGACCGGAGGATCTCGAACAGTTCGTTCGCCTCCTGCGGAGTGAGGACTGCCGTCGGCTCGTCGAGGATGAGGATGTCGGCGCCGCGATGGAGCGCCTTCAGGATCTCGACCCGCTGTTGCTGGCCCACGCTGATGTTCTCGACGCGGGCCCGCGGGTTCACGGCGAACTTGAACGTCCGCGCCAGCTCCTGAGCTCGCTTCTCGGCGGCCTTCAGGTCAAGGAGGGCGCCTGCGTGTGTGGGCTCCGACCCGAGCGCGATGTTCTCGGCCACCGTCATCACCGGGATGAGCATGAAATGCTGGTGCACCATCCCGATCCCGTGCTGGATCGCATCCTTCGCCGAGTGCAGCGTGATCGGCTTGCCGTTGACGCGGATCTCGCCCTCGTCAGGGCGGTACAGCCCGTAGACGATGTTCATCAGGGTCGACTTGCCGGCGCCGTTCTCGCCGAGAAGCGCGTGAACCTCCCCGCGCTGAAGCTCGAAGTCGATGTGGTCGTTTGCGAGGACGCCGGGAAACCGCTTGGTCATTCCGCGGAGCTCGAGGACGGGGGCGCGCGCCTCGTCGGCCATCCGTGGAGATCCTAAGGGGGCGAGACCGAGCCTCGCCCCCCTAAGACGTTCGAGAGTTCTACTTCGCCGGGGGCTTGATCTTGCCCTGGGCGATCAGCTTCCGGATCCGCTCGACCCGGACGGTGATGTAGTTGCGATCCTTGAGCGACAGCTTCTTGCTCAGCTTGCCGTAGCCGACGCCGCCGTTCCGCACGTTGTAGACCTTGTTGAAGCCACCCGTGAACCGGGACGGGTTGGCCTTGAAGGCCTTGATCGCATCGAAGACCGCGACCTCGACGTGCTTCGTCGCGCTCGTCAGCATGTGCCGGCCGAGGTAGCCCTGATCGGCGTCAACGCCGATCGCCCAAACACCACGCCGCTTGGCCGCATCGAGCCCGCCGAGACCACAGGCGCCTGCCGCCTCGAAGACGATGCCCGAGCCGCGTGCAATCTGGCTCAGCGTCGTCTCACGGCATTTGGCTTGGTCGTTGAAGGTCGGGTCGTTGGCGTAGTTGAGCAGCACCCTGACCCTGCGGTTCGCCTTCCTCGCTCCGGCCTTGTAGCCGGCGAGGAAGCGGACGATCGCGTCGACCTTGTTGGCGCCGACGCCGCTGATGATCTGCCTGCCCTTGTGCGGGTGCAGCCTGATCGTCAGGCCCGCGATGTACCCGGCGAGGTATCCGGCCTCCTGCTCCTTGAAGACGAGCCCGCGGACGTTCCGCGGCTTCGACGACAGGAACTCCCAAGGCACGTCGACGCCCGCGAACTTCGTCCTCGGGAACGCCGGCGCAACCTGGTCGAGCGGCCCGAAGGCGAACAGCACGCCCACGGGGAAGACCAGCTGGTAGCCCGCCTGAGCCGCCGCCCGCAGGTTCGGCGTGCGATCGTTGGCCGTCTGGGTGATGTACACCCGGCCGCTGATCCCGCCGAGCTTCCGCTGCGCGGTTCTCAGGCCCTTGACCGACAGGCTGTTGAAGCCCTTGTCGTTGATGCCACCGATGTCGGTGACCACCGCGACTCTGATGGTCGCGGCCCGCTGTGCGCTGGCCGTAGCGCCGACGATCGTCGCCGCAAGCGCCGCGACAGCCAGCCACAGCAACATTCTCTTGGTTCTCACGTGTTTTTCCCCTCCTGCCCCTAGGGAGTTTTGATGACTTTAACCCGCCGGCCTCGGTCCAGGCGAGTCCTCGAAATGTAAGACGTAAACGGGCGCTTCTAGTTGGTGCTGACGCGCTGTAGAGCCGTTTCGTCGACCAGAACGCGCCGCGGTTTCGAGCCCTCGTAGCCCGAGATGATGCCGCGGCGCTCGAGCATGTCGATCAGGCGGCCGGCCCGCGTGTACCCGACCCGCAGGCGCCGCTGAATGAGCGAGACGGACGCCGTTTGGGTCTGCACGACGATCTCGATCGCCTTGTCGAGCAGCGGATCCTCATCCGGGTCGAAGTCCTCGTCGCCCTCTTCGAGGTCCTCGGGCTCGGGGACGGCCAGCAGCGATTCGTCCAGCTCCTGCTCGCGCTGGCCCTTGCACTGCTCCACGACGAGGGCGATCTCCTCCTCGCTGACGTAGGCGCCCTGGAGACGCTGCAGGCGGGACGTGCCGAGCGGCTTGAAAAGCATGTCGCCCTGGCCGAGCAGGCTTTCGGCGCCGGCCTGGTCGAGGATCACGCGGGAGTCGGTCTGGCTCGAGACTGCGAATGCGATCCGCGACGGCACGTTGGCTTTGATCATCCCGGTGATCACGTCAACCGAAGGGCGCTGCGTCGCGAGGACGAGGTGGATTCCGACGGCACGGGACTTCTGAGCGAGCCGGATCACGGCGTCCTCGACGCTCTGCGGCGAGATCATCATCAGGTCTGCGAGCTCGTCGATCACGACGAGGAGATACGGGAGCGTCGGCTCGCCGCGGGAGCGCAGCGCGCGGTTCGCCTCCGGCAGGTTGCGCGCGCGAACCGAGGACAGGCGCTCGTACCGCCGTTCCATCTCGCCGACGATGTTGGTCAGCGCCGCGGCCGCCTCCTTCGGGCTCGAGACGACCGGCGTCAGCAGGTGCGGGATCGCCTCGTAGTAGCCGAGCTCGATCCGCTTCGGGTCGATCAGGATCATTCGGACCTCGTCCGGCGTTGCGCGGAGCAGGATCGACGTCAGGACGGTGTTGATGCAACCTGACTTTCCCGAGCCGGTCGTTCCGGCGATCAGCATGTGCGGCATCCGGGCGAGGTCGGTCCACACGGCGCTGCCGGAGATGTCCTTGCCGAGCCAGACCGACAGCGGGCTCGCCGTCCCGGGCAGGTCGTCGAAGATGTCTCCCAGGGTCACAAGGTTCGGGCTCGCGTTCGGCAACTCGACGCCCACTGCCTGTTTCCCTGGGATCGGCGCCAGAATGCGGATCTCCGTCGTCGCGAGCGCGTAGGAGAGGTCGTCCTTCAGGGCCGCGACCTTGGAGACCTTCGTTCCCGGCGCCAGCTGGAGTTCGTACCTGGTGACGCGCGGGCCCGAGATCTGACCGAGCACGCTCGCTTCGACGCCGAAGTGCGCCAACGTCTGGACAAGGGCGTCCGCGACGCGGGCCGAGGTCTCGGCCGACGACCCGTTCGAAGGAGGCGAGGTGCGCAGGAGCTCGCGGTCGGGAAGGCGGTACTCGGCCTTGCTCGACTCGACCTCGAACAGGCTCGTCTGGTCGCTGATCGAGTCCGGCTCCTCGACGAGCACCGGCCCGGGCTCGCTCACGAGCTCGGGGAACTCCTCCGCCGCGTCGAGCGGCGCGGGCGGCGGTGTAACGGGAAGCGGGTCGGGGTTCTCGATCACCCGCAGCGGCGGCGCCTCCGGAGCGGTGAACGTGCGGCGTGCAGCGGTGCGCATGACGTGGCCTGAGCGCCGGAGGATCGCCCCGACCGACGCGCCCGTCAGTAGCAGCGTGCCGGCGATCAGCAGCGTGAGGCCCACGATCGCAGTGCCCGTGCCGCCGAGGGCGATCCCGATCAGATCGGCGACTCCCCCACCGAGCGCGCCGCCGTGGAGCGTGATCAGAAGCCCGGCCGCGAAGACGACGAGACCGGTCCTGAACGGGCGCAGCTCGACGAGCTCGCTCCGGAAGAGCATCAAGCCGCCGACGATCAGCATTGCGGCCGGGAGCGCGTACGAGGCGCCGCCGATCAGCGCGTCGAGCGCGTCGACGACGAGGAAGCCGATGAAGCCGCCGCTCCAGCCGAGGTAGAGAACCGTGGCGAGGAACGCGCCGAAGGCGACGAGCACAAGCCCGATCAGCTCCGGATGCTGGTGGCCACGCGTGGTCTTCGCGCTGCGCTTCTTCTTCCGGATGCGCGCGGGGGTCCGCGGTTTCAGGGAGCGCGATTTCTTCCGCCGTCGCGGCATGGGCGCTCGCTTCGACGCGCCGCCCCGCGCTCCTTTCTGGCTGCCTAGCTAGGCCGCGAGCGCGCGGAGGTCCTCGACGGTCCTGCCGAGGAGGTTCTCGCGGAGGTCGAACAGCCCCGCCCAGAGCGCTGAGCGGTCGAGCGACGAGTCGATCCGAGCCGCGTCGGCGAGCCCCTGCAGGGCGCGGACGAAGACGGCGAGCTCGAGATAGGACTGGGCGACGCGAATCGGGCATGCGCTGACGCCCGCGCGGTCGAGGATCGGCTTCCACTCGAGCAGCTCCGCGGCGCCGGGTGCGCCGTACCAGGACCGGCCCTCCGCACGGTCGGGCTCGAGCTCGAGCAGATAGCGTCCGAGCGGGGTCTCGAGACCCACGAGCGCGGTCTCGACACGATCGGCCGCCCGCCTCAGCGCGGCCTGGCGGCGTCCGGGCGTCGACGGCACCGGCTCGCCCCTTGCCCAGCGTTCGAGCAGCCGGCAGAACGCAATCGCGGCCACCTCGCAGGCGTTGAGCTGGCCGACGAGGCGTTGCACCGTCGCCTCCTCGGCGGCGTGCTCCTCGAGCACGTACGACCAGCCCGGTTCCCGGGCAACGGTGCTCATATTTCTACAACCACTGGAAGGATCATTGGGCGTCTCCCAGTCCGATCGTAGATCAGCTGCCCCAAGCCGTCGTGTAAATGCTCCTGAAGCAGCTTGATCTCGACGACGTTCTGGGACAGAAGCTCGTGCAGAACCCGCTCAGCCTCCTGCCGCATCTCCTCGAACAACGGCTCTGAATCCGCGAACCCCCGCGCGATCAGCTCCGGCGTCCCCGCGAGCGCTCCGTTCGTGCTCGCGAGCGTGGCGACGACGATCAAGACGCCGTCCTCGGCGAGATGCTGGCGGTCGCGCAGGGCCACGTCGTGGACATCGCCCACCCCGAGGCCGTCGACGAACGTCACTCCCGCCTCGACGTGATCGACGACCCGCGCTCCCGAAGCCGAGAGCTCCACGACCGATCCATTGTCGGCCAGGACGATCGCGTCCTCGGGAACCCCGCCCTCCTCGGCCAGGCGTGCGTGCGCGGCGAGCATGCGGAACTCGCCGTGCACGGGCATCACACTTTTTGGCCGGACGAGCGCGATCATCGTGCGCAGCTCCTCGGCGTGCCCGTGGCCGGAGACGTGCACGGGCGCGTTCTCCTGGTGCAGTACCTCGGCGCCGGCGCGGGCCAGCTGGTTGATCGCGTCGTGGACCCTGAGCTCGTTGCCGGGGACGGGACGCGCCGAGATGATCACGGTGTCGCCGCGCTCCACGTGCACCGCCGGATGGTCGTGATAGGCGATCCGGACGAGCGCCGAGAGGGGCTCTCCCTGGCTGCCCGTGCACAGGATCAGGACCTCTCCGGGCTCATAGTTCTCGAGCTCGGCCGGACGGATGAGCGACTCCTCGGGCATGTCGATGTAGGCGAGATTGCGCGCGATGTTGAGGTTCTTGCGCATCGAGCGCCCGACCACGCACACCTTGCGCCCGACGTCGACGGCCACGTCGATCGCCTGCTGCATGCGGTGGACGTTGGACGCGAACGAGGCGACGAGGATCCGGCCGGTGCGCTGCGGGATGATCTGGCGAAACGCTTCGCCGACGAGCCGCTCGGAGCCCGTCACGCCCGGCCGCTCGGCGTTCGTCGAGTCGCCGAGCAAGAGGTCGATTCCACGGTTACCGAGCTCCGCCAGGCGCCCGACGTCGGTGCGCAGACCGTCGACCGGCGTGTGGTCGAGCTTGTAGTCGCCCGTGTGCAGCACCCGGCCCGCAGGCGTCTCGATCACGACCGCGACCGAATCCGGGATCGAATGCGCGACGCGCACGAACTCGGCACGGAACGGGCCGAGCTCGATCGGCGGGCCTTCCGGCTCGATCTCCCTGAGCTCCGATGCCCGAAGCAGACCGTGCTCGTCGAGCTTCGACTTGACCAGGCCGAGCGTGAGCCTCGTCGCCCAGACCTCTTTGACGCGGACCTCGCGCAGCAGGTATGGGAGCGCACCGACGTGGTCCTCGTGTCCGTGCGTGAGGATCACCGCGCGCACGGTCCGGTCGGGCTCGCCCAGGTAGCCGAAGTCCGGGAGGATCAGGTCCACTCCGAGGTGCTCGTCGCGCGGGAACGCAAGCCCAGCGTCGACGACGACCACCTGGCCGTCGAGCTCGAACACGGTCATGTTCTTGCCGACCTCGCCGAGCCCGCCGAGAGGGATGATCTTCATCACGCCGTCAGGCACGTACGAAGTATCGCCCACTAAGCGGAAACGCCGCCGCAACCGATAGATGCGGCATGCGTGCGCCTCTGCCCGTGCTCGGGACGATCGCGCTGGGCTTTGCCGCCATCGTCGTCTCGGCCTATGAGCTCGCCTCCGCCTCGCTGACCACGGTCGCGCTCTTCGCGGCCGCGGCGATCGTCGCAGAGATGCTCGATCCCGGCGACGAGCTCGTCGAGGATCCGATCGAAACGCGGCCGTTCACACTCACGGTTCCCGTCCAGCTGGCCGCCGTTCTCGTCGCCGGCCCCTGGGCAGGTGCCGTCGTCGCGGCGACCGCGGTCCTCTGCGTCAAGCGATTTCAGGACGCGGATTGGCTGCGGATCTTCCTCCGGGCGTCGCTCCTGGCGCTCAGCGCTCTCGCCGCAGGCACGGCTTTCGAGTTCGCGGGCGGGCACGTCGGGTCTCTGCAGCTTCCCGACGACGTCATTCCCCTCGTCGCGCTGACCTGCGCCTACTGGGGAGCGAGGTGGCTGCTGGTCACGCTCGCGCTGCCGTGGCATGCGCCGCAGGCCGATCCGGTCGCCCTCGTCGGCGAGACCGCGCTTGCGGTGCTGATCGCGCTGTTCGCGGGCGGCAACGAATGGAACCTCCTGGCGCTCGTTCCGGTGCTTCTGCTGATCGACCGCGCGGACGCTCGCCTGGTCGAGCTCAGGCGCGATCTCGCCGGAGCGCTCGAGACGTTTGCGAACATCGTCGACGAACGAGACCCGACGACCTACCGTCATTCCGCGCGGGTCGCCGGCTACGTGGGCGAGCTCGCCGGGGCGCTCGGCCTGCCTCCGGCCGACGTGGCGCGGCTGCGCTGGGCAGGGCGCCTTCACGACCTCGGCAAGGTGGGCGTCGACGCATCCGTGCTCCGCAAGCCCGACCGGCTGAACGATTCCGAATGGGCGGCCGTCCATCGTGCGCCACGACTATCCGCACGCCTCCTCCAGCGCTTCAGCTTCGCCGCGCAGCAGGCGAAGGCGGTCGAGTTCCAGCATGAGCGCTACGACGGGGCGGGCTACTACGGCGTCGACGGGCGCGAGCTGCCGCTCGCCTCGCACTTCCTGATCGTCGCCGACAGCTTCGACGCGATGACCACGGAGCGTGCGTTTCGCGCGCGCCTGACCCGCGAGGAGGCGCTCGAGGAGATCGAGCGCAACACCGGCACCCAGTTCCACCCCGCCATCGCGAAGGCGTTCGTTGCCGTCCAACGCGGCCAGGATCCGGCGTCGGTACTGACGAAGGACGAGCTGACCGAGCTGCGCGACGCGGCCGTTCCACACCGTCTCCCGCACGTCCGCGGCGCGCGCGACCTGCACGTGCGCCCGGAGCTGCTTGCCCTGTTCGGGCTGGCGCTCGCCCTCGTTGGCGGCGGGCTCGAGCGCGTCGAGGTGCTCGCCGCAGGCGCGACGCTGGCCGGGCTCGGGATCCTCCTCTACGGCCTGCGGCGCTTCCGTGCGGCAAGGCTCGCCGCGGCGCTGCGAAGCCTCTGCGTCGACGGGCAGGAGCGCATCGACGTGTTCGACCGGCTTTACGCACGGCTCGAAGGCGCCTGCGGGATCTCCTGGGCCGGCCTCGTCGCCTGGCCGGAGCACGGTCTCGGCGGAACCTTGGAGACAGAGCGGGGCGAGAAGCCGCCGGCTGAGTCCTCGCTCCAGAGCTGGCTCGTACGGGAGGCGCAGGCGGCGGAAGGCCCAGTCGCGGCGC
>JBKPHH010000024.1:0-8287 GCA_046729795.1 Actinomycetota bacterium | reverse complement strand
TCTCGCGCAGCGTGTCGAACCTGGGCTCGTCCTTCGGCACCGCGATCGCCGGGACGATTCTCGTCTCCGGCGTCGGCACCGGGAACGAGGCGTACGCGCTGGCGATGGGCGCGCTTGCGGTTGCGGCCGCGATCGGCCTGGCGGCGGCGATATTCCTTCCCGCGAGGATCGAGCCGGCAAAGGTGTGACGACCGCGGACGTAGCGGCTTCGCCACGCGCGAGCGGCGCGACGCTCGTGCTGCTCACGCTGGCCTCCGGCCAGTTCCTGATGACGCTGGATTCCTCCGTGATGAACGTCTCGATCGCGACGGTCGCGAAGGACGTCGACACGACCGTCACCGGCATCCAGGGAGCGATCACGGCGTACACGCTCGTGATGGCGTCGCTGATGATCACGGGCGCGAAGATCGGCGCGCTGATCGGGCGGAAGCGCGCCTTTGCGATCGGCTGCGTGATCTACGGGTGCGGGTCGTTCACGACCGCGATCTCGCCGAGCCTGCCCGTGCTGCTGTTCGGCTGGTCGTTCCTCGAGGGCGTGGGCGCCGCGCTGATCCTGCCGGCGATCGTCGCCCTGGTGGCGGGGAACTTCGTAACAGAGCGCCGTCCCGCTGCCTACGGCCTCGTCGCCGCCGCCGGCGCGATCGCGGTGGCGGTCGGCCCGCTGATCGGCGGCTTCTTCACGACCTACTTCTCGTGGCGCTGGGTCTTCGCGGGCGAGGTCCTGGTCGTGCTCGCGATCCTCCTCCTCACGCGCCGCATCGCCGACGCGCCGGTCGAGGAACGACCGCGCCTGGACGTCGTCGGCACGCTGCTCTCCGCAGCCGGGCTCGGGATGCTCGTCTTCGGGGTTCTGCGCTCGAGCGAGTGGGGCTGGATCCAGTCCATGGCGGACGGGCCCTCGTGGTTCGGGCTCTCGCCGACCATCTGGCTGATCATCGGGGGACTGTTCGTGATCTGGGTGTTCTCACGCTGGGAGGTTCGGCGCGTCTCCCGTCGCGAGGAGCCGCTCGTCCGTCCGGGGCTGCTACGAAACCGGCAGCTGAGCGGCGGGCTGCTGATGTTCTTCTTCCAGTACCTCGCGCAGGCGGGCCTCTTCTTCGTCGTGCCGCTCTTCCTCTCCGTATGTCTCGGGCTGTCGGCGCTCGCGACGGGGGCGCGGCTGCTCCCGCTCTCGATCACGCTGCTGCTCGCCGCGATCGGGATCCCGCGGCTGTTCCCCGACGTCTCGCCGCGGCTCGTGGTCCGCGGCGGGCTCCTCTCGCTCTTGGCCGGCACCGTCGTCCTGCTGGCCGCGCTCGACGAGGACGCGGGCCCGGAGAGCGTCTTCGTTCCCATGCTGCTGATCGGACTGGGCATCGGCGCGCTCGCATCGCAGCTCGGTGCGGTCACCGTTTCCGCGGTGCCCGACGACCAGAGCCCGGAGGTCGGCGGCGTTCAGAACACGATGACCAACCTCGGTGCGTCGCTCGGCACTGCGCTCGCCGGCTCGATCATGATCGCCGCCGTCACGTCGTCTTTTCTCGCGAACATCGAGCAGAGCCCGGCGATCCCGGAGCGCGTCAAGGCGGAGGCGCAGGTCGAGCTCGCGGGCGGTGTGTCGTTCATCTCGGACGACGACCTCGAGGCGGCGCTCGACGAAGCCGGCGCGAGCGGTCGGACGACCGACGCGGCCCTCGACGCCTACCGCAGCGCCCGCATCGACGGCCTCCGGTCGGCGCTCGCCATTCTCGCCGCGCTCGTGATCGGCGCGCTCTTCTTCGCCCAGCGCATACCGACGATCCAGCCCGGTCGCGCCGAGACCTAGCGGCGTTTCGCCGTATCCGGCTCGGGAACGAGCACGCAGCGGTCGATACAAAGTTGATGATGCCGGCGTTGACGATCACGGAGAACGGCGGACGGGTCAGGCTGCGCCTGGGTGGTCTCGCCCGAGGCGAGGGTGCGTCGCTGCAGGAGGCGGCCGACGACCTCGTCCGTGCCGCACTCTCCCTCTCCCTGGCCTTTCGCTCGAGCGGCTTCAACGCATCCGCCGAGCTCTGGCCTGACCTCGAGGCCATGGACTTCCTCTACGCGTTGGGAGAGATAGCCGCCGGCGGCGGAGACATCCCCCCGCCCTGTTCGGCTGACCCTACTGGCGCGCCATCGCTATCCGTAGCCGCTCCTCGGGCGCGATCAGGTGATCCACGTCCGCGGCGGCCTCGTCGATGTCGAGCTGCACCCAGCGGACCTGGCCGGTGAACGCGCTGTCTTTCGGCCCGTAGTCGTCGCTGACCGGTGTCGCGCTGTCGCTGCCGACGTCGGTCGTCTCGTCCGCCGAGAACAGCATCGGCACGGTGCCGCCGATCCGGCCGTCGCCTACCGGCCGGCCGTCGACGTAGAGCGTGACGGTGCCGCCCTTGCCCAGCCCGCCGCCGTCGTAGGCGAACTCCGCACGCACCTGGTGCTCGCCGGGCGGGATCGGCTCCTCCCCGTAGACCTTGAATCGCTCGAGGCCGAAGAGGTTGTAGCAGTACGCCGGACGGCCGCCTGTCGCGTAGAGCGCGAAGCCGCCGAACGCGCCGCCTTGGGCGATGATCACGCCCTCCGCGCCGTCCGCGGGAACGACGATCTCGGCCGTGACCGCGTGGGACTTGTTCTTGACGATGACGACGGAGTTCTCCGAGAGACGACCCATCCCGCCGAAGAGAAGCTGAGAGTTGCCCCGCACGAGCTGCGGCCGACCCGCGAGCTCCGGGTTGAAGCGCTCGAAGCGACGGTCGTCGAGGGGCAGGACGTTGTACTTCCCCGCCTCGATCAGGAACAGGCGCTGGAGCTCGTGGAGCTTCTCGGGCTGCTCGCTCGAGAGGTCCCGGGCCTGTGTCCAGTCGTCCGGGCCGTAGAGCTCCCAGACGTCGTCGTCGAAGGCCGGCATCTCCGTCGACATCCAGGGGAGGCTGTGTCTCGTGACCGCGGTCCAACCCTTGTGGTAGATGCCCCGGTTGCAGAACATCTCGAAGTACTGCGTCTCCCGGCGCTCGGGCGACGAGGCGTCGTCGAAGGACGGGGCCATGGAGACGCCGTGCAAAGGCATCTGCTGGATGCCGTGCACGAAGGTCGGCTCAGGGATCCCGGCCACGTCGAGGACGGTCGCGGCCACGTCGATGACGTGGTGGAACTGCGAGCGCACCTCGCCCCTCGCCTCGATCCCCTTCGGCCAGTGGACGATCGTTCCGTTGCGCGTGCCGCCCCAGTGCGAGGCGATCTGCTTCGTCCACTGGTACGGGGTGTCCATGGCGTGCGCCCAGCCGACCGCGTAGTGGTTGTACGCCGCGGGGGTGCCGAAGTCGTCGATGCGTGAGCTCATGAACTCGACCGTCTCCAGGCCGAAGGCGCCGTTGAGGATCGCGATCTCGTTGAAACAGCCGTTGGGCGTGCCCTCGGCGGAGGCGCCGTTGTCGCCGACCATCGCGTAGACGAGCGTGTCGTCGAGGATCTCGAGGTCGGCGAGGGCGTCGATCAGACGGCCGACGTGGTGGTCCGTGTGCTCCATGAACCCGGCGTAGACCTCCATTTGCCGCGCGAGGACCGGCTTTAGATCGTCCGGCGTCTGGTCCCAGGCGGGGATCTCCGCCGGCCGCTCCGTGAGCTCCGCGTCCTCCGGGATCACTCCGAGCTCCTTCTGGCGGGCGAGGGTTTCCTCGCGGAGCTTGTCCCAGCCCTGGTCGAACTCGCCCTTGTACTTCGCCGACCACTCCGCCGGCACGTGATGCGGCGCGTGCGTCGCGCCGGGTGCGTAGTACACGAAGAAGGGCTTGTCCGGCATCAACGCCTTCTGCTGGCGGATCCAGTCGATCGCGTGATCGGTCATGTCCTCGGTGAAGTGGTAGCCCTCCTCCGGCGTGCGGTCCGGCTCCACGGGGACGGTGTCCTGGTAGAGCGCCGGCGCGTACTGGTTCGTCTCGCCGCCGATGAAGCCGTAGAAGTGCTCGAAGCCGCCGCCGCGGCTCGGCCAAGCGTCGAAAGGCCCCATCGGGCTCGTCTCCCACACCGGCACCTCGTGGCACTTCCCGAATTGCGCCGTCGAGTAGCCGTTCAGCTTCAGGGTCTCGGCCAGCGGTGCGGCCGCCTTCGGCCGGATCGAGTTGTAGCCGGGCGCGGAGGTCGCGATCTCGGTGATCCCGCCCATGCCGACGGCGTGGTGGTTGCGTCCAGTGAGGAGCGCCTGCCGGGTCGGCGAGCAGAGCGCGGTCGTATGGAAGCGGTTGTACCGGAGTCCGTTCTCGGCCAGCCGTTCGAAGGTCGGTGTGCGGCACGGGCCGCCGAAGGCCGACGACGAGCCGAAGCCCGCATCGTCGATCAGGATCACGAGCACGTTCGGCGCGCCCTCGGGCGGCCGGAGCGGCGTGATCGGCGGGAACGACGTGTCGGGATCCTTGGCGTCGTACGTCGTCGCCCCGACCGGAGCAACGTCGGGGATCGGCAAGACCTCGCGCTTCGGCTCGGACATCGGTACCTCCTCGTTGCGACTCGTCCCGCAACACTCGCGACGGCTTACCAGCGCCTCATCGCCCAAAGGGGATGAACTCCCCGTTCACCCGCTCCGGGTGATGAAACCGGCCGGCGGTCCGAGCGAAGCTCGTGACGCGCGATGTTCCTCATCCTCGCCCTCGTCCTCCTGATCTTCCTCCCCACTCCGTGGAACCTGATCGGCGCGCTCGCCAGCGGGGTTCTCTTCGCCTTCGAGGTGCTCTTCTGGCAGCGGCGCATGCGGGGCGAGAAGGTCAGGACGGGCGCCGAGAACCTCGTCGGCGCGGTCGGCGAGGTGACCGAGCCGCTCACACCGCTGGGGCAGATCCGGGTCCTCGGCGAGCTCTGGCAGGCGCGTGCGCAAACCGAGCTGCCGCGTGGGACATCCGTCCGCGTCGTGAAGGTGGATGGTCTGACGCTCGACGTGGAGCCTGATGAGGACGGCCAAATCATCCCGCCTGGGTGACGAGGTCCCCGAGCCGCCTCAATAGGGTCGAGTCACCAACCCTGGGGAGGTATCAGATGACAAGCGGAACCGGCACCGTCTCGCCGGAGGCGGCGCTCGCGGCCACCTCGCCGGACACGACACCCAAGGCCGCCGACGTCCTGGTCGTGTTCGGGATCACCGGCGACCTGGCGAAGGTGATGACCTTCCACTCGCTCTACCGGCTCGAGGCGCGCGGGCTCCTCGACTGTCCGATCGTGGGCGTGGCCGTCGACGACTGGACCGACGAGCAGCTGATCCAGCGGGCGCGCGAGTCGATCGTCGGGACCGGCGAGCAGCTCGACGAGCAGGTCTTCGACAGGTTCGCGAAACGGCTCTCGTACCTGAGCGGGGACTTCTCCGACAGCTCGACCTACGACCGCGTCGGGTCCGCGATCGACGGCGCTGAGACGCCGGTCTTCTACCTCGAGATCCCGCCCTTCCTCTTCGGGACGGTCGTCGCGGGCCTGGCCCAGGCAGGCCTCACCAAGACAGGCCGCGTCGTCGTCGAGAAGCCTTTCGGCCACGACCGCGCATCGGCTCATGCGCTGGCCCAGGAGCTGCACCAGTACGTCGCCGAGTCGCAGCTGTACCGGATCGACCACTTCCTCGGGAAGATGGGCCTGGAGGAGATCCTCTACCTCCGCTTCGCCAACACGATGCTCGAGCCGGTCTGGAACCGGAACTACGTCGAGTCCGTCCAGATCACGATGGCGGAGGACTTCGGGGTCGAGGATCGCGGCCACTTCTACGATCCGGTCGGGGCGCTCCGCGACGTCGTCGTCAACCACCTGATGCAGGTCGTCGCAGCGGCGGCGATGGAGCCGCCGGCCGGGGGCGACCCGGAGACGCTGAAGGACTCCAAGGTCGCCGTCTTCCGTGCGATCGCCCCGGCCGACCCGGCCCATTACGTCCGCGGCCGGTACGACGGCTACCTCGACATCGACGGTGTCGCCGCGGACTCGACGACCGAGACCTACGCCGCGCTGCGCTTGGACATCGACAACTGGCGCTGGTCGGGCGTCCCTTTCTACATCCGCACCGGCAAGCGCCTGCCGGTGACGCAGACCGAGGTGAGACTGGTCTTCAAGCCTCCGCCCCGCCTCGGCTTCGCCGTCGGTGAGGGGCCTGACCCGGATCAGCTGGTGATCAAGCTCGACCCGTCGACCGGCGTGCGGTTCGAGCTGGTCGCCCGCCGGGCCGAGTCGCCACACGCCGAGCCGGTCACCCTCGACCTGGAGTTTGCCCAGCAGGGAGGCGAAGGGGCGACGCCGTACGAGGTGCTGCTGCGCGCGGCGATGGTCGGCCAGAGCACCCGCTTCACGCGGCAGGACGGTGTCGAGGAGACGTGGCGGATCATGCAGCCGCTGCTCGACTCGCCGCCGCCGGTTCACCCGTATGCACCCGGCAGCTGGGGGCCGGAGGCCGGAGACGAGCTGCCGGCGGAGCACGGCGGTTGGCGCGACCCCTGGGTGATGACATGACGGCGGTCGAACCGACACCTGCTCAGCCGCAGAGCGCAGCGGCGCCCTCGCCGTTCCCGCCGATCGCCGACTACGCGTTCCTCTCCAACTGCCATACCGGCGCGCTCGTCGCCGAGGACGGAGCGATCGATTGGCTCTGCGTCCCCAGCTTCGACTCGCAGAGCATCTTCGGCAGCCTCCTCGACCGGGAGGCCGGCTTCTTCCGCTTCGGTCCGTACGGAATCAGCCATCCCACCGCGCGGGTGTACGTCGCCGGGACGAACGTCCTCGAGACGACGTGGAAGACGCCCAACGGCTGGATCGTCGTCCGCGACGCGCTGACGATGGGGCCTTGGGACCACGAGGACACGATCACCCCCCACACCCGGCCCCCGGCCGACGACGACGCCGACCACATGCTCGTGCGAACGGTGGAGTGCGTCGAGGGCAACGTCGAGGTCGAGCTCGTGTGCGAGCCTGTCTTCGACTACGGCCGCACCCCGGCGGAGTGGACGCTGGGCGACGGCCGGCACACCGCCGACGCGCAGGGAGCCGATCTCACCGTCCGCCTGCAGTCGGACCTCCCGCTCGGCACCGAGGGCAACCGTGTGCGCGGCCGGCACGTGCTGGCGGTGGGCGACCGCGCCTACTGCGCTCTGTCCTGGGCGGAAGACCTGGCCGTTCCGGCCGACCTCGAGAACGCTGAGCAGAGGATCGCCGCGACGATCCGCTTCTGGCGCTCGTGGCTGCAGCGGGCGCGGATTCCCGATCACCGCTGGCGTGAGCCGGTTCAGCGCTCCGCGCTCACGATCAAGGGGCTGACCTACATGCCGACCGGGGCGACCGTGGCGGCGCTGACGACCTCGCTTCCCGAGACTCCGGGCGGCGAGCGCAACTGGGACTACCGCTACACGTGGATCCGCGACACCACGTTCACCTTGCAGGCGCTGCACTGGCTGAACCTCGACTGGGAAGCCGACGAGTTCATGCAATTCATCGCCGACATCGAGCCGACCGAGGACGGCTCGCTGCAGATCATGTACGGCATCGACGGGCGCCGCGACCTGACGGAGTCCACGCGGGACGACCTCACGGGCTATGCGGGAGCCCGACCCGTGCGCATCGGCAACGGGGCCTTCGACCAGCGTCAGAACGACGTCTTCGGCGCGGCCCTGGACTCGATCCTGCTCCACAGCCGCCACAGCCAGCGCCTCCCCCGCCGCCTGTGGCCGATCGTCCAGTCGCAGGCCGAGTGCGCCACCCGCGTCTGGCGTGAGCCCGACCAGGGCATCTGGGAGGCACGCGGGAAGCCGCAGCACTACGTGTCCTCGAAGCTGATGTGTTGGGTCGCCCTCGACCGCGCCGCACAGCTGGCCGAGCTCCGCGGCGACTCGGAAGCGCAGGAGAAGTGGCGTGCCACCGCCGACGAGATCCGGGCCGACATCCTCGAGCACGGCGTCGACGAACGCGGCGTGCTGCGCCAGCACTACGACACCGATGCGCTCGACGCCTCCGCGCTGCTCGCAGCGATCTTCGGCTTCCTCCCCGCCGACGACGCGCGGTTGCGAGCGACGGTGAAGGCGATCGCGGAAGAGCTCACCGAGCGCGGCTTCGTCTTGCGCTACAAGACCGACGAGACCGACGACGGGCTCTCGGGCAAGGAGGGCACGTTCCTGATCTGCTCGTTCTGGCTCGTGTCGGCGCTCGCGATCATCGGCGAGCTGCAGCGCGCACGCGATCTGATGGAGCGGCTGCTCCGCATCTCCTCGCCGCTGGGGCTCTACGCCGAGGAGTTCGACGCCGACACCGGGCGGCACCTGGGCAACTTCCCGCAGGC
>JBKPHH010000023.1:0-12154 GCA_046729795.1 Actinomycetota bacterium | reverse complement strand
CGGAGGTTGTCGCGGAAGTGGATGCGCCGCGACTGCTCGTCTTTCAGCTTCTCGTATTCGAGTAGTCGCGCCTGCGTGACGACGGAGAGGTTCGGAATCTGCGGCTCGGCTTCCATCTCGTCGACCTCACTTCCTGACTGACGGTCTTTGTCCACGAGACGTGAGAGCGGGCACATTCCTTCCCGCTCTCGGCAACCTCAGCGCGGCGTCACCATGCGGATGGCGGTCGGCTCGCCGGGCAAACCGCCGGCCTTCGACGGGTACTCGGGTACGCCGACGCAGGTGAACAGCAGCCCGTCCAGCTGCTCGTCCAGCAGCGCAGGCACCTCGCTGTCGATGAAGGTCATCCCGGACGCGCTCGCGCCGAGGCTGTAGGCGAGCAGGTGCAGCCGACCCTCGACCAGTCCGCCGGCGAGCTGCGCCTCGCGGTACTCCCGATCGTCGAGTGCGCCGACGTCGGTCGCACCGATCACGACGAACGCCGCGTCGCGAGGCAGTCCCTGCTCCATGCAGACGCGGTACAGCTCGTCTCGCATTGCCCCCGGCCGCGCCGGTGTCGACAGGTCCGGCCAGCGGTACACGCCGGGCGAGAGCCCCTCCACGTCGTTCACCACGACGCGGTGCGGGACTGCGATGCCCCGGAGCGCCGCGAGCATGCACGTGCGCAGCACGCCCTCCGGGAGGCCACGGTTTGGGTCCATGCGGCGCTGCGACGAGCGCGACAGCACGACCTCTTCGACGAGGGGAGCTTCTTGGAGGGGAACATCGACCCGGTCGCCGCGGTCCCACGGCGGGCCGAGCTCGTCGCGCTCCCCGGCCCGCTGTGCCTCCGTGACGAGCGGGAACTCGAGCGGCGCCGAGTCGACTTCGCCCGCGGCGGCCGGACCCGTAGCATCGAGCGCGGGCGACGCGTCGCCGAGGGCGACGATGGCGACCGGCCACTCGTGCACGCCGTCCGCGCCGACGAGCGCGGCGACCGCAGCATCCGGAAAGCGGCTGTAGAGCGACGGGCTGAGGCCTGCCGAGTCGGCCGCCGCAAGCAGCTGCGCGAGCATCGTCCCTGCGTCCCAGTAGGTGTGCCGGTAACCGCGCTCGCGATAGCGCCACCCGGTGCGCCACGGGACACCGGGGACGACGATCGTCGGCACGTCCCCGCGAGGCGCCGGACCGACTTGTACGAGCGCGTGCTCTTGTGGGTGGTACCAGTGCACCCCTGCGGGCACCTCCGTGCCCTCGGGCACGGCGACGTAGAGCTCGAGGGGGAAACGGCCGCCCGCCGACCCCGCCGCCCGGAAGAGCCAGGTCGTGTATGGCCGCTCCATCGTCCGGACAACCCCGGCGGAAAGATGGAGCAGGCGGGAAAGCTGCTGCAGGTCGAGCTCGTCGCGGGGGACTTCAGTAGTGCCCGCGAGCACGGCGACGGCCGACGCCGTGGTGGTGGGCAGTTCGCGTGGAAGCGACACGAGAGGAAGCGAATCGCCGTACCGCTTGTAGAACCACGGAAGCCGCGCGATGTCGTTCACCTCGAGGTCTTGCACCACCCGCGGGTCCTCGACGGGCGGCGTCCAGACGAGGTCAGGCTCGTCCCTAGACGGCGCATACCAGTCCCATGTACTCGACGTGAGTCGGTGCAGCCTCTGCGTCGCGGTCTCCACGGCCGCCGATTCTCGCGCGCTCGACTAAACGGGATGCGCTGTGCGCAGCCGCTCGGCCGCGGCCTCGAGGTTGATGCGGCCAGACCCTCGGGTCGCGATGTAGCCGGCGGCGTGTGGCGGACGCCAGTGCGCAAGGCCGGTCTCCACGACGAGGACGTCGCCGCCGAGCGAATCGACCAGATCGCGCTGCCATGAGTGCCGATGCGCATCGCGGACGACGACGACCGCTCGCCGACCGGTCACCTCCTCGGCCCCCTCGCCCGGTGACAGTCGGAGACGCTCTGCGCCGAGGCTGTCGGCGAGGCTGGCCGCTGGCGGATCGGACGCGATCGAATGCGAGCTCTCGAGCTCCACGACGAGCGCCGGCTCGTCGATGAGGAGGTCGCCGTGGACAATCAGAGCTCGCCGCGCCGCCTCGAGCCCGACCTCGCGCCGAGGGCCTGTCACCGGCGTCGCCGATGCCGTCGACTCGGCAACGGCACGGACCCGTCTTGCCGCTTCGCCCAACCGCTCCTCCGAAAGCCTTCCGGCGCGCGTTGCTTCCACGATCCCATCGTGGACGGCGGCGACGGCTGCCTCGCCGACCGTCGGGCCGAGACAGATCGCGTCCGCGCCCGCCTCGAGTGCCCGCACCGCGCCTTCGTTCACGCCGATGCCACTGCTGATCGCGGCCATGTCGAGGGCGTCGGTGATCACGAGGCCGTCGAAGCCCAGCTCGCGGCGCAGCAGCCCGTCCAGCAGCTCGCGGCTGATCGTCGCCGGTACGTCGTCGACGGCGGGAGCGACGATGTGCGCCGTCATGACCGACTGAACGTCGGCCTCGATCGCCGCGCGAAACGGGATGAGCGCTCCGGCCAACAGCGACTCACGGTCGTCGTCCACGGTCGGCAAGGCCAGATGGGAATCGAGCTCCGTGTCGCCGTGCCCGGGATAGTGCTTCGCGCACGCGGCGATGCCTGCTTCCTGCAAGCCCTTCACGAAGGCAGCCGTGTGCCGCGCAACGAGCTGGGGGTCGGCTCCGAAGGAGCGGGTCCCGATCACCGGGTTGTCGGGATTCGTGTTTACGTCGGCGACCGGCGCGAAGTCGAGGTTGATCCCCACCTCTCTCAGGTCGGCCGCGATCGACGCACCGACCTCAGCCGTCAGCTCGGGGTCGTCGACGGCGCCGAGCGCATAGTTCCCCGGATACGAGCTGCCGGTCGACGACTCGAGACGGGTCACGTCCCCGCCCTCCTCGTCGATCGCGAGCAGGATGTCGCCGCGCTCCGCCTTCAAGGCACCGGTCAGGCCGGACAGCTGCTCCCGCGACTCGACGTTGCTCGAGAACAGAACGATCCCGCCGAGACCGTGCTGCGCCGACCGCCGCACCCAGTCGGGCGCCTCTGGACCGGCGAAGCTCGGAAACAGACAGGCCGCGGCGAGCCGCTCGAGGCTCATCCCCTGACGGCGCCAGCGGTCAGCCCGAAGCTGATCCGCCGCTGCACGAGCAGGAAGAAGACGACGACCGGGATCGCGATCAGCGTCGACCCCGCCATCAGCGCCCCCCAGTCGGTGTGCCGGCTCGACCCGTAGAAGTACGACAGCCACACGGTCGCCGTCTGTTTCGCCTGGTCGTTGAGGAGGATGCGGGCGAAGATGTACTCGTTCCAGCTCGTGATGAAGGCGAAGATGGTGGTCGCCACGAGACCCGGAGCCACGAGCGGCAGGAGGATCCTCGTGAACGCGCCCAGGCGCGTGCTGCCGTCGACCATCGCGGCCTCCTCGAGCTCCTTCGGGATCCCGAGCATGAACCCGCGCAGGGTCCAGACCGAGAACGGGAGCACGAAGGTCATGTAGGTGATGATCACGCCCGTGAGCGCGTTGACCTGGTTGTAGCGCGCGAGGACCACGTAGAGCGGGATGATCAGCCCCGCCTGCGGGACCATCTGGATCCCGATCATCAGGATGATGAAGAGCTTCCGCCCCGTGAAGCGCCATTTCGCCAGGGCGACGGCGGCCAGGAACGCGAGCACCATCGACAGGGCGACCGTGACGGTGACGATGACCAAAGAGTTTTTGATGCCGTCCCAAAAATGCGGGCTGTTCATCGCGTCGCGGAAGTGATCCAGGGTCGGGTCGGTCGAGAACCAGGTGGGCGTGAAGCTGTTGATCTCGCTGTCCGGCTTGAACGCCGTCGCGATCATCCAGAAGACGGGGAAGGTCAGGACCACGAAGAGCGCGAGCCCGAGCGCGTTCCAGAAGATCCGGCGGCCGAGCCTCCGCCTACTGCGCCGCTTGCGCACGACCGGCTCGGCGCGCTCCCTCGCGATCACGGGCGCCGCAGCGATCTGCGAGTCGGCGCTGCTCATTTGACCTCTCCGTAACGAACCATCTTCCGGATGTAGAAGACGCTGAGGATCGCAACGATCAGGAGCATCAGCAGCGAGATGGCGGCGCCGCGGCCGAAGTCGCTCTTGAAGTAGCCCTCCTCGAACAGGTAGATGCCCATCAGGTAGTTGCCCTCGTGGATGTTCGACTGACCGATCAGCAGGTACGGCTGTGTGAAGACGGCGAAGTCCCAGATGATCGAGAGGCTCGTCAGGATGAGGAGGATCGGCGTCAGGATCGGGAAGGTCACGTCCTTGAAGACCCGCCACGACCTTGCCCCGTCGACCTTCGCCGCCTCGACCAGCTCGGTGGGCACCGTCGAGAGCCCGGCGGAGACCGTGACGACCACGAACGGGATCGCGCCCCAGACGATCAGCGACGTCGCGAGCCCGAGCTGGGAGACGGTCGTCGCGTACCAGTCGTGCTGGATGTAGTCGCCGACGTGGAGCTTGGTCAGCACGTAGTTGACGACGCCGTTCTGGTAGTTCGTCATCCAGAGCCAGACCTGCACGGCGACGACGGGCGGCATCGCCCAGACGAGCACGAGGCCGATCGTCAGCAGGACGCGCACGATCGTGCTCACCTGGACGAGCAGCAGCGCGATCAGCGTGCCGATCACCATCGTCAGGCCGACGTTGGCGATCGTGAAGACGATCGTCCGGCGCAGCGTGTCCCAGAAGATCCGGTCGTGGAGGACCGAGTCGAAGTTCTCCCACCCGACGGGAATGCCCTTGCGCTGGATCAGCTCGGGGAGCCCGTACTGCTGGAACGAGAGCCTGACAAGGCTGTAGAGCGGGTAGCCCAGCACCGCGGCGATCGCCGCGACGACGGGGAGGATCAACAGGAAGGGCACCGACCCTCGGGCTATCCGGCCCCAGGTAAGGCGACGCCGCCGAGGCGGGGAAACCTCGGCGGCGTACGCCGTACCGCTTGGGACTTGGCTACGTGACACCGCGTCCCGCTAGAAGACTCCTACCGCTGACCGAGCATCCGCGTGATGGTCTTGTCGGCCGACTTAGTCGCCGAGGAGATGCTCGCCTGCCGGGTCAGGATCTTGGCCAGCATCGTCCGCAGGACGTTTGCGTTCTCCACGTCGACCCAGTGCTTCGCGGTCGGCACGAACCAACTCCGCTTCGCCGCCCGCTCGTTGACGCTCGAGCCGAGCAGGTTGGTTGCGTTGGGGATGTTCCCCTTCCGCTGCAGCGTCCTTTCGGCCTGCGTGTTCGTGAACAACCGCACCCAGTACTTCGCCTGCGCCTTGGCGTCGCTGCGTACGGGGATCGCAAGATCGGACCCGCCGAGGAACCCAGGCATGCCCAGGCCCCGGACGTGGCTCGGCATCACGAACTGCTTCGTCACGCCCTTGTACTTGCCGACGCAGCAGCTGAACCAGGCCGGGCCCGGCATCGAAGCGGCGTTGCCCTGCGCGTAGACGTCGTACGGATTCGGGCGCGTCTCGATCGTCGTCTTGCTCGCCCGGGAGGCCACGTCGAAGAACTTCTTGAACGCGGCGAGACCCGCCCGCGACTTCGGCGAGCTCAGCGTGCCCACCCACTTGCCGTTCTTGACCGCGGCGATCTTGCCACCGAAGTCGTAGACGAAGCTCATGGCCACGTACCAGTCCTTGCCGGCGATGTAGACCGGGGAGAAGCTGCGCCGGTTGTTCCTGGCGCGGAGCTTCGCCGCCACGGCCTGGTACTGAGCGAGGCTTCGCGGAATCTTCACCTTGGCCTGCCGGAAGAGATCGGTGCGATAGGTGACGACGCGTGAGCCGGCGTAGTACGGGACGCCGTAGAGCTTGCCGCTGTAGGTCACCGATGCGAGGAGCCCCCTCAGCCAGTTGCTCGAGTTCGCGAAGTTGCGGCGGTCGCGCGTCAGGTCGGTGAACGCTCGCGCCGCCATGTACTTCGTCATCTCGGTGTTCCCCATCTCGATCACGTCGGGGACGCTTCCGCCCACGAGCGTCGCGTCGAACTTCTGAAGGTGATCCGGCCAGGTCTGGTACTGCACGTCCACGTTCCAACCCGAGTATCTCCGTTCAAACGCCTGGTTCGTCGAAGCAACCAGATCCGGCCAACCGGACCGCGCATCGACTTGGAGCCATACGGTGAGTGTGTTCGCCGCTGCCCGTGCGGGCGAGGCGGGGGACGCAGATCCCCCTATCTTGGCCGTAGCGGTCGGGACCGCAAGCGCGAACGCCGCGATCAGACCGACGACCGGAATGTAGAGCCGATTCATCTCGAATCCTCCAGAACGTCGGTAGACGGCCAACCGCCCACCCGGCACTGAGGTGGCCCCCCGGGAAGACGACCCTGCCGCCAAATTGGCTTATACCACTCGGCCACGGCGCGGAGATTCTCACAGGTGGTCCGGAAAGTCAAGACCAATTCTCCCGAGGCTGGCGGCGGGTACGCCGGTCGCCGTCGCTCCTGTTGAGCTCAGTCACGATCCGGTACCGGTCGCCGCGGTACAGCGAACTGACGAATTCGACGATCTCGTCCGTCTGCGAGCGCGTCACGCGCTCAAAGAGGAAGGCAGGCGAATGGAGCGGAACGCCGAGCGCGTCGGACTCCTCCTGATTGGTGACTGTCGGCTCGATCGACTGCACCCCCCCGACGATCACGATTCCGTACCGTTCCCGGAGGAGCTCGTAGAACGACTGCTTCTCGAGATCGCGCGCGGTCAGTTCGGGAACGAGCGACGACCGGACGTGTACCGTTTCGATCGCCATTGTCTCGCCATCCGCGAGCCGGAGCCGTTTCGCGACCATGACGGGCTCCGAGGGCGAGACGTGCAGCACGCGTCCCAGCCGGGCGCCCGCGGGCACGATCGAGAGGTCGAGCGTCCGGCTCGCAGGTCGCATCCCGCGCTGACGCATGTCGTCGGTGAACGACGTCATCGTCAGCTCCTGAGCGATCTTGGGCTCGCTGACGAACGTGCCGGAGCCGCGACGGCGGATGAGGTATCCCTCGCGAACGAGATCTTCGAGAGCCGCGCGCAGGGTAAGGCGCGAGACGCCGAACTCCGCGCTCAGCTGGCGCTCCGAGGGAATCGCCTCGCCGATTGCCAGGCCGTCGATCAGATCAAGGACGCGCTCGCGTGTTTCGCTCTGCTTCGTCATGCGCTTCCAGGAGTGGTAAGTACCTCATCGCGCGCCGGCTCGGCTGCCTGCGGTCCGGCGACCAGGCTCGCGCCGGTCTGTGCGTCGAAGAAGTAGAACCGCGAAGGATCGACGGCGAGCTCGAGCCGCCCGCCCACCTGCGCGCGGCTGCGCGGGTCGACGCGGGCCGTGAAAAGCGCCTTGCTTTCGGCGAGAACAACGGCCTCCTCACCCTCGGCCTCGAGCAGCTCGGCGGTGATGCGCTTGGCGTTCACGTCGAAGAACACGTGCATCTCCGAGCCGAGCTCTTCGACGACCTGGAGCTCGACGTCAATCGTCGGCTGATCTGCCCCCGCGAACGCCGTGTCCTCGAAGCTCTCCGGCCGGATCCCGAGCACGACCTCGGTGTGTCCCCGCGGCGGTCTCCGGCTGGAGTCGAGCGGAATGCGGAACTGCCCGAATGTGACGTGCGCGCCGTCGATGTTCGCCTCGACGAGGTTCATCGCCGGCGAACCGATGAAGGCCGCAACGAAGAGGTCCTGGGGCTCGTCGTACAAGCGCTGCGGGCGGTCGACCTGCAGGATGTGCCCGTCTCGCATGACCGCGACGCGCTGGCCGAGCGTCATCGCTTCCACCTGATCGTGCGTGACGTAGACGGTGGTTACGCCGAGCCGCGCGTGAAGCTGCGAGAGCGATGCGCGCATCCCGACACGAAGCTTGGCATCGAGGTTCGAGAGCGGTTCGTCCATGAGAAAGGCCTTCGGCTCGCGCACGATCGCGCGACCCATTGCAACGCGCTGACGCTGGCCGCCGGAGAGTTGCGCGGGCTTGCGCTCGAGCAGCTTCTCGAGCCCCAGCAGCTCGGCGACCTCCTCGACGCGATCGCGTATCACCGCCCTCTTGGTCCGGCGCACCTTGAGCCCGTAGCCCATGTTCTGACGCACGTTCATGTGCGGGTAGAGCGCGTAGTTCTGGAACACCATGGCGATGTCCCGCTTGCGCGGCGCGAGCTCCGTCACGTCGCGTCCGTCGATCGAAATCGTCCCCTCGGTGACCTCTTCCAGGCCGGCGATGCTCCGCAGCAGCGTCGACTTCCCGCAGCCGGACGGGCCGACGAGGACCATGAACTCGCCGTCCGCGATCTCGAGGCTGACGTCGTCGACCGCGACGACGTCGCTCGAAAAAACCTTCGTTACCTTCGCGAGCTCGATCGTCGCCATGACCGCAGAGCATAGATTCGTCTCCGGGTGATTGGCAAGACCAGATCGCGCTCTCAGCGCAAAATGGTATTGACCAGCTGCACCGCTGCCGCTTAGACTGGGGGCACGAGCGACTGCGAGACAACGGAGCGCGACTTGGTAGAGCCCATAACGGAGGGCCGCAGTGTGATCTCGGAGTACGAGTCCCATTCGACCCGCGATCTCGTCGGCCTCATGAACGAACAAGACGCGGGGGTTCCCGCGGCAGTAAGCGCCGCTGCCGACGAGATCGCCGGCGCAATCGACGCGATCGTCGGGCAGCTGGTAGGCGGCGGGCGACTGGTCTATGCCGGCGCCGGGACCTCAGGAGCGCTTGCCGCACTCGACGCAGACGAGTGCGAGGCGACCTTCTCGACGGACCCGGGCCAGGTCGTCGCCCTCGTCGCAGGATCGGACCGAGACTCCGTGACGGAGCGGGCTGCCGCCGAGGACGACTCCGAGGCTGGCGCGGAAGCGGTGCGCGCGATCGGAGTCGGCGCTGCTGACGCCGTCGTCGGCATCAGCGCGAGCGGGCAGACGCCGTACGTCGTCGCTGCCCTTGAGGCGGCAGCGGCCGCGGGCGCGCTCACGGTCGCGCTCGTGTGCGTTCCCGAAGCGCCGCTCGGAGAACGCGCCTCGCACGTGATCTCCGTCGTCGTCGGCCCTGAGTTCATCGCCGGCTCCACGCGGCTCAAGGCGGGAACCGCCCAGAAGCTCGTCCTCAACATGGTCTCGACGATCTCGATGATCCGGCTCGGGCGGACGTTCGGAAACCTCATGGTCGACGTCAACCCGGCGAACGCGAAGCTCCGGGCAAGGGCCGCGCGCGTCGTTAGCGCCGCGACCGGCGTCTCGTTCGATGAGGCCGAGCGCGCGATCGCCTCCGCCGACGGCAACGCGAAGGTCGCGATCGTGTCGTTGCTGGCCGGCATCGACGCCGACAGCGCACGCGCAAGGCTCTCGGCCGCGAACGAAGACATCCGAGCGGCGGTGCGCGAATGAGGCTCGGCGTCGAGGGCGCAATCGTCGGCGGGACGATCGTCCCGGGCGACGTCGAGCTCGTCGACGGCCGCGTAGCCGCGTACGGGTTGGCCTCGCCGAACGGGCGCGGAATCGCCGCACCCGGCTTCGTCGATCTCCAGGTGAACGGTTTCGGTGGAGTCGATCTGTTCGAGGCGGACGATGACGGCTACCGGCTCGCCGGCGAGGCGCTGCTCGAGACCGGCGTTACCGCCTACCTCCCCACGTTCATCACCGCGCCCGAGGAGCAGCTCGTCCATGCGCTCCGCTCGGTGCCGAACGGCAACGACGGGCCGCGAATCGTCGGCGTCCATCTCGAAGGCCCGTTTCTCGCAGCCCGCCGCCTGGGCACGCATCCCGCGGCGGCGCGGCGCGATCCGGATCCGGCGCTGCTCGAGCGGTTGATCGAAGCGGGCCCGGTTCGGCTGGTCACTCTTGCGCCCGAGTTGCCGGGCGCCCACGTGCTGATCGACCTCCTGCGAGCCCGTGGAATCACCGTCTCGTGCGGGCACAGCGACGCAACCGCGGAGCAGGCGAACGAGGCCTTCGACCGCGGCGTGCAGACGGTCACGCATCTCTTCAACGCCATGCGGCCGTTCCGGCATCGCGATCCGGGGATAGCGGGCGCGGCCCTGGCGCGCGAGGACGTGGTCATCCAGATCATCCTCGACGGGATTCATCTCGCGCCCGACACCGCGCGGCTCGTGTGGCATGCCGCCGCGGGCCGTGTCGCGCTCGTCACCGACGCGGTCGCGGGTGCCGGCCAGGACGACGGGTCGTACAGCCTCGGGGGCTTCGAGGTCCAGGTGCGGAACGGCGTCGCGCGCGGGCCGGACGGCCAGCTGGCCGGTAGCGCGCTGACGATGATCGAGGCGGTTCGCAACCTCCACGGTCTCGGGATCCCGCTGGCCGATGCCGTCCAAGCGGCGAGCACCGTTCCGGCAGCCGTGATTGGCGCCGCGCACCTCGGGAGGATCGAGGTCGGTCTTCCAGCCGACGTCGTCGTGCTCACGGACGAGCTCGAGATCGATCGGGTCTTCGCTGGAGGCGAAGAGCGTGTCGCAGCCTGAAACCGACGGGCAAGGGCCGGTCGAGCTCGGAGCACAGTTTCTCGCGGAGATCCGCGAGCAGCCCGCCGCCCTGAACGCGCTGCTCGAGCACGAGTCCGAATACGCGCGGGTCGCCTCCGAAGCCGTGGACCGCGGAGCCACGACGGTTCGCATGGTCGGTCACGGCTCTTCCGACAACGCTTCGTCGTACGGTGTCTACGCGTTCGGCCTGCTTCCGGGGTGGACGGCGCTCCGGGATTCGATTGCGCTCGCCGTCTACTACGGCGCCGAGATCGACATGGCCGGATCGATCGTGCTGGGTCTCTCGCAGTCGGGGCGGACGCAAGACGTCGTCGGCTACGTCGAGCGCGCCCGAAGCCGCGGAGCCTTCACCGTGGCCGTCACGAACGAGCCCAAGTCCGAGCTCGCGTCGGTCGCCGAGGCCGTCCTCCCGCTCGCGGCAGGACAGGAGCGCGCGGTCGCCGCGACGAAGACGTACGTCACACAGCTCGCCGCACTCGGCCTCCTCGCCGCGTACGCAGCGGGAGAAGGCCGTCGCTTCGCGGACGACCTCCGCTCGACGGCCGATCAGATGGCGGAGTCGATCCCCGTGCTCGAGCGGCTGGTGGCTCCCGTCGCCTCGGCCTTCGCCTACGTCGGCCGGATGTTCGTGATCGGACGCGGCGCCGAGTTCGCTACCGCCCGCGAGATCGCGCTCAAGCTGCTCGAGACCTGCCGGATCGCGGCGGAGCCCCTGACCGCGACCGGGTTGGCACACGGGCCGGTCGCCGCGCTCGACCCACTGTTCCCGGTCTGGACGATCGCGTCCGACGACGCAACGCTGCCAGCACTGCTCGACGCGGCAGCGCGAGTGCGTGAGGCCGGCGCGACGATCGTCGCCAGCGGAAGCGCCGCTCAGTCGGTCGCGGACGCGGAGTTCGTCCTACCGGTGTCAAAGCCGCGCGAGTCGCTCCTTTCGCCGCTCCTCTCCGTCGTGCCGGGCCAGCTGTTCGCATCCGCGCTCGCCCGCGCGAAGGGCCTCGACGCCGACCGGCCCCGCGGGCTCACGAAGGTCACGCTGGCCCGCTAGTCGCAGTGCTCCATCGCCGCAGGCAACTCCAGCCAGGCGTGCCGCCGCGACTCGTAGACCGAGATCATCGGCGGAGGAAACGCCGGATCGGCGAAGGCACCAACGGGGACAGCGATCACGTCCGGCGGGTTCGCCAGGCGCCAGAACACCGTCGAGCCGCATTCGGGGCAGAAGTGAAACGTTCTCGCTTCGCCCTCGTCTGAGAGACGAACGTACTCGGTGGCACGGCCCTCGATTCGCACCTTGTCCTGCGGAAAGCGCGCTTGGACACCGAATGCGCTCCCTGTTCGACGCTGGCACGCGAGGCAGTGACACATCGAGCGCCGGATCGGCTCTCCTTCAGCGACGAGCCAGAGTTGTCCGCAACTGCAGGCGGCGCGCCGAGTGGCCATGTCCCCAACCTACAGAAGCTTGAATTGGACAGACGGCCTCTGACGTGACCCTTGAAAGAGGCCGTCTACCTCATTAGGGTCAATCCCATAGGGGGGCCGGCCTCGCCCGTGTCGGTTCGGAACGGGCGGAAGAGAGGGGAGAAATCGGATGCGAATTTTGCGAACGCTGGTGACGCTCGCGCTCGTACTCGCCGCGCTGGCGGCGACGACCGCGACAGCCGGGAGCCGGTCCACCAGCTTCAA
>JBKPHH010000022.1:0-21824 GCA_046729795.1 Actinomycetota bacterium | reverse complement strand
CACGACCTGAACGTGATCAAGATCCTTCCGCCGTTGACGATCGGTCAGGAGGAGCTCGGCCGATTCTGCGACGCGCTCGAGTCGACGATCGAGCGTGCCCAGAAGACTCCACGCGCGTTGATGCGGCTCGCGCTGAAGGCCGCGCGGGGGAGGACGCGTCTGCCCGCTAGAGCTCGGTGAGCTCGACCTTGCGGTCCGCGATGCATCCGCGGGCCCAGAGCTCGACGACCTCGAGGAGACGGCCTGCGAGCCGATCCAGCTCGTGCGCGTCGTCGGGAAGATGCTCGGGATCGACCTCGACGCGAACCTGGTGCAGGGACGCCTCGCTCGACTCGCCGATCTCGTGGCGCTCCTCCGCGACGATCGAGACCTCGCCCACCTTGGGCAGGAGCTGCTTCGCGAGCTCGTCGATCTCGGCGGCGGTCGCGGCCCTGCCCGCAAACATGCCGAAATTGATCCGGATCTCGAGCGCGGGCGGCTCGGGGCTCAGCTCGCAGATTGCGAGGGAGGGTTCAGTCTGCATTGAAACTCGTATTTTCCCAACTCTCGACGAGCTAACCCTCGTACGGCGACCAGCGGAATCTCCTGGCCGCAATGAACGCGCCAACCAGGCCCCAGGCGGCGATGAACGCGACCTCGCCGGGCCGTTCCCAGATGTCCACCCCGCGCAGGGCCACGTCCCGGGCGAGCCGGATGACGTAGACGAGCGGGAGCACGTCGGCGATCGCCTTGAGGAAGTCCGGGAAGCTGTGCGGCGAGAAGAACGCTCCCGAGATGAAGGAGAGCGGTAGGTAGATCGCGTTCACGACCGCGGATGAGCCTTCCGCCGACTTGATCACGGTCGTGAGTGCGATGCCGAGCGCGGTGAAGGTCGCGGCGCCGAGCAGGAGCACCAGCGCGAGCGAGACGATCTGGTGCACGTGCGTGTCGAAGAACGCCCGTCCGAGGGCGATCATGCAGACCGCCTCGATCGCGAACGCGATCAGCGTCGTTGCAAGCAGGGCGACGATGTAGGTCGTGGCCGGAAGCGGCGTGCCGCGCAGCCGCTTGAGGACCCCGCTCTCCCGCCGGATGACGAGCATGATCGACAGGCCGGCGAAGCCGATCGAGATCGCGCCGTAGCCGAGCATGCCCGCGAGCAGGTAATCGGCCGCGCGGATGTTGTGCTCCTGCTCGATCCGATCGTCCCCGTACACGGATCCGAGCAGGAAGAACATGATGATCGGCAGCAGGAAGGTGAAGAAGGCCAGCTCGCGGCTGCGCCAGTAGAGGCGCAGCTGGGAGCGGAGCTCGTGCGGGAGCAGCCTCACGCTTCCTCTTCCGTGAGCGAGAGATAGATCTCCTCGAGCGTCGGCCGCCTGACGGTGAGCCCCTCCAGCTCCTTGCCGTCGGCGAGCGCTTCGGCCGTGAGCTCGTGGAGGGTCTGGGTCGGCTCGTCGGTGTGGATGACGACTTCGTCACCGTTGCGGGTGAAGCGGATCTCCGTCGTGGGGGCGCTCCCGGTCAGCTCGGTGGGCGCCCCGACGGCGACGATCTGCCCCTCGCGGAGCACGGCGACCCGGTCGGCGAGCTGCTCCGCCTCGTCGAGGTAGTGCGTCGTCAGCAGGATCGTCTTGCCGAGCGAGCGCAGCGAGCGAATCGCCTCCCACGAGCGGCGCCGGGCCGCTGGGTCGAACCCGGTGGTGGGCTCGTCGAGGAAGACCAGCTCGGGGTCGCCGACGAGGGCGAGGCCGAAGTCCAGGCGGCGGCGCTGGCCCCCCGAGAGCCTGCGGACGAGCGTGCTCCGCTGCTCGTCGAGGCCGATCAGCTGGATCACCTCGCCGACGTCTCGTGGCCGTTCGTAGTAACCCGCGAACTGCGCGAGGCTCTCCTCCACGGTCAAGGTCTCGTACATGGCCGAGGACTGCAGGACGACGCCGATCCGCTCGCGCCAGGCGCTGTCGGCCCTGGCCGGATCGGCGCCGAGCACCTCGACCTCGCCGTCGTCGCGCTCGCGATAGCCCTCGAGGATCTCGACCGTCGTCGTCTTGCCGGCGCCGTTCGGCCCGAGCAGGCCGAACACTTCTCCCAGGCCAACCTCGAAGTCGATCCCGCCGACCGCCTCGAGCTCGCCGTAGCTCTTGCGGAGGCCGCGAACCGTGATCGCCGCGCTCATAGCAGCTCGAGCTTGCGGACGGATCCCGCGGCGAACGGAGGCTCTTCTCCGCCTGCGAGCTCGGCGAAGACGCGGCCGCAGTCCGGCTGATGCCCGACGATGACGACGGTCTCTCCCCGGCCTGCGATCGCAGCGCGCACCTGCTCGGCATTCGCTCCCGGCGCCAGGCGCTCGTCCGGCTCGACTGGTGCTCCCGTCGCCCGACCGATCTCGTCGCCGGTCTGGCGCGCGCGCAAGAGCGGGCTCGTGAGCACGACATCGGGGGTCACGCCGTGCTCGGCGAACAACTCGGCTGCGGCGCGGGCGGCCTTGCGGCCTTCGGCGGTGAGCTCGCGAAGCTCGTCGGGCTCGCCGGATTCGGCCTCGGCGTGGCGCATCACGTAGAGCTGCACGCCGCGAGGATAGTGGCGCGGCGGCCCTGAGCCGGCAGATAGAACTGTGTCTCAGTGGCGACTCTTCGGTACGTCGTCTGCGACGTCTTCACGGACCGGCCGCTCGAGGGCAACCAACTGGCCGTCTTCACCGACGCGCGGGAGCTGGACGACGAGACGATGCAGAAGCTCGCGCGGGAGATGAACTTCTCGGAGACAGTGTTCGTGCTCCCATCCGAAGAAGGGCACGCTCGAATTCGGATCTTCACGCCCGCACAGGAGCTGCCGTTTGCCGGCCATCCGACCCTCGGCACCGCATTCGTGCTCGGCGGGCCGCTCCAGCTGGAGGAGATCCGGCTGGAGACCGGCATCGGGATCGTGCCCGTGCGGCTCGAGCGCGAGGGGCCGCGCATCGTCTTCGGGCGCATGCAGCAGCCGATTCCGACGGTCGAGCCGTACGCGAAGGAGGCGGAGCTGCTCGAGGCTCTCGGCGTCGCCCAGTCGGAGCTTCCGGTCGAGATCTACGACAATGGAGCGGCTCACGTGTACGTCACGCTCCGTTCGGAGCAGGAAGTCGTGGGGATCAAGCCGGATTTCGGACGCTTGGCCGAGCTCCCAGGCGTCCTGGGCGTCAACTGCATCGCGGGCTCGGATTCGAAGTGGAAGAGCAGGATGTTCGCGCCCGCCGGCGGCGTCCCGGAGGATCCGGCGACCGGTTCGGCGGCCGGGCCGCTGGCGCTGCACCTCGCCCGTCACGGGCGGATTCAGTTCGGTGACGAGATCGAGATCACCCAGGGAGTCGAGATCAAGCGACCCTCGAAGCTCTACGCCCGGGTCGACGGCTCCGCGCAGAACGTCGAGCGCGTGGAGGTGGGCGGGTCGGCCGTGGTCGTCGCCCGCGGCGAGTTCAGACTTCCCTGAGCGCGACGGCCTCGATCTCGGGGAGCTCGGGCGCCAGGGCGCTCCAGAACCGTCCTCCGTCGCGGGAGAGGTGCAGCCGGTTGCGGGCGGCGTAGAGAACGTAGTCGGGGTCGTCCTCCGCGATCGCGACGGCGCGCCCCGGCGGGAGGCCGCCGCCAGCCTCGCGCCACGTGCGGCCCGCGTCGTGCGAAACCATCAGCGGCGGCCGGCGGTCGACCACCGCGACGATCGTCGGCCCGACCGAGGCCGCCGCGATCACCAGCGGCAGCTCGATCCGCGGCATCTCGACCTCGAGGCGGCGCTCGGGCTCGAAACCGATCACCTCCTCGTCCTCGAGGTCGACGACGTAGACGCCGTCGGCGGTGGCGATCTCGGCCCTCACCGTCCCGAGAGCAGCGCGGCCACGGCCGCGGTCGCGCGTCGCGCGGCGGCGGCCGGGCGGTAGCCCCAGCGGCGCCCGACGACGTACGCCGCCGCAAAGGCGTCCCCGGCGCCGGTCGGATCGGCGTTCTCCACGGCCCTCGCGGGCACCTCGACGAGCTCCCCCTCGGCGACGACGATCGAGCCGCGCGAGCCGAGCGTGACGATCACCTCCGGCGGCCCGAGCTCCGACAGCGCAGCCTGCTCGAGCGATCCCGCCAGCGTGAGAGCCTCCTCCTCGGACAGCTTCAGGACGGTGACGTGCCCGAGCACGTCGGGATCCGGATCCGGTTCGAGCTCGAGCGGCCCGGTCCGCGCGGGACGGACAAGCCCCTGGCCGTCGAAGGAGATCCGGCGGTCACCGTGCGCGAGCGCGGCGAGGGTCTCGGGCGGAAACTCCCCGCGCGCGAGCGCGCCGACATGCACCCAATCCGCGCCGTCGAGCGCCGGCGCCGACCAGCCTTCGACGTCGGCCGGCGTCCAGGGCTCGCCCAGCTCCTCGACGGTCATCGAGCGAACGTCGCCGTCGTATGCGAAGGCGAACGCCGCCGTCGCGGCCGCCGGTCGCCAGACCACGGGCAAACCGAGCGCGACGAGCGGCGGCAGCACTTCACGCCGGTGCGCTTCCGAGAACTTGACCGCGACCGCGCCGGGGTGAGCGAGCAAGCGGAGCCCTTTCGCGGCGTAGAAAGGCGGCCCGCCGACACGCGGCGGCCTCCCGTCAACGCGGTCGAGGGAGAGGTTCCCGACGACGGCGATCCGTCGCACGCCACGATTTAACCCATGCGGCGAGCGCCGTGAGCCCAAAGGCCGTCGCAAAACTCGGTAGCGAGGCGGTCAGCGTTGCGTGGCCGGGGTGGGCATGCTGGACGAGGTCGGTCCACCAGTTCGGTCCCACCGGCGAGAGCCACTGGTACAGGGCGAAGCCGACCACCCACGCGACGATCGGGGCCGCGCGCACAGCCGGTCCCTCGAAGACGTCGCGCCTCGTGTAGTGAGCCCCTGCCGTGAGCCAGTCCGCGAGCAGCACGCCGAACAGGGGCACGAACACCGAGCCAAGCAGGTAAAGGAAGGTCAGGTAATTCCCCAAGTCGATCGCGATCGCGCCGGCGGTCGCCGTCACGGCGACGACCACGATCAGCAGCCGCTGCGAGACCCATGGGAGCACGTTCTGGATCGAGACGGCGGTCGAGTAGATGTCTGCGAAGGCCTCGTCGCTCTCGTCGACTGTCAGCGCGAGCAGTGCGATCACCGCGAGGACGCTGCCGCTCGCGACAGCACTCGGGATCTGCGCCGGATCGGTCAGTTCGCGCGCGAGCACGAGCACGGCGCCGAGCCCGAAGCACCAGAGCGTCGGCACGAAGTACCCGAAGCCGGCTCCGATCAAGGCGCTTCGGCGGTCCCGCGCGAAACGCGTGTAGTCGGCGGCGAGGGGGGTCCAGGAGATGATGCTGGCGATCACGAGGTCGATCCCCTGGCCGAGCGAGACACCGCCGGTTCCGTCCGCGCGCCAGAGCTCGTGCAGGTTGGCCTTGTCGAGCGCCCACCACGTGAGGTAGACGATCGATCCGAGCACCGCCCAGACCGCGAACTTGCGCAGGTAGCGGCGGACGACGCCGATCGGCCCCATCAGACCCAGGGCGAGGGACACCGCGCCGAAGAGGATCGCCCAAAGCCAGCGTGCCTCGAAGTGGAAGACCCGCTCCGACAGCGCGGCCGCGGCCGTCGAGATGATGATCAACTCGAACGTCGACCAGCCGAGGTTCTGGGCGACGTTGACCACCGTCGGCCCGTAGGAGCCCCGCCGGCCGAGCGGCGCGCGCAGGAGCACCATCCCCGGCACCCGGCCGTCGGCGCCGATCATCCCGGCCAGCCCGAGCAGGACGTTGCCGGCCACCGCGCCGATCAGGATCGCGAGCAGCGCGTCGGGGAGGGAGAGCATCGGCACGAGTCCCGCGGCGGCGACGATCACCAGCAGGGAAACCGAGAGGTTCCCCCACAGCAGCGTCAGGTCGACCAGGCCGAGGACCCGGAGGCGCTCGGGGACGGGCTCGATGCCCCAGCTCGGTGTCTTCAGGTCGGCCATCGGCTACGAGGCGAAAGCGGTCCGCAGACGGATCGCGCCGACCGGGATCCACCAGAGCGCTAGCCCGAGCGCCAGCGCGATCGACAGGTTCAGCTCGAAGCCGACAATCCCCACAACGAGCGCAAGTACCCAGTCGCGCGAACTGCGAAGGTCGCGGAGCAGGCCGATGTGCAGCAGGCCCGCCGTCGCCAGGAGGCCCGCGAGGATGGGCAACGGGAACGCCGCGAGCAGGGCGGCGAGGCCCGAGCCCAGCGCAACAGCCAGCGTAAGTAGCGCGGCGCCCATTGCGATCGGCGCGCCGCCGGTGCGGGCCCCGAACGCGTAGTGCGCCGTCATGCCGCCGGCGCCGTGGCATACGGGCATCCCGCTGATTGCCGCCGAGAAGAGGTTCGCGCTCCCCAACGTCGTCGCAAGCCGTCCCGCCCGAACGCGTTCCGCCTGCTCGCCGAAGTACTTCTTCGCCGCGTCGGCGGTGGCGAGGCATGAGTTCGCGAACGAGAGCGGCACCTGTGGGACGACGAGCACCGTGAACGCAGTCCAGAACATCGCGGAATCCCAGGATGGAACGTCGATCGCGGAGGGGCCGACCGACGCGTCTCCGCCGGCGAGAAGGACCGCCGCCACCGCGGCGATACCGACGAGGGCGAGCGAAATCGGGTAGCGGCGCAGGGTCAGGGCGAGAACAACCACGAGTGCCCCGAGCAACACCGCGTATCTCGGTTCGAGCGCCCACTCCTTGAACCCCTTCTTGGGCGCGGTCACGAGGTCCCAGGCGATCTTGAGGAAGAGGAGCCCCACGGTCAGCTGGACGCCTCGGATCAGGGCGCGGGGGAACGCGCGCCCCGCCAAGTCGATCAGACCGGTCGCGCCGAGCGCGAGGAAGATGGCGCCCATCAGCAGCGCTCCCGCGGCGATTTGGTCGGCGCCCAGCCCGTTCGCGATCGCGATTGCACCGAAGGCCTTGAGAGGTTGAACGGGGACGGGAAGGCGGTATACAAGCCCCGCGACCACGTACAGCAGTCCGGCCGGGAGGAGCACTGCCGTCGGCGAGAGACCATTCTTGACGATCAGGGCGACAGCGATCGGCACGAGCACGCCGAGATCCGCGACCGCCCCCGCCAGCTCCCTGCGATCGAAGCGCACGGTTGGAGCGTAGTGGTTGGCGTCAGCCAATCGACGCTCGACCCGTCGAGCCACGCGGCGCGGGAGATCGATCAGCTCTGGTGGATCCTCCTCGCCGTCTCGGCCGTTGTCTTCGCCGTCGTGACGCTATTGGTCGTCGCCGCGGCGCTGCGCCGGCGCGGGCGGCGGGACGTCGAGGCCGAGGACACGCGCCGCGTCCAGGGCCTCGTTTTGCTCGGCGGATTCGTCGTGCCGCTCATGGTCCTGATCGCTCTGTTCGTGCTCACGCTGCGGACGCTCCCCGCCACGTCTGCCCCGAAAGGGCATGTCGACCTGACCGTCGAGGTCACCGGCCGCCAGTGGTTCTGGGACGTCCGTTACCCGGAAACCGGTGCCGTGACCGCGAACGAGATCCACATCCCGGCCGGCTTGCGTGTCCGGCTGGTCGCCAAGACCGAGGACGTTGTCCACAGCTTCTGGGTCCCGCGCCTGAACCGGAAGATCGACATGATCCCGGGGAAGACGAACTCGATCCTCCTGCAGGCGGACAAGCCCGGCGTCTATCGCGGCCAGTGCGCCGAGTTCTGCGGCCTCCAGCACGCGAACATGGCGTTCCTCGTCATCGCGGATCCGCCGCCGCGGTTCGCGGCCTGGCTCGCGCACGAGGCGCGCCCGGCGACGGGGCGCTTCGGCGGGAAGCCGGTCTTCGACCGGTACTGCGGCGGTTGCCACACGGTTCGCGGCACCGAGGCGCGGGGAAAGGTCGGCCCTGACCTCACGCACGTTGCGTCCCGCAGCACGCTCGCCGCGGCGACGATCCCGAACGCGAAGGGCTACCTCGCCGGGTGGATCCTCGATCCGCAGCACGTCAAGCCGGGCAACAAGATGCCCGGCCTCGATCTGTCCGGCGAACAGATCCAGGCGATCGTCGACTACCTCAGCGCCCTCGGGTAATGGTCGAACACGTCCAGCGGCTGGAGCGGATCTGGCACGAGCCGGTCGGGGTCAAGACGTGGGCCACGACCGTGAACCACAAGAAGATCGGCCGCCGCTACCTGATCACGGCTTTTCACTTCTTCGTCGCGGCCGGAATCGAGGCGCTGATCATGCGCGCCCAGCTGGCCGAGCCGAACGCGGGCCTCGTCGGGCCGCAGACCTACGACCAGCTCTTCTCCCTCCACGGCGTGACGATGATCTTCCTCTTCATCACACCGATGCTCTCCGGGTTCGGCAACTACTTCGTGCCGCTGCAGCTCGGCGCGCGGGACATGGCGTTTCCACGGATGAACGCGTTCAGCTACTGGGTCTTCCTGGCGTCGGGCCTCTTCATGTATTCGAGCGTCTTCTTCGCGCTCGCGCCCAACGACGGCTGGTTCAACTACACGCCGCTCTCGCAGAAGGAGTTCACACCGGAGCTGAACGTCGACTTCTACAACCTCGGCCTGCTCTTCCTGACCATCTCGACGACGGCCGGGGCGGTCAACTTCATCGTCACGATCCTCAAGATGCGGGCGCCCGGGATGTCGATCAACCGCATCCCGCTCTTCTGCTGGGGCGTGCTCGCGACGTCGCTCTCTGTCGTGTTCGCGCTACCGGCGCTCTCGGCGGCCAATCTGATGCTGACGCTGGAGCGGAAGTTCGACTTCCACTTCTTCTCTCCCGACGCCGGCGGGGATCAGTTGCTCTGGCAGCACGTCTTCTGGATCTTCGGGCACCCCGACGTCTACATCATCTTCCTGCCGGCCGTCGGGATCGTCTCGACGATCATCCCGGTCTTCGCCCAGCGGCCGATGGTCGCGCAGACGTGGCTCGCGCTGGCGACGATGGCGACCGCGTTCATCGGCTTCGGTGTCTGGGTGCATCACATGTTCGCCACCGGCCTGCCGCAGATCACGATGGCGTTCTTCTCGGCCGCGTCACTGTTGATCACGATCCCGAGCGGGATCCAGGTGTTCGGCTGGATCGCCACGCTGCTCACCGGCAAGCCGCTGATACGCACGCCGCTGCTGTTCGTGCTCGGGTTCATCGTCGTGTTCGTGGTCGGGGGCCTGACCGGTGTGATGTTCGCGGTGATTCCGTTCGACCAACAGGTGACCGACTCGTACTTCGTCGTCGCCCACTTCCACTACGTGTTGTTCGGCGGGGCCGTCTTTCCGGTCTTCGCGGGCCTGCACTACTGGTGGCCCAAGCTGACCGGGCGGATGTTCAGCGAGCTGCTCGGGCAGATCAGCTTCTGGGTGTTCTTCGTCGGATTCAACCTGACGTTCTTCCCCATGCACATCGCCGGCCTGCTCGGCATGCCGCGCCGCGTCTACACCTATCCGGACGGGCTGGGATGGGGGATCTACAACCTGCTGGAGACGATCGGCGCCTTCACGCTTACCGGTGGGATCCTGCTCGTGGTTGCCAACCTGCTGGGATCGCTTCGCTTCGGCGCGCCGGCCGGGCCCGATCCGTGGCTCGCCAACACGCTCGAGTGGGCGACGGCCTCGCCGCCGCCTGAATACAACTTCCCCGTGATCCCGACTGTGCGAAGCGTCGATCCCAACTGGGACGTCGAGGACCGCCGCGAGGACGCCAGGAGGCTCGAGCGCGGTGAGCTCGTCCTCGACGAGGCGCACCAGGCGGTGGCAACGACCGAGCTCGACGCGGACGCCGACCAGGTCCTCGAGATGCCGCCGGAGTCGCCGTGGCCGCTCGTGCTCACGCTCACGCTCGCCCTCGTGTTCGTCATGGTCCTCCTCGGCCACTACTACGTCGCAGCGATGGCGGGCGGGCTGGTCGCGCTCGCGCTCGCCGGTTGGCATTCCGAGCATCCGCAGGAGACTGCATGACGACGTATTCGCTCGAGCGGCCGTCGGCCCGCGCCAACGGCTGGTGGGGGATGCTTCTGCTGATCGCCACGGAGGCGACGCTCTTCGCGGTGCTGATCGCCTCCTACTTCTACATCCGCACCAAGTCGCCGCATTGGCCGCCGCCCGGGGTGGAGGACCCGAAGCTCTTCAGGCCGCTCCTCAACAACGGTGTGCTGCTGGTCTCGGCCCTGCCGATGCTGGTCGCAAGCCGGGCGGTTGCTGGGGGCCGACAAGGGTTGCTCAGACTCGGCTTGCTGGCGAGCTTCCTGCTCGGCCTGGCGTACTTCCTGCTGCAGCTCGACTCGTTCCGCGACAGCTGGCGCACTCTCCGCCCGAGCGACAACGCCTACGCCTCGCTCGTGTACACGCTCGTGGGGGCGCATTGGATCCACGTGGGCGCCGGGCTGCTCCTCGTTGGCTTGGTGCTCGGACGTTCCCTCCTCGGCCATTTCGGCCCCGAGCGGAACGTGCCGGTGCAGATTGCCGCGCTCTACTGGTACTTCGTCACGTTTCTTGCAGTGCTCGTCGTCCTCACGACCCTCTCACCGGTGCTGTGAGGGCGACGCTGCTCTGGTTCGGGCTGTTGGGCGCCCCGGCCGCGTGGGTGCTCGAGCTCGTGGCCGGCTACGGAGTCGAGGAGGCCGCCTGCTCGAAAGGCACGTCGCAATGGGACCTGAACGCAGGACTGGCTCACGGGCTTGTGTTCGGGATCACGGCCGCGCTCGCGCTGGGGGCGGGGGCCGCGGCGGTGTGGTCTTGGCAAAACGCCACCCCGGACGTCCGCGGCCGCGTTGCCTGGATGGGCTACAGCGCCGTCTTGATCAGCGTCCTGTTTATCGCCCTCGTGCTCATGACCGGCTTCGGCGTCACCTCTCTGGAGTCATGCGAGCGCTGATCGTCCTGCCGCTGCTCGCCGCGCTCGTCGCCGCCGGGTGTGGCGGCGGAAAGAAGCCCGAGCTGGTCGGCGGCGGCGATGCGCAGCGCGGACAGACCCTGATCGAGAAGTACGGCTGCGGCAGCTGCCATCAGATCCCGGGCATCGAGCGCGCCGACGGACGCGTCGGGCCCAGTCTCGACGACTTCGAGAAGCTGCGCTACATCGCGGGGCGGCTTCCGAACAACCCCGAGAACGCGCGGCGGTGGATCGAGAACCCGAAGCGGATCGAGCCCGGCACGGTGATGCCCGGCCTCGGCGTCACCGACGACGAGGCGCGCGACATCGTCGCCTACCTGTACTCCCGCACATGAAGGCGGCCGTCCTTGCGCTCGCGCTCGTGCTCGCCGCACCGGCCGCGGCGCAGACCGGGCGCGATCTCTACGTTGAGTACTGCGCGAGCTGTCACGGCGCGAACGCCGAGGGCGTGGCTCCCGTCGGCCCGAAGCGCGGAGCGAGCGGCGTCCGCGGCGCCGGTCCCTCGCTGCGCGGCGTCGGTGCGATTGCGGCCGATTTCTATCTCCGCACCGGCTACATGCCGCTAGCGAACGCCGACGACGAGCCGAGGCACAAGGGGCCGGCGTATCCGGACGACGAAATCGACGCGCTCGTCGATTACGTCGGCTCGCTCGGCGGGCCCGCGGTCCCGCGGGTCGATCCTCGGAAGGGCGACCTCGCGCTCGGCATGCGGCTCTTCACGGAGAACTGCTCCGGCTGCCACCAGGTCGTGGCACGCGGTGGGATCGTCACGAGCGCCGTCGCGCCGAACCTGCTCAGGGCGACCCCGACCCAGATCGCCGAGGCCGTTCGGGTCGGCCCCTACCTGATGCCCCGCTTCTCACAGAAGCAGATCAGCGATCGCGAGCTCGCGTCGATCGTCCGCTATGTCGAGTACGCGAAAGATCCGAAGGACGAGGGCGGATGGAGCATCGGCCATCTCGGACCGGTGCCGGAGGGGCTCGTCGCCTGGCTGATCGCAGGCGTGGCGCTCGTCGTCGTCGCTCGCGCCATCGGGAAGAAGGTCGAGTGAACCGGCGCGCCGAGTTGGTCGTGCTCGCGCTACTCGTCGGGGCGACGCTCGCCGCGGCCGGCTTCATCGCCGGCTACGCGATCGACTCGCTTCCGGCGCAGACCCAGCTGATGGGCGTCGCGCTCGGCCTCGCCTTTGCCTTCCTTGCCGCCGCCTGCGTCGTGACGGCGAAAGCGCTGGTCCCCCAGGACGAGACCGCCGAGGACTACCCGAAGCCGCCCGAGCCCGAGCGTTCCGACGAGGTTGCCGAACTCGTCGCGGCGGGCGCAGAGGGGATCACGCGCAGGCGCTTGCTCGGGCTCGCCGCCGGCGGAGCGGCCGTCACGCTCGGAGCGGCGCTCGTCGTCCCGGCCGCCTCGCTGGGCCCGTTCCTGGACACCGAGCGGCTCCGGCGCTCGCCCTGGCGCCGGGGAATCCGGCTCGTCGACTCGGAGGGGCGTCCGCTCGTCGCCGACGCCATCGAGCTGAAGAGCTTCCACACTGCGTTCCCCGATGGAGCCGACCCGGAGAAGCTCGGCGCGCCGCTGATCGTCGTCCGGCTGGAGCCCGCGAGGCTCGACCTGCCCAAGGGCCGCGAGGCGTGGGCTCCGAACGGGATCGTCGCCTACTCGAAGATCTGCACGCACGCCGGATGCGCGGTCTCCATGTACCGCGCCCCGCTGTACGAACCGACATCGGACCGTCCGGCGCTCATCTGTCCGTGCCATTACTCGACCTTCGATCCCGCCCGTGGCGCGAAGGTGCTCTTCGGGCCGGCAGGACGGCCGCTGCCCCAGCTGCCACTCGAAATCGACTCCTCCGGCCACCTGCGTGCGGCCGGCGGCTTCTCCGGTGCGATCGGCCCCTCATGGTCAGGAGTGCGCTACTCGTGATCCGTCGCGTCGTCCGCTACCTCGACGAGCGCAGCGGGACGGCCCCGTTGCTGAAGCAAGCGCTCCGCTACGTCTTTCCCGACCACTGGTCGTTCCTGCTCGGCGAGATCGCGCTCTACTCGTTCATCGTTCTGGTCGGGACGGGGATCTACCTGACGCTCTTCTTCGAGCCGAGCCTGGCGAACACCGTCTACCAGGGGTCGTACGAGCCGCTCCGCGGTCGGGAGATGTCAGAGGCGTACCGCTCGGCCGTGCAGATGTCCTTCGACGTGAAGGCGGGGCTCCTGATGCGGCAGACCCATCACTGGGCCGCGGACGTGTTCGTGGTGGCGATCGTCCTGCACCTGCTGCGGGTCTTCTTCACGGGGGCGTTCCGCAAGCCCCGCGACTTCGTTTACTACGTGGGTGTCCTCATGCTGATGCTGGCTCTGCTCGAGGGCTTCCTCGGCTACTCGATGGTGGACGACCTCCTGTCGGGGATGGGGCTCGCGATCGCGTACTCCGTCGCGCTCTCGTTCCCCGTCATCGGCGGCTCGCTCGGCCTTGCGCTCTGGGGCGACCCGTTTCCCGGCACGCATGCCTTCGAGTCGCGCATGTACATCGCGCATGTGTTCCTGCTGCCGATCGCGATCGCGACGCTGATCGCGATCCACCTGCTGCTGCTCGTGACGCGCCACCACACGCAGTTCCCCGGCCCGCGGCGGAGCGAGCATCGAGCCGTCGGCCTACCGGCGTTTCCCGGCTACGCGCCGCGGTCGCTCGGCCTCGCGTTCTCCGTCTGCGCGGTCCTGTTCCTACTCGGTGGCCTCGTTCAGATCAATCCGATCTGGGAGTGGGGGCCATACGACGTCTCGCAGGGGACGGCGGGGGCGCAACCCGACTGGTACCTCGGGTGGCTGATCGGCGGCTTACGGTTGATGCCCGGCTTCGACGTGACGATCGGGGACTACACGCTAATCCCGAACGCGTTCTGGGGCGGGGCGCTCTTCCCGATCGTCGTCTTCACAACCCTGTTCCTTTGGCCGTCGCTGGAGCGCCGGGTAACGGGCGACTACGGCTTCCACCACCTGCTCGACCGCCCGCGCGACGCTCCGTGGCGGACAGCGGTCGGCGCTGCCTTCTTCACCTGGGTCGCCCTCGTCTTCGTCGCGGGCGCGTCGGACCGTGTCTTCGTGACCTTCGGCGTTCCCTACGTCTGGCAGATCTGGTTCTTCCGCGTCGCGCTGTTCGTGCTGCCGGCGCTCGTGCTCGTGACGACGCGGCGGCTCTGCCTCGAGCTGCGCGATGAGGATCCGCGGCCGCGCGCGGGTCTGATCCGCACCTAGAGCTTCGGCAGGATCTCGCGCTTGTAGAAGTCGATGAAGCCGGCCTGGTCCGGTCCGATCTGGTGGACGTAGACGTGGTCGAAGCCCGCGTCCGCGTACTTATGGATCTGCTCGAGGTGCCGCTCGGGGTCCGGCCCGCACACGACGCTCTCGGCAACGTCCTCCTCGGTCACCATCTCGGCGGCGGCCTCGTAGTGCTCTGGTAGCGCGAGCTCCTGAGACAGCGGGCCTTCCATGCCCGCGTTGGGCCAGAGCTTGTGCGCCGTCGTGCGGGCCTCCTCTTCGGAGCTCGCCCAGCACACGTGGACCTGACCGTAGCGAGGCTTGTCCTTGCCGCCTGCGCTTTCGAACTCACCCACGATTTCCTTGTCGGGCGCGACGCCGACGTACGCATCGCCCGTCCGGCCCGCGAGCCGCGCCGCCTGCCTCTGCGCCGCGGCGACCGCGATGGGCGGCGGCTCGCTCGGCAGCGTGTAGAGGCGCGCGTTCTCGACGGTGTAGTGCTTGCCGCGATGGGTCTGGTAGCCGCCCTGCCAGAGGAGGCGGATCACCTCGATCGCCTCCTCGAGCATCTCCAGGCGCTCGTCGGGAGCCGGCCAGCGGTCGCCAAGGATGTGCTCGTTCAGGTTTTCGCCGGTGCCGACGCCGAGGAAGAAGCGGCCCGGCATCATCGCCGTCACGGTCGCGGCGGCGTGCGCGACGATCGCCGGGTGGATGCGGATCAGCGGGCAGGTGATCCCGGTGCCGAACCGCATCCGCTCGGTCGCGTGGGCGAGCGCTCCGAGGACGCTCCAGACGAAGGGGCTCTGTCCCTGGGCGTCGACCCACGGATGGAAGTGATCCGAGATAACGCCGAATGTGAAGCCGGCGTCCTCGGCCGTCCGCGCGTTGGCGACGAGGTCGTTCGGCGGGTGCTCTTCGGACGAGAGCGTGTACCCGAGCTCCATCTAACGGGTTCGGTACCGTCCTCGCAGACCGTGAAACGCCTGCTTCTTCTCCTGGCGGTCCTACTCCTGGCCGGCTGCGGCAGCGACGGCGACAAGTCGAGCGGCGCGCAAACAACGACGAACACCGATACGTCCGTCGTCGTCACCAAGCGGACGATGTCGGTCTACTTCCTGCGTGACGGGAAGGTCGCCGCTGCGAAGCGGTCCGTCGACGCGACGGCCGGGCCCGGCGTGACGGCGCTCACCCAGCTGTCCGAGGGGCCCGATGCCGAGGAGCGGGCCGCCGGTCTCACGTCGGGGGTCCCTCATGATTCGAGCTTCGAGCTGGAGGTCGGAGACGGCGTTGCGACCGTCGACGGGCCGGAGCTCGATGACGAGGCGACCGCACAGGTCGTCTACACGCTGACGCAGTTCCCGACGGTGCGGACGGTTCGGCTGAACGACAAGGACGTGGGAGGCCGGTCAGACTGGGAGCAGTTGACGCCGCAGATCTTCGCGGAGTCTCCCGTGGTGGGCGAGACGGTCACGAGCCCGCTGCGCTCGCGGGGGACGGCGAACACCTTCGAGGCGACGTTCCAGGTCGAGCTCATCAGCGGCGGGAAGGTGATCGCAAAGCGCTTCGTCACTGCGACCTCCGGCAGCGGAACGCGCGGGACGTTTGCCTTCACGCTGCCCTACAAGCTGTCCGGCACGGCCGACGGAAAGCTCGTCCTCTACGAAGTTTCGGCCGAGAACGGCAGCCGGACGAACGTCGTCGAGATCCCGCTGCGCCTAACTCCTTAGCCGCTCGCGCTGGGGCACGGAGGTGTAGTGCGGGTCTGCCGCCGACGCCTTGCCCGCGTGATAGACCGCGAATCGCTGGCAGAGCGAGCCGGTGAGCAGAAGCGCCCCCGCGGCGACCGCTCCGGCGCGGCGCCTGCCCGCAAGCGCCATCAACGCGGTGCCGGCGAGCGTCGCTCCAGCGGCGATCTTCGAGTACGTACCGCCCTTGCCGGTCCGGTAGGGCCTGGAGACGAAATCGCCCAGCCGCTCCTCGAGCGCCTTCTTGGTCGCGAGCTCGGACAGGCCTCCGAGGATCGCGAGCCTGCGCGCCGGGCCCGCCGCCTCGGGCGGCGTCAAGGCGGCGACGGCGCCGCCGGCGCTCGCCGCCGCGCGTGAGGCACAGTGCAGCGGCAGCTCTCGCCGCGCCTCGTGCCAGACCGGAACGACGGAATCCGAGACGAGAGCGCCGGTGTACGTCGTCTGGGCCGGGCCGAGCAGGCCTGCGACCACCTGGGCGAATGTGCGCAGCCGTGGCATCACGCCGAAAAGCTGGCAGCCGGCGGCGACACTCGTCGCCGCGCCTTCGGCGCTCAGGATCCACGTCCCGACGCTCATCGGCGACGTCACCTTGAAGACGCGCAGCATGTTGTAGAAGCGCAGCGGCCGCCCGAGGTCTTTGATCAGGAGGTAGGGGCTGACCGCGGCGCCGACCGCAGCCGTGTAGAGCGAGGCGACCCGCAGCCGTTCGTTCCCGGTCAGCCGCGCACCGAGTGCCAGTGTGTCGGCCGCTCCCGCCATGCCTCCGAAGAAGAAGTAGAGCGGGATCTCCGGCTTCCAGACCGGCTCTTTGATGATTGGGCGGCCGTAGTAGGAGCGGCCGTTTTGGCTCATCTCGCGCCTCCGGCGAAGGCGAGCAGCGCGCCCGCCGCGAGCGCGCCCGCCGCGGCGGCAGCGGCACCCCAGATCGTCCGGAGGTTCTTGGTCGGCACCACGGGGTCCGGCGGGAGGCCGTAGACCTCTGGCTCGTCGAGCAGCAGGAAGAACGCGCCCGCGCCGCCGATCCCGTCCCCGTCGTCCGGCGCCAGGTACAGCCGCGCATCGGCTACGCCGGATTCGACCAGGTGCTCGCACCGCTCACGAGCCTTGACGACGAGCTCGTCGAGCGGCCCGAACTGGATCGAATCGGTGGGGCAGGCCTTCGCGCACGCCGGTTCGAGGCCGTCCTGCAGCCGGTCGCAGCAGAGCGTGCACTTGTGCATGCCGCCGTCGCCGCCGAGCTCGCGCTTGGAGATGACCCCGAACGGACACGCGGTCACGCAGTAGCCGCAGCCGTTGCACACGTCGTCCTGGATCACAACGGTTCCGAACTCGGTGCGGAAGATCGCTCCCGTCGGGCAGACGTCGAGGCAGCCGGCATGCGTGCAGTGCTTGCACACGTCGCTGGACATCAGCCAGCGGAAGTCCTGGCCGCCGACCTTGATCGGCTTCTCCTGCTCGATGAACGCGACATGCCTCCAGGTGTTCGCATTCAGCTCGCCCGTGTTGTCGTAGGAGTGCCCGGTCCAGACGAGCCCGTCCTCGGGCACCAGGTTCCATTCCTTGCAGGCGACCTCGCAGGCCTTGCAGCCGATGCAGACCGAGGTGTCGGTGAAGAACCCGAGCCGCGGCTTCGCCTGGGGACCGTAGGTCTGGACGCCGTCGGGTGCGCTCATGTCAGCCGCGGATAGCTCTCGACGAGCTCGAGCAGCTTCTTGCCGCGCGGGCGCCGTCCCGGACGGATGTCGCAGCTGGCGGCCTTCACTTCCTGGATGTGGACGTTCGGGTCGAGCGCGATCGAGAAGAGGTCGTTACCGGAGTCCCCCGTCGTCAGCCCCTTGGAGCCCCAGTGGTACGGGACGCCGACCTGGTGGAACTTGCGTCCCTGAACGGTCAGCGGCGCCATCCGCTCCGTCACCAGCACCCGCGCCTCGATCGCCGTCCGGGCCGTGACGATCGTCGCCCAACCACCGTGCTCGAGCTTGCGCTCTGCGGCGAGCTCAGGGCTCACCTCGCAGAAGAGCTCCGGCTGCAGCTCGCTGAGGTACGGGAGTGTCCGCGACATCCCGCCGGCGGTGTGGTGCTCGGTCAGCCGGTAGGTCGTGATCACGTAGGGGTAGGCCTCCGCGCCCTTCGCGCCGTCGCTCGGGTTGTAGGGATTCTCCTTGCGCGGCATCTGCTGCCGGGCCGGGTTCGACTGCTGGCCGTAGAGGAGATTCTCGAACGGCGTCTCGTGCGGCTCGTAGTGGGTCGGGAGCGGGCCGTCGACGAGGCCGCTCGGCACGAAGAGCCACCCCTGGCCGTCGCCCTGCATGATGAACGGGTGGTCGCCGCGGATCGCCTCCTCGGCCTTCGCGCCGTCGGGCGGCTCGTAGTCGGGTGGCTTCTTGGGCTCGAAGTCCGGGACGTCTTCGCCCGTCCATTCCTTCTTGCGCCCGTCCCACCAGACGTAGCGCTTGCGCTCCGACCACGGCTTGCCCCTCGGATCCGCTGAGGCGCGGTTGTAGAGGATGCGGCGGTTGAGCGGCCACGCCCAGCCCCACTCGGGCGCGACCCAGGTCTGCTCGGATCCCGGCTTGCGCTGCGCCGGCCGGTTCACCTCCTCCGCGTAGCAGCCGCAGTAGATCCAGCACCCGCAGGAGGTCGAGCCGTCGTCCTGCAACTCCATGTACGCAGACAGCGCCTTGCCGTCGCTGCCGACGCCGTTGATCTCGCGGAGGACCGCGTCGGCGCTCGGCTCCTCGAGCTGGCCCGAGGTGGGGTAGGCCCACGCCAGGTCTTGCACCGGACGGTCCTTCGGGTCGGTCGAGTCGGCGAGCTTTTCCCGGATCTTGCGCCCGAGGTGGTACATGAACCAGAGCTCCGACCTGCAGTCTCCCTGGGGCTCCACCGCCTTGTGGTGCCACTGCAGCAGCCGCTGCGTGTTCGTGAACGAGCCGTCCTTCTCCGTGTGGGCGGCGGCCGGCAGGAAGAAGATCTCGGTCTCGATCTCGTCGGGTTTCAGCTCGCCCGTTTCGATCTCGGGCCCGTCCTGCCAGAACGAAGCCGACTCGATCAGCTGGAAGTCCCGGACGACTAGCCAGTCGAGCTGCGCCAGGGCGAGGCGGTGCAGCTTCGAGTTCGCCGAGCCGACGGCCGGGTTCTCGCCGAGCAGGAAGTAGCCGCGCATCTTCCCGTCGAGCATGTCCATCGCGGCCCGGTACGCCGAGTGATCGCCGGTGATCCGGGGCAGGTGCTCGTAGCAGAAGTCGTTCTCCCGCGTGGCCGCCTCCCCGAAGTAGGCCTTCAGCAGGCTGACGACGTAGGTCTTCATGTTCCCCCAGAAGCCGGTGGGCGCCGTGTTCAGCTCGACGTACCGCTCCAGCGAGTCCTGCGCGTGCGCATGCGGCATCGGGATGTAGCCGGGCAGGATGTTGTAGAGCGTCGGGACGTCGGTCGAGCCCTGGATCGACGCATGCCCGCGCAGGGCCATGATCCCGCCGCCTGGCCGCCCGATGTTGCCCAGCAGGAGCTGGATGATCGCGGCCGCGCGGATGTACTGGACGCCCACGGTGTGCTGCGTCCAGCCGACCGAGTAGACGATCGAGCTCGTGCGCTCGCGCCCGGAGTTGTCGCAGAGCGACTCGGCGACCTCGATTAGCTGCTCAGGGGTGCAGCCGCAGATCTCCGCGACGGTCTCCGGTGTGTAGCGCGCGTAATGCCGCCGCAGGATCTGGAAGACGCAGCGCGGATGCTGAAGCGTGTCGTCCTCCTCCGGCGGCTCGCCGTGGTGGAGGCCCGCCCCGTGGCCGCCGTGGCCTGACTGCTCGCCCTGAGTCGCGCCTTGCTCGCGCTGCCCGGCCGCGCCCTTGGTGGCCATCCCGGCGTACTGCCAGGTCGTGTTGTCGTAGGTGCGCTTCTCAGGGTCGAACCCCGAGAAAAGGCCGTCGAGATCCTCGGTGTCCTTGAAGTCCTCGTGGATGATCGTGGGCGCGTTGGTGTACGCCTTGACGTACTCGTCGAACCAGCGCTCGTGCTCGAGGATGTAGTTGACGATCCCGCCGAGGAAGGCGATATCGGTGCCCGCCCGGATCGGCACGTAGAGGTCGCACATCGCGCTCGTGCGGGTGAAGCGTGGGTCGACGTGGATGAGCTTGGCGCCGCGCCGCCGGGCCTCCATCGGCCACTGGAAGCCGACGGGATGGTTCTCCGCCATGTTCGAGCCCATGATCAGGATGCAGTCCGAGTTGGCGAGATCCTGTTGGAAGGTCGTCGCGCCGCCTCGTCCGAACGAGGTCCCGAGACTCGGGACCGTGGAGCTGTGTCATATGCGGGCCTGGTTCTCGACCGAGACGATTCCCAGGCCCGTGAACAGCTTCTTGATCAGGTAGTTCTCTTCGATGTCGAGCGTCGCGCCGCCGAGCGAGCCGATGCCGAGCGTGCGGTTGAGCTTCTTGCCGTCGTCCTCGGCCTCCCACGTCTCGTTGCGGGTGGCGATCACGCGGTCGGCGATCATGTCCATCGCCTGGTCGAGCGAGAGCTCCTCCCACTGCCGGGAGCACGGACGGCGGTAACGGACGCGATACTCGCGCGTCGGTGAGGTGACGAGGCTCTTCGTGGCAGAGCCCTTTGGACAGAGGCGCCCGCGCGAGATCGGGCTGTCGGGGTCGCCCTCGATCTGGTCGACCTTGCCGTCCCGGATGTAGACGAGCTGCCCGCAGCCCACCGCGCAGTACGGGCAGACGGACTGAACGACCTGCTCCGCGTCGCGCGTCCGAGGGTGAAGCTTCTCGGTCTGTGCGGACTGGACGGCCGTGCCGAGACCGAGCGGATCGCCGCCGATCTGGCGCAGCACCGGCCAACGGGCGATCAGCTTCTCGAGCTCCACGACCGGGTTACCTAACCCATCGCGGTCCGATTAAACGAGACCAGACCCGCGGCGACGGCGGCGGCGCCGAGCACGACCGCCGCACGCTTCGCTGAGCGTGCACGCGTTGCCCGCGGGCGGGGCGTGGCCCCATCTTCGGGATGCTGGGCGCCGACCGGCCCGTTGGGACCGTGGGCCCGCGCGAGCTGGATCACCTGCGCCGAGTGCAGCGCCCGCCGGCCCGTCCCCGCCTGCTCGATCTGGCTGCGGCAGGAGAAGCCGTCGCTCACGACGAGTGCGTCGGGCGGCGCCTCGCGAACCTTCGGCAGCAGCACCCGCTCGCCGCACGCCACCGACACGTCGTAGTGCCCGTGCTCGTACCCCCAGCCGCCCGCCATCCCGCAGCAGCCCGACTCGAGCTCTTCGACCTCGAGGCCGACCCGCGTGAGCAGCTTCTTGTCGGGCTCGACCCCGCCCGTGGCCTGCTGGTGACAATGGCCGTGGAGCAGCGCCTTGCGGTGCAGCTGGGGCGGTTCCCAGTCGCGTGCCCGGCTCACCATGAACTCGGCGAAGTGGAACGCCTGCTTGCGAAGCCGCTGCGCGTCCTCGTCGTTCGGCCACAGCTTAACCAGCTCGTCCTTGAAGACGGCCACGCAGCTCGGCTCGACGCCCACGACTGGAACGCCGGCCCGGATGTCATCGCGGAGCCGGTCGAGCACCTTGCGAAGATACGCCTCGGCGAGGTCGAGCATGCCGTAGTCGTAGAGCGGGCGGCCGCAACACAGGTGCCCTGCCGGAATCATCACGTTGAAACCAGCGTCCTCGAGCGCCTCGACGGCCGCGAGCCCGATCTCCGGCTCGAAGTGGTTCGTGAACGTGTCGGCCCAGACGATCACGCGCGGCCCGCCGCCGTTCCGTGACGGTCGCCGTGCGAACCAGTCCTTCAGCGTCAGCGGCGCGAAGGGCGGAACCTTCCGTTTCGGATGGATGCCGGCCGCCGCTTTGAACACGGGGGTCTTCGAGACGAGGTTGGTCAGCCCCGGCACCTTCGAGCCGACGCGCCCCGCCTGGTCGATCAAGCCGAAGACGTAGGCCGCGCGCGGCCGAAGCCGGCGCCGGTAGTGCTTGGACAGGAACTCGGC
>JBKPHH010000021.1:0-22256 GCA_046729795.1 Actinomycetota bacterium | reverse complement strand
CGGCGAGCTGATGCCCGCCGAGGGCGAGGAGCCGGGCCGGGAAGTCGAGATCAGCCTGGCCGAGAAGGCGCTTCGACACGCGGTCGCGAAGCTGCCCGACCGCGAGCGCGAGGTGGTCAAGCTCCGTTACGGGCTGAACGGCGACCGCGATCCGCACTCGCTCGAGGCGATCGGACGGGAGCTCGGCCTGACGCGCGAGCGGGTCCGGCAGATCGAGTCCGCAGCGCTGGAGCGCCTGGCGATGAACCGGGAGCTCGAGGCGATCTCGGACGCCGCGTGACGGTTTAGCGATACCGCTTGCCCACGATCGCGAGCTCCTTGAGAAGCGTGAAGAACGCCTTCGCGTAGGGCGACTCGCGCGTCTTCTCTCGAACGGCGTCCCAGTCGACCTGCTCCCGCACGGCCCGGGCGCCTTCGAGCAGAGGGTCGTAGTCCAGCTCGTGTTCCTTGAGGGCGAGCAGCTTCGTCACGAAGAAGTCCTCGAGGGAGATGACCCGCATGCGCGTCGCCTCGACCTCGAGCTCCTCAGCGCGCTCGAGCAGCTCCTCGCTGACTTCGTTGCCGCTGTTCGAGAAGATCAGGTCGACCATGACGTCGCCGTCGAACGCCTTGTAGAGCCACCCCTCGGGAGGCTTCTCCGGCCGCATTCCCGCCTCCGTCAGCGCATGCAGCGCGCGCTCGGCGTCCGCCGGCTTGACGATGAAGTCGAGATCGTGGTCCGACTCGGGCCCACCGCGCGCCCAGGCGGCGAGACCTCCGGCGAGGGCGAACGGCACGTCGGCCTCGCGCAGAGCCGCAGACGCTCGTTTGAGCGTGTCGAGGATCGCCTCGAATGGAGGCCCGTTCTCAGGCATGTCCCGAGGGTACCCACGCACGCGGCATTCGAGTGAATCCCGTGCGCTTGAATTCGTCCTTGATGCCAAGGCCGATTCGTATCGCCGCCGCCGGCGACATCCACTGCAGTCCCGAGAATCGCGCCGCCGTCGAGGCCGCGTTCGCGCAGATCGAGGACGAGGCCGATCTGATTCTGCTGGCGGGCGATCTGACCACCTACGGCGAGCCCGACGAGGCTGAGGTGCTCGCCGACATCTGCCGGTCGCTGGCCGTTCCGGTCCTCGCGGTTCTCGGAAACCACGACTGGCACGCGAACCGGCGTGACGAGATCGTGGCGGCGCTCGAGGGTGCCGGGGTGAAGGTGCTCGAGCGCGGCTGGACGATCTGCGAGCTGGACGGAGCGAAGGTCGGCGTCGTGGGCACGAAAGGCTTCGTCGGAGGCTTTCCGGACTCGCACCTACCCGACTTCGGCGAGCCGCTCCTACGCCAGGTCTACGCGGAGACGAGCGCCGAGGTCACCGCGATCGAAGAGGGGCTTCGCGAGGTGGACGATTGCGACTACCGGATTGTCCTGCTCCACTACTCGCCGACGGCGACGACGCTCGAGGGGGAGCCGCGCGTGATCTGGGCGTTCCTCGGCACCGACCGCATGGCTCCGCCGATCGCCGAGCACCGTCCCGACGTCGTTCTGCATGGGCACGGCCATCGCGGCCGGTTCGAAGGCTTCATCGGCGAGGTGCCGGTCTTCAACGTCGCCGTGCCGGTGATGCGGCGGGACTTCTTCGTGTTCGAGCTCGACGGGGCGGGCCTGAAAGCTGCGGAGGCGACCTAAGTCCCGACGACCTGGACGATCCAGCGCCGGTCGCGCTCGCGGTCGAGCTCGAAGAAGAGGACACGCTGCCAGGCGCCGAGGCAGAGCTCGCCGTCGCGGACGGGAATCGACTCGCCCGCGGGCCCGAGCAGCATGGCCATGCAGTGCGAGTGGCCGTTTCCGACCTCCATGTCCTCGGGGCAGATGTTCTCCGTGCGGCGGTCCCAGTCGTCGTGCGCGTAGTACGAGTTGCTCGGAACCAGGCGTTGCAGCAGCTTCGTGAAGTCTTCCAGGAACCCGCTCTCGAATTCGTTCACCCGAACGCAACACGTCGTGTGCGGCGAGTAGACGCAGGCGATGCCGTCGACCACGCCCGATTCCTGGACGGCCTCGGTCACGTCGTCGGTGATGTCCCGAACAGTCAGACCCCCGGCGGTCCTGAGCTGACGCTCATGCTGGAAGACCTTCACGCCCGCTCAGCCTCGTCCCGCTGGTCGGCCCGCACGCACGCGGCCTATTGTGATGGATCGTGACGCCTACGTCACGTCCAACTGTTCAATAGCCCCCGCCGATCGTGCCGTCGTTGCCCATGCCGCCGCCGGTATCGGTATTGGATTCGCCGCCGCTACCGAGCTTGACCGTTCCCTCCATGCCCTGGTCGCGGTGGTTGCCGATCGGGCAGTACATCTCGTACTCCCCGGGCTTGGTGATCGCCACGCGAACCTCGGCCTCCTCGCTGGGGCCGACCGTCGTTGTCTCTTCCTCGATTCCCTGACCTTCGATCTCGAGGGCATGGTCGATCGAGCCGTCGTTCTTGGCCTCGAAGACGTACGTGCCCGGCTTGTCGAGCTTGACGCTGCTCGGGTCGAGCTTGAACTCGGTCTCCGAGATCACAATCTTCTTGACCGGGGCCGCGCCGCCTTCGGAGGTCGTGGTGTTTTCGGTCGTCGTCGTGTTGCCGCCGCCCGCATTCTCAGAGCCGTTGTCCGAGCTCCCGCAGCCGGCGGCGAGAAAAGCGGTGGCGAAAAGAAGCAGGGCGAGTCTCTTCATACGCTGGTGATACGGATCGTATCGGTCGCCGGTTTTCGCGCTAACCTCGGCCCCGCGGGCCCGTAGCTCAGCTCTGCCGCCGAAAGTGCGAATCGCTTACGCGCCGCACTTTCGGCGGGTGAAAATCGCGATACCCTGGTTCCGCCGGGCCCGTAGCTCAGCTGGTTAGAGCAGCCGACTCATAATCGGTTGGTCCCTGGTTCGAGTCCAGGCGGGCCCATTTCGTCCCGCTTGGCCAAGCGGATTCGGCTTGGTAAGCGGGACGGGCGCGTCGAGGAGGTCGGCTAAGCGCGAAACGGGCGTACCTCTGGGCGTACGTTGGAATCGGGGGGTCGTTGGCCTCAGCGCCGAGAGGCAAAGGTCATGCGCTCCGCTGCCAGCCGCTCCTGAGAATGGAGACGGGATTCCAGCGTCGCCAGCGTCGCCGCCCGGCCGGCTCTATCGCTTGCCGTGGCGCAACTCGTCGAGATACCGCGGTACGTGGGCGACGCTCTCGGCCCAGGCGACAAGCGCCGCATGCTTCGCACGCGGCGACGTGTAGGCGACCGTCAGTACCTCATGGGCCAAATCGAGAGCCTAGGTCGCCTTCTCCACCGTGTAGAAGCTGCTCTCCCTCGAGACGTGTGACTTGCCAGTCGGATGCGGCTGCGGCGGGTGATCCTCGCCACGGAAGTGGACGAGCTCGTCGCGCACGTCAAAGAGCTCCGGGATCGACTGCTGCCACTTCTGCGAACGGGCGCAGAGTTCGAGCGCGGACTTCAGCGTCTCGACGATGGTCCCAACTCGGGTCGCGGCCTGGCGACGCTCCTGCGGGTCGAGCATGTCGTTCAACTTCACGTATAGCGCGTCGATCGAGAACGCCGCTGCTGCGACGACGACCATCGTGGCCTGCAACTCGTCATCGAAGGCGAGCCCCATCTCGTTGCTGCCGTCCTCGGCAGCCTCGGCGCGCTTCCGCGCCTCCTCGGCCGTGCGAAGGTGTGCCACGGCGATCTGGAACCACTTGGTGTCGAAGTTGGCGCGCATCGTGATCCCGATGGACGCGCCGGCTCTCACCATCGTGCGGAGCGTATCGTCGTGGTGAGCGGAGCGACCCTCGGGGGTCCCCTCCTCGGTCGCCGCCGAGAACACCGGCGGGCTCGGTCGCCGCGAAAAAAATTCCGAGGGGCGTTCCGGCCTGAGCGGGCCAAAATTCGACCCCTCTACTTGGCAGTTTTCTACTGGTTCACAGGCGCACGCGACGCTACGAGCCGAGCGCGTGGTTGGCCGTCGAGATGACGATGGCGACCAGCCCCGGTGCTCGCGGTCGAGGAGGTGACTTAGACTCGCCGGCGTGAGCGCGGAGAGCGTCGCGCTAACTTCGTCGGAGAATCCCTGATGTGGGGGCCAGTAATCGGTGTGATCGTTGGGGCTGTCGCGACGTTCGGCGCGACTTACTTCTTCGAGTGGCGACGGAACCGGCGCGAAAGTACGGCGGCGCAGTCAGTGGCGTGCTCTGAGCTCGTGGAGGCACGTCGAGCGATCTATCTCGCGGTGAAGTACAACAAGTGGCCGGTGGGCTGGCACAACGTGCCTTGGACTGACTCCTGGTCGAAGTACGGGTCGATCCTCGCGCTCAGGATGAGCGATGAAGATTTTCGGACTCTTCATCGCGCATACCTCGAGATGAGAATGCTGCAGTCTGGGCTCGCCGCTGAGAGGAAAGACACAAGAGCGTTGAGCCAACCAGACAAGGAATTCTTGTCGCGGGCCAGCGAGGCCGTCAACAAAGCGCATGGCCTGCCCGCGTGCGTAGCCGACGTGAAATCCTCGTCCGTAGTCGAGGACGACGAGATCCTCGAAGACGCTCTACACGGCCACTAACCGACGCCCGCAACCGAGCTCACGCAGCTCCGCGGACGCAACGGGCCGGTGAGCCACGAAGCAACTCTGTTACTACGGAGTAGCGATTACCCCCGACTGACCTTCTAGAGGCAGAGGGCGGCCACTGATGACAGCCGCCCTCTCGTCTAGTTCAACCTCGTGCTACGTCAGCGCCGGAACGAGCACGTTGCAGAACGCTTCGAAGCCGCTGTCGAGATCGGGATGTGGCCCCTTCTCATCGAAAACCGTCCTCGAGACGAACGTCAAATCGCCGTTCGGCTCGACGAAGAAGGTCTGGCCGATCGTCACGTTTCCCGCGTCTCGTAGAAGTGTCGGCCCGTTCAGGATCGACAGCTTCTCCGGCAGCCCCTTGAACGTGTTGATGAACGTGATCGTCCCGTCGCCGTTGTCGATCGGCTCATCGAGCCCGCTGACCTGCCCGGCCGAGAAGATCTGCACCTGCTTACCGCTGTCGTCGGCGGTGAAGACCTGCCTAAAGCGGGCTGTGTCCAGGAACGTCCCGTCGTCGTAGAGCTTGAAGTTATCGACGACCTCGATCGTGCTCGTCCCCGCGATGCCGCAGATCTCATTCGGGAATGTGTCGGTGAAGCGGGAGTGCTCGTTGACGATCGGCTTTGCCGCTACCCCGGTGCCCGGGAGCGCGACCGCCAAAGCCAACAGGCCTATCAAAAGAAATGCAAACCGCATGGTTCTCCCTCTCTGAGTGGCTATCCCCCGGAGCGAGTCTTTACCCTGACCGAGCCGGCGTCAAGCCGCCCGGCACAGCAAGGCGATTCCGACATTTCGAGACCTCCGCTCTCGATCTGCGGGTATTCGACGCCACCCCGCACGGACTAAGCTCGAGCCGCCGCCAGCGACAGGTCGGTGCGCCAGGCTGCGGCGAAGAGCAGGATTGCGCCCCCGGAGACGACCCCGAGCGCTCCGACGGCGAGCGCGACACCAAGTGCCTGAGAGGCCCCGACACCCGAGGCGATGAGGGCGGCGCCGCCGGCACCGACCTGCGTAGCCGGCGCCCGCGGCACCGATCGGCAGCGCCGCCGCTGCCGCTCCGGCGCAGAGGAAGACGAGCGCCAGCGGGAACGCGAGGCCGACCCCCGAGTGTGCCGAGGAGCAGGAAGAGCGCGACTGCCCGGACGAGCCAGCAGCCGGAAACAAGCGCCCACGCCTGGGATGCTGCCCGCCGGGAGGTCGTGCGGGGCCTAGCCAGCGTCCGAGCCGAAGCGCAGGGCCCGCTCGCTCATGGCCAAGCGGGGCAGCGCGAGGATCAGTGCGGTGGCAGCGACTCCGGCGAAGGCGACCAGGGCAAGCTGAGATGAGCGTTCACCAAATTCGTAACTGTCAGCACAAATCGGTGGTATGGTGGGTGAGCGCATAGACCTAGCGCGGGAAGCCGTCGAGGCTCCGAATTTCCTCTCCGACTACCACACCGGGCCTGGGTGCCGAGAGACCCGTTCCGGTTCTCTTGCTTCGATCGAGAGAGGAGCACCAAGATGGACAAGGCCACGGAACCTCGCGAAGCCCAAGGCGCGGCCGATGACCGCGCCCAACGGGAACTGACGAGCAGAGTCGGCGCGACGCTGACTCGGCAGAGCAAGCCGAGCAACGGCAAGTGGAGCACGTGGAGGGGCCGACTCGGAATGCGCAGCAAGACGGAGGCGTGACGAGCATCGAAGCGTCACGCAGGCACGGCCCGTTCGATCCGCGCTGGCCGAAGCGGCCTCTTCACATTGCTGCCGATCGACTGACAATCGCGCTGAGCGGCCTCGAGGACGTCCCCGAAGGGCTTGATTGGGACGCGTTCTCCACGTGCTACTTCCCCGGGGGTCGTCGACACGACCTAGAGACGATCTGCGCCTACCACGAGTACCAGGACGGCCGACGGTGGCGCAAGAGCAGCCGCCCGAAGAGAAGGCGGTCGATCGGGCTGAACGAGCCCGTCCTGACTGCAGTGGGTGGCGCTCCCAGGGTCAGGCGAGCATCCTGGAGCAGGGTCGGAGCGACCCGATGACGGCTACTACGGTGATGGTGGAGGAGCCCGTCGAGTCGGCACAGCCAACCATGCGATCGGCGCAGCAGGTGGCCGAGGAGGAGGGACTCACCTTCGCAGGAACGCCTGGGCCAGGCTACAGCGAGGGGGGCGACGTGTACGAACCCATAGCCGCCCCCGAAGACCTGGGAGTCGTTGCGTTCGTAGGCTGAACTACTCTGCGCGGCGCAATCGCCCTGTACACCGCGCGCCGAGACCTCCTCTAAGGCCCGGGCTGTCGTTTCGGCGGCCGCCTCCAGACGCTCGATTACCGCCTCGACTTCCTTGACGCGCGTCTCAAGGGCACCGACCTTGTCCGCGATGTTGCTCAGTTCCTGGGCAAGTACTTCGCTCTCGCTGCTCGCGCACATCGTTGCGGGCCGAGTCTAGAGAACGCCCTGCGCGCAGAGGAACTCCGGCTCCGGGTCTGCGCTTCCCGGAACGTCGCCCGGAAGCGACGCCCGCATGCCGCAGCGGCCGCCTCGAGCCGAACTAGCCCCGTGAGGCTGGCGACCACTGGACGTCTCGGGCTTTCCACGCCGGCGAGCGCCTCGCTTCCGGGTTTGCTCCCATGGACGAGCATCTGTCGCGCGTGTACAAGTCCAGGGATGGTCAGCGGCTACTGCTACCGCGTCTGCTTCGAGGACGGCGGAGACGAAACGACGAACTACGTCGGCGCGGTCCTGCAGGTCGGCGACACGATCAACCTCGAGGGCGAGCACTGGATCGTTACGGACGCCAAGGTGTTGAGCGAGAGGGGTGTGGATTTCGAGATCCGCGTCCGCCGCGCCAAGCAGGAATAGTCCGCTTACGTCGCCGGAATCGCAGTCCGAGGTTTTCCTCGCGCGGCGCGCTGTGCGGGCTCTCCTATTCCGCTGCGCCCCGCATTTCGTGTCGAGTGCGAGCAGGAGACCTCCTCGCTGTTTCCCGTGACTTCCTCGGCTTCGGACGAAGGCGCGAGCTGTCGGATTGGCCTCGCTTCCACAGGAGGGATCCAGACAGCCTGTTCTCGTGAATCGGCTCCCCCTCGAAGTGCGTTTCATGGCGCCGTCGCGACCTGATTCCGGCGATGATCTCGTCCGGGGTCATGATCCCCACCGCCAGCGGGAAGACGAACGCGAACAGCAACCAGGCAGCGAGCAATGCCCCCAGATAGGCGACGAGGCCCGTCAGGCTGACCGCGATCGCTATCGCGACCACCCATAGCACGGCAATCGGGAACAGCACGAAGATGAGGAGAAATTCGGTGGCGCGCTTGGTCCGTGTCACTTGCCCGCGACGTGAACGTCGCCGATCCGCTAGCCGCCTTGCGGGTAGAACCGTGTGATTTGCAGGGTGTCCGAGTCCAGACGGGCCCAGCGTTTCCTAGCCCGAATTGGAGATCGCGTGCCGCTGCCAGGGCGCATAGCGCTCCGTGGCCGCCGAGATCACCTCGAGCACCTGGTCCTGCGACCGGGCCTCGTCGTCGTTCCAGTCGACGAGCGAGCCCACCTCGATCACGTCGGCGAGGGCGTACAGCGCCGCTGCGAGCTCCTCCAGGGGCATCTCGCCGCGCCTGGCCGACTCGCGCTCGAGCACCGCGACAATCGCGCCGAGAAGCGACCAGCTCGCGGCGCGGTCATCCCAGGGCTCCACTTCGGAGCCGGCTGCGTCCCGGGCGTCGGCTCCCTGGCACCATCCTCGGGCCACAAGCCGCCCTGTCGAGCGCAAGAGTCGGAATCCGGCCGCGTCCTCCATCGCGTCCTTCATTTCTTAAGGCGCTTCCCTCATGCGCGAGGAATAATCACATTAGGATTTCGGCCACGGATCGGGATGGAAGAGCGCGAACGACGCATCGGCGAAAACGAGGCTCTCTTCAGGGAGGTCAACGAGAGGGTCGCGAGGCTCAGCGAGAACATGCAGGTGACGACGGAGCTGACCGCGTTCCTGTGCGAATGCGGGGATGAATCCTGTCACGAGCGGATCGAGATGACCCTCGAGGAGTACGAGCGCTTGAGGGCCGAGCCTCTCGACTTCGCGATCTCGCCCGGCCACGAGATCAATGACGTCGAGATGGTGATCGAGAAGAACGAGCGCTTCTGGGTCATTCGTAAGAACAAGGGCGAGGCCGCCGAGCTGGCCGAAGAGTTCGATCCCCGCTTGTAACCTGGCCGCTAACATCGCCGCAAGCTGCCTGAGGCCAAGCATCTGGCGGTCGTTCCGGATCTCGAGCAGGAGCTCGACCGGCTTTATGCGCTACCCCTGGAGGAGTTCACTCGAGCCCGCAACGAGCTCTCGTCGCGCCTATCGAAGGCGGGGCAGACCGACGCGGCGGCGCAGGTCAAAGGGCTTTCGAAGCCCAGCGTTCCACTCTGGGCCGTGAACCAGGTCGCCCGCCGGGAGCCCGACAAGGCACGCGGTCTGGTCGAGCTCGGCGAGCGCCTGCGGAAGGCTCAGGCCGGGGCCGGCGGGGACGTGCGCGGGCTGATCGAGAGCGAACGCGAGGCGCTGCAGAAGCTCGTGCAGGACGCAAGGAAGCTGCTCGAGCGCGAAGGCCGCTCGACGACCGATGCGACGATGCAGCGCGTCGCCCGGATCCTTCAGGCGGCCGCCGCCGACGAGGAGACCGGCGCGCAGCTCGCGCGGGGTTCGCTGCCTGACGAGCCGGAGCCGGTCGGGTTCGACGTCTTCGCGGGCATCGCGCCGGCCCGCAAGTCCGAGAGGCGGCAGCAGAAGCCCAAGCCAGACCGCACGCGCCAACTGCGCGAGAAGCTCCGCGAGGCGCGGGCCGAGGCGCGGGAGCGCGCACGCGCCGCGGATCGAGCCGAGCGGGACGCCGTGCGGGCGCGCGCGGAGGCCGACGAGGCGGAGAAGGCGGTCCGGGAGATCGAGAAGAAGCTAGACGGCTAGCCCGTCGCAGATGGTGGCGATCACCGTCGTCTCGGCCTTCGCCACCGCCTTGTCGTCGTCCTCGAGTCTCCCGAGCGTCCAGCTGGTCAGGATCTCCTCCATCGCGCCGTAGAGGATCAGCGCGGCCAGACGAGGATCGACGTCGGAGCGGAAGTCGCCTTCGCGCTGTCCGCGCTCGACGATCCGGCCGAGCGCCTGGGAGGCCTGCTCGATCTCGTCGATCTGCTTCTGGAGCTCACCGCTTCGCGTGACCTCGCGCACGAGCACCCGAACGAGGTCGGGGTCGCGCTTCCAGGTCCGCAACACGAGCTCGACCACCTTCCGCAGCTGCTCGCGCGCGGGCACGTCGAGCCGCTCGATCTCCTCGATCGTCCCGAGCATGTCGGCCCAGGTCTGCCGGAAGATGCTCCGGAGGACCTCTTCCTTCGAGTCGAAGTAGTGGTAGACGAGCCCGTAGGCGACACCAGCCTCCTCGGCGATGTCGCCGACCCGGGACGCGTGATACCCCTTCGCAGCAAATGCCCGAACTGCGGCCTCGAGGATCTGCCGGCGCTTTTCCTCCTGCGCTTGGGTGCGACTTGCCACGATTGCCGCCGAGATCGTAAACCCCCTGGCTAGAATCGCGGTGATGCTGGAGATCGGGACGATGAGGGTCAAGACCGGCCTGGCAGAGATGCTGAAGGGCGGCGTGATCATGGACGTCACGACCGCGGAGCAGGCCCGCATCGCCGAAGACGCCGGGGCCGTGGCCGTGATGGCACTCGAGCGCGTTCCTGCAGACATCCGCGCCGAGGGCGGTGTGGCCCGGATGGCCGATCCCGACAAGATCCGCGAGATCCAGGAGACCGTGACGATCCCGGTCATGGCAAAGGCGCGGATCGGCCATTTCGTCGAGGCCCAGATCCTCGAGGCGCTCGAAGTCGACTACATCGACGAGAGCGAGGTGCTGACGCCCGCCGACGAGACCCACCACATCGACAAGTGGGAGTTCACGATCCCCTTCGTCTGCGGTTGCCGCAACCTCGGTGAGGCGCTGCGTCGGATCGCCGAGGGCGCGGCGATGATCCGCACGAAGGGAGAAGCCGGCACCGGTGACATCGTCAACGCGGTGCGGCACATGCGCGCGGTCTTCGGCGGCATCCGCCGGCTGCAGTCCCTGCGCGAGGACGAGCTCTACTCCGAGGCGAAGGAGCTCCAGGCTCCCTACGAGCTCGTCAAGTGGGTGGCGGAGAACGGCCGGCTTCCGGTCGTCACGTTCACCGCCGGCGGAATCGCCACTCCGGCGGATGCCGCCCTTTGCATGCAGCTCGGTGCTGACGGCGTCTTCGTCGGCTCGGGGATCTTCAAGTCCGGTGAGCCCGAGACCCGAGCGAAGGCGATCGTCGAGGCGACCACGCACTTCGAGGACGCGGAGGTCCTGGCCCGGGTTTCGCAGGGTCTCGGTGACCCGATGAGCGGCCTGTCTGCAGCGGCGCTCGCTCCCGAAGAGCTGCTCGAGACGCGCGGCTGGTGAGGCGCTGCTTGCGCTCCGGCTGGTAAGCGACGCGTCCCGCGCGGGCGGGCTCATCACGACAGTCGTTCGCAGCCGCTAGCGGAGGACAGGCTTCAGGACCGATTCGAGCTGGGCGCGTTGCTCGGGCCCGTCGAAGGCGTGAAGCGGGTGCGCCGACAAGACGTGCTCCTCGATCCGGCCGGCACGGCGCAGGTAGAGCGCCGGGACGATCGTTCCCTGCGCATCGACTTCGACGACGGCGGCGATCGCATTTGGCCCGCCTGCGTCGACGAAGTGCGTGAGCGGCAGGATCCCGGCGTTCCTGATCCCCTCGCCGCCGTCGAGCGTGACCACCCGCGCCAGATACCCCTTCTGGATCCAGAGCTCGGGCGCGTGGGCGAGCTCGGCCAGGAGGAAGGGGACGACCTCGTCGCGATCGAGCTGGGGCCGGTTCGGCGTGATTCCGAACTGCTTCTCGGCGATGTGCTCGACGAGGACGCGCGCGTTGTAGCGGAAGCCGTTCACCGACGTCGAGCTCGCGGCGGATCCGTGCTTCGACATGCCGCGCGCTCCCTGGGTGGCATTGCCTGCGAAGTAGACGCCCGGCGCGGAGACGCTCTCCCAAAACGGCGTCTGCGCCGGGATGCGCCCGTCGGCAACCGTCGTCACCCCGAGCTCCTCCAGGCCCTCGAGCGGCGTTCGGAAGCCGGTCGCAACGATGATCGCGTCCGCCTCCAGCTCGAACGTTCCGTCCCAGGTCGTACCGTCCGCGTGAATTCGAAAGGCGCCGTCGACCCGCTCGACATGGTCGATCGCCGCGTCGAGCACGTAAGTCCCGGAGCCGCCGCGCACGTACTCGTCGTAGGGGTGGAGGTAGCGGACACGGAGAGCGGAAAGCGCGAGCACGGCTGTCTGCACCGGCCTCGGCGAAGCGAGCGTGATCTGCCTCGCCCAGGGCAGGAGGCCTTGCGCGACCTCGAAGGCGGAGTTCCGCTTGCCGATGATGAAGACGCGTTTGCCGTCGTAGTCCGAGGCCTGGCCGGTGTCGACGTAGTGCGTCGCGTGCTCGAGCCCGGGGATCGGCGGAACCCAGGCCTCGGTGACGCCGAGCGCGAAGACAGCGGCACGGCAGCGATAGTCGCCGTCGGAGGTCGTCAGGACGAGGCCGTTGTCCTCCCGGCGCACGCGCTCAAACGTGCAGCCGTACCGGACTTGCACGGCCCCTCGATCCACGAAGGCCCGGAGCGCGGCCTCCATCTCCGGGCGGGTGGGGAGGTCGAAGCTGCGGTCCATGAACGCCGGCACGAGCGCCTGGTGCGCAGGCTCGGCGCCGAGCAGCGAGTTGTGGTCGTACCACTCGTACTCGCGCGTCCCGCGCTCGAAGGGCGCCTCGGGCTTCGTCCAGCTGATCAGGCGCTGGAAGACGGGGAACTGTCTGAACATGCCGCCCGGCTCCTGGTCGCGGGAAAGCACGGCGAACCGCTCGATTCCCGAGCGCGCGAGGCAATAGGCGGTCTGCAGCCCGCCCGGCCCGCTGCCCACGACGACGACGTCGTACTCGCCCGGTGGAAACGGGCGGTCTAGCCCCGCCACGAGTCGGCCGCCCGCAGCCGGCGGGCTCCCGCTTGGAGCATTCGCAGCATCACGCGCGGGTGATCGAGCAGGAACTGTTCGAGCTCGCCGCCCGGGATCGCGAGGCAGCGCAAGAGCGTCGTCGCGACGACGTCGGCGCTCGGCGAGACCCCCGTTAGCACGGCGATTTCACCGAAGAAGTCGCCCCGCCCGAGCTTCCCGCGCTCCTTCCCGTCCACGAGCACCTGGGCTTCGCCGTCGAGGATCACGTAGAATCCGCCGCCGCTCATCCCCTGGCGGAGGACGCGCTGTCCCTCGCCGAAGACCTCTTCCTCGAAGGTGTGGGCGACCTCCTCGAGCTGCGGCTGGGTCAAGTCGGCGAACAGGGTCAGCTGCGCCAGCGACTCGACGACCGTTCTGGGCTCTGCCGCCACAGATGAGAAGGGTAGTGAGAGGGGCGCCGGGGCGCCCCTCTCAGGAGCGCCCGGCTAGTGCAGGATCCCGCGGTCGACGAACGCGGCCTTGACCGTGTTCGCCGCGGCAGCCCCGTACAGCGTGTCCGCGGTCGCGACCGTCGCGGCCGCGAGCTGCGGCATGGTCGGATCACGCTGGCCGAACTGCGCCTGCAGGATGATCGTGTCGGCCTTCACGTGGCCCAGCGCGTTCCGGATGTCCCAGAGCGCCCGCGACCAGATCTGGCCGTCGTGGTGCACGGCGCCGTTCAGATCCCCCGGGTAGTGGAGGTTCCGGTCGACGCGCCGCAGGCAGTGCGGCGTCGTCGACGTGTATGAGACCGAGTCCCAGTCGGCCACGCACGCTTCGTCCGGCGTCGGCGAGACGACGTCCGAGACCGTCACGGCCCAGTAGTCCGCGAAGCCCTCGCCGATCGAGCGGGCCTCGGTCGAGAATCCGTAGCCGAACGGCGTCTGCTGCGAGTCCTGGATCGCGTGCCCGTACTCGTGCAGGATCACCTCGGCGTCCTCGGCGTCGTCGACGCCTCCCTTGCCGAAGCGCAGCAGGTCCTTCTTGTCCCACGAGAACGAGTTGTCGAGGCCCCACTGGTTGATCCGGATGTCCTGCGACTCCATGTTCACCGGCCGGAACCGACCCGTGCCGAAGCCGAGACTCTGGATGTACCGCTGCGCCTCCGTGACCCAGAAATAGGCCATGACCTGCTCGAACTCGTCCTGGTGGCGGTTGTAGAGGAACGTGTTGGTCGGCGAGAAGGCGGGATTGCCCGTCTCGCTCAAGACGTTCGCCCAGTCTCCGCGCAGGAAGCCGCTGCCGTCCAGATTCCTCAGGGTGACGACGTGATACGCCGGCTGGAGCGCCGCATAGTCCGCGTCCTTCTGGTCGGTCAGGTTCTGGTTCTGGAGCTCGGCGACCGGATTCGGCAGGAACACCCGTCCGGACCCCGTGCTCGATCCGTTCCCGATCTTGGCGGCGAATGCGACCGCGACGAAGGCGACGGCGACCAGCATCACGGACACCACAGAAATTGTCCGTCTCAAGAAATCCTCCCCTCTATTTGGCCCTTCGGCGGTGAGGCTAACAGGGAACGCGAGCGCCGCCAATACACTTTCCGTAGTGCCAGACGCGCTCAAAATCGGGGTTCTCGCGCTCCAGGGAAACTTCCGCGAGCACGCGGCCGTCCTCCGCCGCCTGGGGGCCGAGCCGGTCGAAGTTCGAAAGCCCGAGCAGCTGGAGGGCCTCGACGGCCTGATCGTCCCGGGCGGCGAATCGACGACGTTCATGCGCCTCATGCGGCTGTACGGCATCGACGAAGCGCTGCGCGATTTCACTGCCCCAGTGCTCGGAACCTGCGCCGGGATGATCGTGCTCGACCGCGAGCACCTCGGCCTCGTCGATCTCACCGTGGAGCGAAACGCCTACGGTAGGCAGGTGGCGAGCTTCGAGGCCGACCTCGAGCTGGCGGGGGATCCGGAGTCGCTGCGAGGGGTCTTCATCCGCGCGCCCCGGGTTGACGTGGTCGGCCCGGGCGTCGAGGTGCTGGGGGAACTGGACGGCAAGCCGGTGCTGCTGCGCGACGGCCGCTTTCTGGTGGCCTCGTTCCATCCGGAGCTAACCGACGACACGCGGGTGCACGACCGCTTCCTCGACCTCGTGCGGGAGGAGCAAGGTGTCCGGGCATAGCAAGTGGTCGTCCATCAAGCACAAGAAGGGCGCCGCGGACGCCAAGCGCGGCAAGCTTTTCTCGAAGCTCTCTCGCGCGATCATCGTGGCCGCGCGCGAAGGCGGGCCGGACCCGGCCGGCAACCTCGCGCTCCAGAACGCGATCGAGAAGGCGCGCTCGTACTCGATGCCGAAGGACAACATCGAGCGCGCGATCGCACGCGGCTCCGGCGCCGACACGGACGCCGCGGCGTTCGAGACCGTGATCTACGAGGGCTACGCCCCGAACGGCGTCGCGCTCATCGTCGAGGCGCTCACCGACAACCGCAATCGCACCGCCTCCGACGTGCGCCACATCTTCGCCAAGAACGAGGGGAATCTCGGCGCCTCGGGCGCCGTGGCGTGGCTGTTCGCGCGCCGCGGCATCGTCCTCGTCTCCGCCGACGGGGTCGACGAGGACGTGCTCATGCTCGCCGCCGCGGAGGGCGGCGCCGACGACGTCGAGCTGGACGGCTCGACGTACCAGATCGTGTCCACCCCCGAGGCGCTGAGCTCGGTGCGAGAAGCACTCGAGCAGGCGGGCATCGCCTACGAGTCGGTCGAGACCACGATGGTGCCCAAGACGACGGTTCGCCTCGACGACGAGGGAGACGCGCGCAAGGTTCTGCGGATCGTCGACGCGCTCGAGGAGCTCGACGACGTCCAGGAGGTCTACGCGAACTTCGACATCCCCGAGCACGTGCTCGAGGAAGTTGCAGCCTAGCCCGTTAAGCGGACTGCCGAGGCCCGGCGCCGGCGGCTGACGACGAGGTTCATGCGCGTGCCTCGCGGCCGGGCAAGCCTGCGCGCGGGCGCTGTGAGATCACGCGGTCCCTCGCCACCGCGCGCGAAAGGCGCGCGAGACCATGCCGAGCCTGCAGTGCCGGCGCGCGATCGCCCGCCGCGCCCGGGCAAGGAAGCCCGCGAACCCCCGGAACGACAAAGTTGGCCGGCGGAGGGCGCGGAGGAGGTGTGGGCGGAGGCGGTGCCAAAAACCCGATTTTCAAAAGCTAGAAGGAACGTCCGCCGAGGCACCGCTTGCGGTGCCGCCTTCAGGACGCCGGGCTTTGCTCGGCGTCCGTGTGAAATGACCGGTCGACACGCTTCAAAGGCTAGAAGGAACGTCCGAGCCGATGCCTAAAGTCGGAGCGTGAGAGTTCTCGGAATCGATCCGGGCACGGCTGCTTGCGGATACGCCATCGTCCAAGAAAAAGACGGCCGCCTCCGGGAGGTGGAGCACGGCTGCTGGCACACACCGGCGGGCAAGCGGCCGGAGCTGCGGCTGAAGACGATCTTCGACGGCGTCCTCGCCCTCATCGATCAATTCGAGCCGGATGCGGTCGTGCTCGAAGAGTCCTTCGTCGGCGCCGACGCCCGTACCGCGCTCTCGGTCGGGCAGGCTCGCGGAGCCGTGCTCGTCGCGGCCGCGTCCGCAGGCGTCGAGTGCGCTGAATATCCGCCGGCCCGCGTCAAGCAGGCGGTGTGCGGCTACGGCCGAGCCGAGAAGGCGCAGGTTCAGCGAATGGTGATGGCGATCCTCGGCCTGCGGACGGTCCCGACGCCGCACCACGCCGCCGATGCGCTCGCGGTCGCGATCTGCCACGCGCTCGCGCCGCCGCTGCTGCGGATGGCCGCCGGGTGATCGCGCGTCTTCGCGGCAAGCCGGTCGTCACACGGCCCGACGGGCTCGTGCTCGAAGTCGGCGGCATCGGATATCTGATCAGCCCGACCCAGAGCGCTTTGCACAAGGCCGAGCGGGGTGGAGAGGTGACGCTCGAGACCTACCTCCACGTGCGGGAAGACGTGCTGCAGCTCTACGGCTTCGCGGAGCCGGCCGAGCGCGAGCTCTTCGAGCACCTGCTCTCGGTCAACGGAGTCGGCCCGAAGGTGGCGCTCGCGATCGTCTCGGGCTCTGCGCCCGACGAGCTCCGGCGCGCGATCGCGCTCGAGGACACGGCCCGGTTCGAGGCTATTCCCGGGATTGGCAAGAAGACCGCGCAGCGTGTGGTGCTCGAGCTCAAGGAGAAGCTGGGCGACAGCTATCGCTCCTGGGATGACGGTAGCGAAGCCTCCAAGAAGTCGCGGGTAGCCAGAGAAGCGCTGGTCGAGCTCGGCTACTCGGTCGTCGAGGCCGAGGAGGCGCTCGCCGAGACCGACTCTGACCTCCCGCCGGAGGAACGGGTCCGGCTCGCGTTGAAACGAGCGGCATGAGCGCGGCCGAAACGCAGTTCCTGGCTCCGAACGTTCGCCCGGACGAGGACGAGCTCGATCGCTCGCTGCGCCCGCGCTGCCTCGCCGACTTCGTGGGCCAGGAGCGCGTCAAGGAGCAGATCGCGATCGCGCTCGAGGCGGCCCGCTCGCGCGGCGAGGCGCTCGACCACTTGCTGCTGATCGGCCCTCCGGGGCTCGGCAAGACGAGCCTCGCGTACATCGTGCGGGAAGAGCTCGGCGTGGGCCTTCGCTCCGTGGCGGGCCCGGCGCTCGAGCGTAAGGGCGACGTCGCCGCGATCCTCACCGGGCTCGTCGAGCGGGACGTGCTGTTCATCGACGAGATCCACCGCCTCAACCGCGCCGTCGAGGAGATCCTGTATCCGGCGCTCGAGGACTTCAGGCTCGACATCGTCATTGGCCAGGGGCCGGCCGCGCGCACGCTCACCCTCGACCTGCCGCCGTTCACCCTCGTCGGCGCGACGACGCGCACGGGCCTGCTCACGTCGCCGCTCCGCGACCGGTTCGGCATGACGTACCGCCTCGAGCACTACGAGCCGGAAGAGCTCGCGATCATCGTGCGTCGGTCGGCGCGAATTCTCGAGGTCTCGATCGATGACGCAGCCGCCGCGGAGATCGCACGGCGCGCGAGGGGCACACCGCGGATCGCGAACCGGCTGCTTCGGCGGGTCCGCGATCTCGCGGAGGTCCGTCATCAGGGAGCGATCACGATCGAGATCGCCCAGGAGGCTCTGACGCTGATGGAGGTGGACGGGGACGGCCTGGAGCGCACAGACCGTGCGCTCCTCCGCGCCGTGCTCGACAAGTTCGGTGGCGGCCCGGTGGGCCTCTCGACGCTTGCCGTCGCCCTGGGGGAGGAGCAGGACACGATCGAGGATGTGTACGAGCCCTACCTGATCCAGCTCGGCTACCTGCAGCGGACCCCGCGCGGCCGGATCGTCACCGAGCTCGGCCGCGAGCAGTTCGGCGGCCGAGACGCGGACGAACGTCTCTTTTAGAGTCACCTCGATGCCTGATCTCTGGGTGCCCGGTTCGGCGGCGCCGACGGACGAGTTCGTCGGCGCCCTGCACCGTCAGATCCAGCGCTACGCGGACCGCGTGGCCGTCAAGGTCGCGTTCGTCGAGATCGAGCTCGCGGACGGCCAGCGGTTTCCGCTCGACGTGATCTCGCCAGAGCCCGGCTTCGGCTTCGTCACGTTGCGGCCGCACCAGACCGAGGATGAGGACGAGCTCCCGGAGGAGCTCGTCGTTCCAATTGCTTCGATTCGCCGGGTCGAGCTCTCGCGCGCCGAGGAGCACCGGGAGCGCTTCGGCTTCTCCCTGCCGGATACCTAGCGGGCGCGCTCCGCGTAACGGCCGAGCACGAGCTCCCAGCCCTCGTCGTAGTTGCCGCGGAATTCCTCCCTGTCGAAGCCGCGGTGCTCGAGGTCGACCTGGGTGCCGTCGGTCGTCGCCGAGAACCTGATCTCGACCTCGGTCGGCGGGCGCTCGGGGTTGACCTGCCACTCGAGCACGAGACGGTCGGGTGGCTCCCACGCGAGCACCTTGGCCCACAGCTCTTCCTTTCCGTCCTCGGCGCGCTCGTAGACCCGGCCGCCGGGCCCGTCGAAGACCGGCGTGGTGGTCTCCTTGTGGATCGAGTGCGTCTCGACCGGCCACCAGGACGCGATCTCCTCTGTGAAGATCCGAAAGGCCTGCTCGACGTCGGTTTGGACCGTCACCGACTTGCGGACGACCAGATCCATCGCTTCCGTCCTCATTTCTTCCTCCTCTCGGTGGACTCGGCCACCGTCTTGAAGTTCTCGAGCGCCGCCGTCCAGAACTCGTCGAAATAGGCGCGCAGCTCGCCGACGCCTGCGGGATCGAGCCGGTAGAGACGCCGGGTTCCGTCGCGGCGCTCGGTGACGAGGCCGGCCTGCTTGAGCACCCGCAGGTGCTGGGAGACGGCGGGCCGCGTGACCGGCAGGCCCTTGGCGATTTCGCTGACGGCCATCGGGCCGCCGCGCAGCCGCTCGAAGATCGCCCTTCGAGTGGCGTCGCCGAGAACCGCCATTCCATTTTGGTTAGCCACGACTTACGTAAGTCTAGGCTAACGGAGTGGTTATGTCAACGGCGAAACTGCAGTTCGTGCCAGGACGGCACCGGCGCGATCTCGAGCAGCGGCCGGCGGCCTTCCGGGTCCAGGTACGCGAACTCGCCCGACTCCTCTTCCCAGGACACCTCGATCCGGCCGTCCTTCACGTGGTGATCGAGCCAGGCACCGCGGAAAACGAGCTTACGCAGCCAGTACACGAGTGACTCGCCGTCGACGAGCGAAAGTTGATCCCAGTGGCGGGTCAGGTAGAGGCCGAGGCCGCTACGAGGGTCCTCGATCTGGCCGTCGGCCGCGAGCTCGACGAGGTCGGTCGTCTCGTCCTCGTCGAGATCGTTCGCCTCGATCAGGCCGAGCTTGACCGCGGCGGCAATGACACGCTGCTCGAAGTCCTCGATGTTGAAGCTGAACCGATACCCGAGAAACTCGACCACGTAGTCGTTCCCCGAGTAGTAGTTCGGCTCGGCCACGCGGGAAGAATAGCCAGGGCTAAAGTCGCGTTTAGTGAGCGTTCGCGCGGCAGCGGTTTCGGGCCTGGTCGTCGGCGTTCTCGTGATCGTCGTGGCCTGGGCCCTCGAGCTTCCGCTCGAGCGCGTGACCGTGCTTGCGCCCGTGGTCGTCGTCTGTGCGGCCGCCGTCGCCGGGCTCGCCGTTTTCTGGACGCGCGCGGCGCTAGAGTCGATCCGCGAGGCGCGTCATCCGCGGGTGATCGTCGGCGTCATCCTCGCGACGGTCGTCCTTGTCGTGATTCTGACGCTGCTTGGTATCGAATTGCCCCGCGAACACTAGATCCGTCCGACGCGGGACCTAACGTGAACTGCCCATGTTCGAGGGCAGTTGGAAGATCGACCCGTGTTCGCGTGACGAGGTTCGCGAGCTTGCGGGCGCTCTCGGACTGAGCGAGACGACGGCTGCCGTGCTCGTGCGGCGGGGCTACAAGGAGCCCGAGGCGGCGCGCAGGTTTCTCGACGGCGGGCTCCCGGCGCACGACCCATTCCTGCTCGGCGACATGGAGGCCGCGTGCCAGCAGATCCGGCGGGCGATCACCGAGAAAAAGCGCATCTGCGTCCACGGCGACTACGACGCGGACGGGATCTGCGCCACCGCGCTCGCCGTGCTCGGCCTGCGCGAGCTGGGGGCGGACGTTAACTGGCATCTGCCCAACCGCTTCGACGAGGGCTACGGCCTGCAGCTGGAGACGATCGAGCGGCTGGCGGCCGACGGCTTCGAGCTCATCATCACAGTCGATTGCGGGATCACGGCCGTGGAGGAAGTGCAGCGGGCGAAGGAGCTCAGCGTCGAGGTGGTCGTGACGGATCACCATCGTCCGGGAGCGCACCTGCCCGACTGCCATTGCGTCGGGCCCTATCGATCGGAATACCCATTCCACGACCTTTGCGGCACCGGGGTCGTTTACAAGCTCCTCGAAGCGCTCGGCATCCCGACCGGTCGCCACCTCGACCTGGTCGGGGTCGCAACCGTGGCGGATGTCGTTCCGCTCTTGGACGAGAACCGAGGGCTCGTCGTCGCCGGCCTTTGTGCGCTCGGGACGACGCAGAAGCCCGGGCTGCGGGAGCTGATGCGCATCGCCCGCGTCGATCCTGCGACGGTCGACGCCGGATCGATCGGCTTCAGAATTGCGCCTCGGCTGAACGCGGCCGGCAGGCTCTGCAAGCCGGAGGCGGCGCTCGAGCTGCTGCTCACCGACGACAAGGAGACCGCGGCGCGTCTCGCCGGCGAGCTCGAGCAGCTGAACCGCGACCGGCAGCAGATCGAAGATCGGATCCTGCGCGAGGCGGTCGAGGAGATCGAGTCCTGGAGTGAGGCAACGCGCGCCCGGCGTGCTTACGTCCTGGCAAGCGAGGAGTGGCACGAAGGAGTGATCGGCATCGTCGCGTCGCGACTGGTCGAACGCTACCACCGCCCGGTCGTACTGATCGCCGGGACGGTCGGCGACTGGAAGGGCTCAGGCCGCTCGATCCCGGGCTTCGACCTGCACGACGGCTTTCAGCACTGCACGGCCGAGCTGGAGCGGCACGGAGGTCACGCCGCCGCTGCCGGCCTGTCCATTCGTCCCGAGCGGGTCGAGCTCTTCCGCGAGCGGTTCTCCGCGCTGGCCGACGCGACGCTCGACGAGCAGGCGCTGACGCCCTCGGTCTCGATCGACGCGCTCGTCCACGGGCCCGAGCTGACTCTCGAGCTGTGCGCTGAGCTGGCCCGCCTCGGGCCGTTCGGGCTCGGCAATCCCAACGTCACGCTCTTGCTCGCGGGCTGCGAGCTGGCCGAGCTCTCGGCGGTCGGCGAGGGAAAGCATCTGCGTTTCCGGGTCAAGGACGGGCGGCGGGACGCGGGCAGCGCGATTGCATTCGGCCAGGGCCGCCAGCTCGACCGGCTTCGGCGGATCGGGCACTACGACGTCGCCTTCCGGCTTCAGGAGAACCACTGGAACGGAACCGTCGCGCCCCAACTCGTCGTCAAGCGGGTGTTCGACGCTGACGAACGGTATGCGGAGCTCCGGACATGGCTCGGCGGAGAGTGGCGAAAGCCGTCAGAGCAGCGGGCCGCCGAGGCGCAGGCCGTCTTCGCGGAGCTCGAGCTGGTCGACGGCGCCCCGCGCGCGCACCTGTTCGAATCGGCAACCTTCCGCTCGCTGCTTCGAGAGGCGCCCCTCGCGGAGGCTGCCTAGCGGGCCGTGCTCACGCCGGCGCGGTAGACCCGCCGCCGGCGCAGAGGCCGCCTCGTTCCCGCCGCGTCGTCGAGCGCGACGAGGAGCCGAACGAGCGCGATTTCTTTCCTGTGGATGCGGCGGCGTCTGAACACGAGCCTAAAGAGTTCTTCGGTACAACGGGCCTTCCTGCTTAGGGGGTTTCGCTCTTCGGCCTAACCGCTCGACCGGTCATTTCAGACGGAGGCGCGAGCAAAGCCCGCGCCTCTGAGGTCGGCGCCGCAAGCGGCGCCTTCGGGGATTTGGCGCAGATTTGGCCTCGGAAGCCGGGAGTACACTGTGGACGTGACGGTCCTCGAAGCAGGCGAGAAGCACCAAGAGCTCCTATCCGAGCTGATCGCGGACGTCTCGGCCTACAACCCGGACGTCGACAAAGACCTGCTCACGCGCGCTTTCCGGTTCGCCGCGCAGGCCCACGAGGGCCAGCAGCGCCGCTCCGGCGAGGACTTCATCCAGCATCCGTGGTCGGTCGCAAAGATC
>JBKPHH010000020.1:0-10732 GCA_046729795.1 Actinomycetota bacterium | reverse complement strand
AACGTGCACGTGACGTACACGCTTACGTCGATGGGCTGCCCGGTCGGCCCGATGATCGAGGAGCAGATCCATCAGGTCGCGGCAGAGGTTCCGGGAGTCGAGTCGGTCGAGGCCGAGCTCACGTGGAGCCCGCCCTGGTCGCCGGAGAAGATGTCCGACGACGCCAAGTTCATCCTCGGCTTCGGCTAGAGAAAGGGAGAGCCGGGCGCAGGGCCCGGCTCTCGTGTGCCGCAGGGAGTGGCGTGCCTAGCCCGCCGGAGTCGCCTCCGCGGCCGGCGGACCGGGAGCCTCGTACTCGCGCTCGATGCGCTCGAGCTCTTCTTCTGTGCCCTGGACCACCGGGCCCTTGAACCACTTCTTGGCCGAGAGCACGTACCAGCCGCCGAACAGCAACAGCGCGCCGCCGACTGTGATCGGCGTGTAGTTGACGTAGTCCCACGTGAACCCTTCGTTCCCGGGGATGCCGACCTTGGCGAACGGCAGCATGAAGACGATGCAGATGAAGAAGATCCAGAGGATCGCCGCCCAGTCGATCCACCTGTAGTGCTTCCCGAGATGCCAGGCGCCGCGCTGGAACGACTCGCCCGCACGCAACCGCAGGATGATCGGGAGGACGAACGCGATGTAGAGCCCGATCACGGCGATCGACGTGCCAACGGCGTAGCCGACGAAGGCGTTCGAGAGCGTCGGAACCATCAGCAGGAACGAAAGGATGCAGATGGCCCAGACCGTGTAGATCGGCACGCGGTCGCGCTTCGAGACGCGCCGCCACAAGCGGTGGCCCGGAACGGCGCCGTCGCGCGAGAAGGCGAACATCATCCGGGAAGCGGACGTGACCGAGGCGATCGTGCAGAACGTCTGCGCGACCACGGCGATGAACAGGATGAACTCGGCCCAGCCCTCGCTCATCGCCTCAGTCCACGCGAACGTCAGGATCTGCTGGCCGGCGGCGACGAAGTCGTCGTTCGAGGCGTTCGGGAGGGCGAACGTCACCGCCGTGAGCAGGATGAAGCCGAAGATCACCGAGACCACGACGCTCATCACGATTCCCCAGGCGGCGCCGATCGAGGCCTGGCGCGTCTCCTCGCTCATATGCGCCGAGGCGTCGAAGCCCGTGATCGTGTACTGGGCCATGAGCAGGCCGGTCAGGAAGACGTAGAAGAACACGATGTTGCCGAAGTTCGAGCCCGAGAAGCCGGTGTTGTTCAGCGTCTCGCCGAACACGTACCCGAACGACTTGTGCGTGTCGGGAACGACGATCAGGACGCCGACCACGACCAGCACGCCGATCATGTGCCACCAGGCCGAGATCGCGTTCAGCATCGCGGTGATCGGCACCTTGAGCATGTTCACGAGGCCCGCGCCCGTGAGGATCAACGCGTTAGGTGAAGAGGATCCAGCGCACGGTGTTCGGGTAGTCGAACCACAGGTTCAGGAGCGAGGTCATGAAGACCGCGCAGCCGTAGCCGATCGCAGCGGTCACGGCGATCTGGCCGACGAGGTTGAACCAGCCCGTGAACCAGCCCCAGGCTGGGTTTCCCAGCTTGGAAGCCCAGTAGTAGAGGCCGCCGGCGGTGGGGTAGGTCGAGGCGATCTCGCCCATCGCCAGCGCCACGATGATGCAGAAGCCGCCCACGAGCAGCCAGCCCCAGGTGACCGCGATCGGGCCGCCCTGGTTGAACGCGATGTAGTACGACGTCAGGCAGCCGGCGAGGATCGAGATGATCGTGAAGGAGATGGCGAAGTTCTGGAACCCGCCCATCGAGCGGAACAGCTCTTGCGCGTAGCCCAGCCGGTGCAGCTGTGCCGTGTCGTCCAGGTACTTGCTGCTCCGGTCCGCAGTGTCTCGGGTGCTCAATTCGGCCCTCCGTTCACAGAGATGGCAGTTGCTGCGCGGTATTACGCGCCGTTCGTGACATTCCTGTCAATGCGCCGCGACGGCTAAGACCGGACGCGTGATCCGTCCGGGTCGTACAAAGGCTCGGGGGTCACCGCGCCGCGGATCCAGGCGCCGAAGATCTCGACCTCGACCGGCTTGCCGACCTCGGCGTCCTCGGTGGGGAGGTACGCGTACGCGATCGAGCGCTCGACGGTGTAGCCGTAGCCGCCGCTGGTCACGCGCCCGACGACCCGGCCGTCAACGCGTACCGGTTCCGACCCGAGGGCGACCGAGAGCGGGTCCTCGAGCACGAGGCACGCGAGCCTGCGTTCCGGCTCGTTGCGCTCGAGCAGCGCCTCGCGCCCGTTGAAGTCGCCCTTGTCCAGCTTGACGGCGAAGCCGAGCCCTGCCTCCCAGGGCGTCTCCTCGGGCGTGATGTCCGCGCCCCAGACGCGGTAGCCCTTCTCGAGCCGGCAGGAGTCGATCGCGCGGTAGCCGCCGGCGACGAGGCCGTGCTCGCGCCCGCCCGCCCAGATCGCGTCCCAGAGCGCGAGGCCGAACTCGCTCGGGCAGTAGAGCTCCCAGCCGAGCTCGCCGACGTAGGTGACCCGCAGCGCCAGGCACGGCACCGGGCCGATCGCCAGCTCCCGCGCGCGCATGTGCGGGAAGGCTTCGGCCGAGAGATCGCTTGCGGTAAAGCGGTTGCAGGACAGCGCGGGCGCTCGGCCCCCAGATGCCGAGGCACGCGAACCGCGAGGTGACGTCGTCGACGCTGACGTCCTCGGGAGCGTGCGACGCGATCCACGCGAGGTCGTGGCGGCCGAAAGCGGTTCCGGTGACGATGCGGAAACGGTCCTCGGCGAGACGCGTGACCGTGAAGTCGCACTCGATCCCGCCGCGCTGGTTGAGCATCGACGTATAGGTGATCGCGCCGACGTCCCGCGCCACGCGGTTGTCGCAGAGCCGTTCCAGGAAGTCGGCGGCGCCGGGGCCGGAGACCTCGATCTTGGCGAACGAGGTCTCGTCGAAGAGCGCCGCCGCCTCGCGCGTGGCGCGATGCTCCGCCCCGATCGCGGGCGACCAGTTGCGGCCGGCCCAGCCGCGTGGTCGCAGCGACTCGTCGCCGCCTGCGGCGTTCGGCTCGAACCAGTTCGCGCGCTCCCAGCCCGACTTCTCGCCGAAGACAGCACCCAGCTCCTGCAGCCGCGGGTAGGCGGGGGAGAGGCGGAGCGGCCGTCCCGCCTGCCGCTCGTGGCCCGGGTACTTGACGTCGTAGTAGGTCGAGTAGATCTCGATCGTGCGCGCGAGCGTGTAGGCGCGGCTCGAGTAGTGCCGCCCGAAGCGACGCGAGTCCATCTCCCAGACGTCGAGGCTCGGCAACCCCTCGGCGATCCACTCGGCGACGAGCTTGCCCATCCCGCCGGCGCCGGCCAGACCATGCGCACAGAAGCCGGCCGCGACCCAGAACCCGTGCACGTCCGTCGGCCCGAGGATGAACTCGCCGTCCGGGGTGAACGCCTCGGGGCCATTCACGAGCCGAACGACCTCCGCCTCCGCGAGCATGGGCACGCGCACGATCGCGTTCTCCATCAGCTCCTCGAAGCGGTCCCAGTCCTCCTCGAGCAGCTTGCCGTTGAAGTCCGTCGCGATGCCGTCGAGCCCCCACGGGGCAGGGTTGCGCTCGTAGCCGCCCATGATCAGCCCGCCCGACTCGCCGCGGAAGTAGACGAGCAGCGAGGGGTCGCGCATCGTAGGCAGATCGAGCGGGAGGCCTGCCGGCCGCGTGATCAGGTACTCGTGCGCCATCGGCACCAGGGGAACGACCACGCCCGCCAGCGCGCCCAGCTCCGCCGCGAACATGCCGCCGGCGTCGACGACCACCTCGGTCTCGATCCGGCCCTTGTCGGTCTCGACGGCGCGCACCCGCTTCCGCTCGACGTCGATGCCCGTCACGCGCGTGCTGGTGGCGATCTCCGCACCGCCTCTCCGGGCGCCCTCGGCGAGGGCGAAGGTGAGCTGGCTCGGGTCGATGTAGCCGTCGGTCGGCAGGTAGGCCGCGCCGAGCACGCCGTCCGTCGACAGCGGCGGGAACAGGCGCTGGGCCTCGCCGGCAGAGATCAGCTCGAGCGGGAGGCCGAAGGTCTTCGCCCAGCCGGCCTGCCGCGCGAGCTCCTCCATCCGCTCCTCCGAGGACGCGAGCCGCAGGGAGCCGACCTCGTGCCAGCCGGTCTCGAGCCCGATCTCGTCCCCGAGCGTCCGGTAGAGCTCGACCGAGCTCATCATCATCTTCGTCAGGCTCAGCGACCCGCGCAGTTGCCCCACGAGGCCGGCTGAATGGAACGTCGAGCCGCTCGTCAGGTCGGCGCGCTCGACGAGGAGGACGTCGTCCCAGCCGAGCTTGGTCAGCCAGTAGAGGATCGCGCAGCCGCCCACGCCGCCGCCGATCACGACCACGCGGGCCCGATCACGCACGGCGCAAACCTCTCATACGATCGGGGCGTGAACGCCGACCTTGGCTTCGCGCTCGCCCTCGCCGACCTCGCCGACGCGATCACGATGCGGCACTTCCGCTCGCCTCAGCTCGCGGTCGAGACCAAGCTCGACCTGACGCCGGTCTCCGTCGCCGATCGCGAGGTGGAGGAGGCCTTGCGGGTGGCGATTGCGCGGGATCGTCCCGGCGACGCCGTCATCGGAGAGGAGTACGGCGACGACGGGAACGGCTCGGTCCGCTGGATCCTCGACCCGATCGACGGGACGCGGCACTACGTGCGCGGGATTCCGCTCTGGGCGACCCTGATCGCGCTCGAGCGCGACGGCGTCCTCGCGGCGGCGGTGGCGTCGGCGCCGGCGCTCGGGACGCGCTGGGCGGCCGCGCGCGGCGAGGGCGCGACCGCGAACGGGCGTCCCATCGCGGTCTCCGAGGTGGCTCGGCTCGAGGAGGCGTCGTTCTCGCACGCCGAGCTTCAGAGCTTCGACAAGCGCGGCTTCGGCGCCGCGCTGCGGGCGCTCGCCGAGCGCTCGTGGATGGAGCGGGCGTACGGCGACTTCTGGCAGCACACGCTGGTGGCCGAAGGGCGGCTCGACTTCGCGATCGAGGCGTTCGTGAACCTGTGGGACCTGGCGCCGGTGCAGCTGATCGTCGAAGAGGCCGGCGGGCGCTTCACCGACTTCGGCGGCGTCGCCCGTCCGGACGGGGGCAGCGGTCTCTCCAGCAACGGGCTCCTCCACGACGAGGTGCTCGCCGCGCTCGCTTCGGGACCCAGAACGCCGCGAGCGGCGTAGTAGCCGCGACAGGTTCGCTCGACGAGGGGAGGCGACATGCGCGCGCTGCGCACGGGATTGACCGCAATGATCGTGGCGGGGGTGGTAGCCGGCGCAGCCCGGGCAGACGGGCTTCCGGTCACCGTGCCCGACGGAGGGCTCGAGGGCGTGGCCAGCGAGCTCACCCGCTACACCGCTCTTCCCGCGCCGGGCGGCACGGTCCTGGCCCAGATCGAGCAGGACGGCGGTCGCGTGCTGCGCTCGCGCTTCGTGAGCGGCCGGTACACAATTCCGGCCGTCGCGCTCGACGGGACGGCAAGCGGGCTCTCGGCGAACGACAAGACGCTCGTCCTGATCCGACCGCGGGTCACGTTCCCCCAAGCTTCCACGCAGCTTGCGATCGTCGATGCCAGAAGGCTTCGCGTGAGTCGCTACCTCCGGTTTCACGGCGACTTCAGCTTCGACGCGATCTCGCCGGACGGCCGCCTCGTCTACCTCATCCAGTACGTCGCGCCGAAGGATCCGACCCGCTATGCGGTGCGAGCCTACGACGTCGCGCACAGCCGCCTGATCCCAGGCCCGATCATCGACCCGCACGAGCCTGACGAGGCCATGCGCGGATTCCCGCTGACGCGGGTCACGAGTGCGGATGGGCGCTGGGCCTACACCCTGTACGACGGAGCCGGCAAGCACCCGTTCGTCCACGCGCTCGACACGAGCGGCCGGACGGCCCGCTGCATCGACCTCGACTCGCTGAGCGCGAAGGGCCTCGGAACACCGCGTCTCCGCCTCGACCGCGGCGGCTCGCGGCTCGTGCTGGGCAACGGCACGAGGCCGATCGCGTTCGTCGACACGAAGACGTTCGCCGTCAGCGAACCCACCGCCGCGCCTGTGACGGGCAGCGCGCGAGCCACGAGCTCCGACGGCGGGATCGCGAACACGCTGCTCGGCGCCGCGGGCGTCGCAGTCCTGTTGGCGGCCGGTGTGCTGACCCTGACGCTGCGCCGGCGGCGCAGGCCGGCGACGACCTAACCCAGGGCGGCGCGAAAGCCCGGGTCGGCCGCGGTCGCCTTCATCCGCGCGAAGTGCCGGTCGGCGTAGTCGGCGAAGTCGAAGTCGAGCTCGGAGATGCCCTGCTGGACGACGCCCCACATCGCCTCGCGGAAGTCGGACATGAAGCGCATCAGGCGCAGATGGGCGACGTCGGCGTCGCGCACCTCGCCGAAGTACGTCGCGAGCAGGACGCGCTGGCGCTGCTCGGCGAGCTCGTGGTTGACGGAGAAGTTGGCGAGGTCGAAGAAGCGGTCGCCCATGCCCGCGTACTCCCAGTCGACGATCCTGATCCCGTCGGGGCTGCGGATGAAGTTCGCGTTGAGCAGGTCGTTGTGGCAGGGCACCTCGCGCCTGCTGCCGAGCGAGGCCTCGATCCCGTCGGCGATCGCCTTCGCCTGCTCGTACTCGACCGGAACGGCGACGCCGTGCGCGACGGCGCTCGCGCGGTAGGCCTCGACGACCCGGAAGGAGTCGAAGCGCGCGGGAATCCGCGGGCCCTCGTGAACCAACCTGAGAAGCGTTGCGGTCTCGCGCAGAACCTCCGGACGCCGCATCTCTTCCAGCGGCACGGGAGACCCCTCGACGAAGCGGGTGACGAGATACCCCTCCGGCTCGACGAACGCGACCACCTCCGGGCCGACGCCCAGCGCCGCTGCCACGCTCGCCGCACGGTGCTCGGCGCGGCGGTCGATTCCGAGCAGATGCGTGTCCTTGCCGCCGATTCGGAGGACATAGTGCTGCCCGTCGCAGTCGACGCGAAAGTTTCGATTCGTGATGCCGCCGCCGAGCGGCTCGATCGTGAGCCGGCGGCCCGGCCACACCCGAAGGGCGATCCTCTCCACGTCCACGGGCGCCGATCCTAGTTAGGCGGCCTTGAATAGAGTCCTCACGATGCTGGGGATCGACGAGCTGCGGGCCGAGGCCGAGGCTGGCGCGATCGATACGGTCATCGTCGCGTTCACGGACATGCAGGGCCGGCTGATGGGTAAGCGGCTGCATGCGGAGTTCTTCCTCGACGACGCGCTCGAGCACGGCGTCGAGGGCTGCAACTACCTGCTCGCGCTCGACATGGAGATGGATCCGATTCCGGGCTACCAGATCGCCAGTTGGGAGCAGGGCTACGGGGACTTCAGGCTCGTCCCCGACCTCGGAACGCTCCGCCGGGTCCCCTGGCTCGAAGGTACGGCGCTCTTGCTCGCCGACGTCGGCTGGCACGACGGCTCGCCTGTGGCGCCTTCGCCGCGGCAGGTGCTGAAGGCCCAGGTCGAGCGCGCCCAGACGCTCGGCTACCGGCCGATGTTCGGCTCCGAGCTCGAGTTCTACGTGCTCAAGGAGACCTACGCGGACGCCCATGCCAAGCACTTCCGCGAGCTGACGCCGTCGGTGCCTTACATCATGGACTACCACGTGCTCGCCACCACCTTCGACGAGCCCTTGATCCGCCAGATCCGCAACGGGATGCAGGCCGCCGGCATCAGGGTGGAGACCTCGAAGGGCGAGGCCTGGCCCGGCCAGCACGAGATCAACTTCCGCTTCGACGACGCGGTGACGATGGCCGACAACCACGCGATCTACAAGAACGGCGCCAAGGAGATCGCGCACCTGAACGGCTGCTCGATCACGTTCATGGCCAAGCCCGACCACACCTGGATCGGCAACTCGTGCCATATCCACTCGAGCCTCTGGCGCGACGGCGCCAACGCGTTCGCCGGCGAATCCGATGTCTTCAGGCAGTACCTCGCCGGTCAGATCGCCTGTCTCGGGGAGCTGGCCGTCTTCGTCGCGCCGACGATCAACTCGTACAAGCGCTACGCGGCCGGGAGCTGGGCGCCGACGACGCTCGCCTGGGGTCACGACAACCGCACGTGCGGGTTTCGAATCGTCGGCCAGGGGCCCGCGCTGCGCACGGAGACACGCATCCCGGGCGGCGACGTCAACCCCTATCTCGCGTTCGCGGCGCTGCTCGCAGCCGGCCTGCACGGCATCGAGCAGGGGCTGGAGCTCCCGCCGGCGCTCGAGGGCAACGCGTACGAATCGGACGCCGAGCGCTTCCCGCACTCGCTTCGCGAGGCGATCGCGGCGCTCGAGGCGGGCACGATGGCCAGGACGGCGCTCGGCGACGACGTCGTCGATCACTACCTCAACTACGCGCGCACGGAGCAGCGCCTCTTCGACGAGGTCGTGACCTGCTACGAGCGCGAGCGGTTCTTCGAGCGCGGATGAGGCCGTTGATCGGCGTCACGGCGTATGCGGAGGAGATCAAGTGGGGCGTCTGGACCGAGCAGGCCGCGCTCGTGCCCCTGAGCTACGTCCGTGCGGTCGAGCATGCGGGGGGCCGCGCCCTCGTCGTGCCTCCGAGCGCGGACGGTCTCGAGGAGACCCTCGGCGCGCTGGACGGCCTGATCCTCTCCGGCGGCGGTGATCTCGACCCGGACCTCTACGGCGCCGAGGCCCACCCGGAGACCGACCAGCCGCATCCCGCCCGCGATCAGGCGGAGCTGCGGCTCTTGCAGGCCGCGCTCGAGCGGGACATGCCCGTGCTCGCGGTCTGCCGCGGATCGCAGCTGCTGAACGTCGCGCGCGGCGGCGACCTCGTCCAGCACCTGCCCGAGCAGGTCGGGCACGAGCGCCACAAGCACGAGCCCGGGCAGTTCTCCGACCACGGCGTGCGGCTCGACCCGGAGTCGCGGGTGGGCGGGCTGCTCGGGGAGCACGCGCCGGTGAAGTCGCACCACCACCAGGGCTACGGACGGCTCGGCGAGGGGTTGCGCGAGGTCGGCTGGGCCGACGACGGCACGGTCGAGGCGCTCGAGGATCCAGGCAGGCGTTTCGCGCTCGGCGTGCTCTGGCATCCCGAGGAGGGCGAGGACTTCGCGCTCTTCAGCGCGCTCGTCGACGAGGCGCGCGCCTACCGCGAGGAGCGCCGTTGACGGCGCGCAAGCCGCTCGTCGGAGTCACCTCGTACGTCGAGCAGGCGCGCTGGGCGCACTGGAGCTCACTGGCGGTGCTGACGCCGTTCGCGTACGTCAGGGCGCTCTCGAGCGCGGGTGCCCGTCCGGTGCAACTGCCGCCCGATGCCGATGCGGTCGAGGAGACGCTCGAGGCGCTCGACGGCCTGCTCGTCACGGGCGGAGTGGACGTCGATCCGGCGCTCTACGGCGCCGAAGCCCACCCCGAGATGCCGGGCGCGCGCCCAGAGCGCGACCAGGCCGAGCTCGCGCTACTCGAGGCGGCGCTCGCCCGCGATCTGCCTCTGCTGGCGATCTGTCGCGGCTCGCACCTGCTGAACGTGCTCCGCGGCGGCGACATCGTGCAGCACCTCGAAGAGGACGACCTGCACGGGAACGGAGCGGGCGAGACGTCGGAACACGATGTCCGCGTCAAGCAAGGCAGCCGGCTCGCGCAGCTGGTGGGGGAGAGCACGGTCGTCCCGTCCGAGCACCACCAGGCCTTCGGGCGCATCGGCGACGACCTCGAGGCGGTCGCGTGGGCGCCGGACGGAGCCGTCGAGGCGCTGGAAGACCGAGACCGCCGCTTCGCCCTGGCGGTGGCCTGGCATCCCGAGCGGGGCGACGACCTCGCGCTGTTCAGGGCGCTCTCCGAGGAGGCCCTGCGCTACGCCGCGGAGCGCGACGCGTGACGCTGACGGTGCTCAACCCGGCGACCGAGCAGCCGATCGCCGAGCTCGAGCAGGCCGGGCTCCAGGAGGTCGACGAGGCGGTCGCCCGTGCGGGGGCCGCGTTCTCCGGTTGGCGTGCGGTCGGCGTGGCGGATCGCGCGCGGTTGCTGCGCCGCCTGGCCGCGCTCGTCGAGGAGCACGGCGAGGAGCTGGCCCGGATCGAGTCCCAGAACGTCGGGAAGCCGATCTCGGGCGCGCGCGTCGAGGTCGCGATGGTCGCGAACGTGTTCCATTTCTACGCGGGCGCCGTCGACAAGCATCACGGCGAGACCATCCCCGTCGACGGCGGCGTCGACGTCACCTTCCGCGAGCCCCTTGGCGTCTGTGGGCTGATCGTCCCGTGGAACTTCCCGCTCAACATCGCCAGCTGGAAGCTCGGGCCCGCGCTCGCGTGTGGCAACACCGTCGTGCTGAAGCCGGCCGAGCTGACGCCGTTGTCGGCGCTGCGCCTGTCCGAGCTCGCGCTCGAAGCCGGCATACCCGAGGGCGTCGTCAACGTCGTCGTCGGGCCCGGGCGCGTGGTCGGGCAGCGCCTGGTCGAGCATCCCGACGTGGCGAAGATCGCCTTCACGGGCTCGACCGAGGTCGGCACGTCGGTGATGCGCGGGGCGGCCGGCACGATCAAGCGCGTGAGCCTCGAGCTCGGCGGCAAGTCGGCGAACGTCGTCTTCGCCGACGCCGACCTCGAGCGCGCCGCAGCCGCTGCGCCCTATGCGGTGTTCGACAACGCCGGCCAGGACTGCTGCGCGCGTTCCCGCATCCTCGTCCAGCGCTCGGCCTGGGACCGCTTCGTCGAGCTGCTCGTGCAGTCGACCGCCGGCGTGCGCGTCGGCGACCCGGGCGACGACTCGACCGAGATG
>JBKPHH010000019.1:0-47989 GCA_046729795.1 Actinomycetota bacterium | reverse complement strand
TCTCCACGCCCGAGCCGACGTTGTAGGTCTCGCCCTCGCGGCCCTTGTCGAGCACGAGCTCGATCGCGCTGCAGTGGTCGAGCACGTGCAGCCACTCACGCCGGTTCTGCGTCGACGCGTACATCGGCAGCGGCTGATCGTTGATCGCGTTGGTGACGAACAGCGGAATCACCTTCTCGGGGAACTGATACGGCCCGTAGTTGTTCGAGCAGTTCGTGATCGTGACCGGGAGCCCGAAGGTCTCGAAGTAGGCGCGCACGGCGTGGTCGGCGCCGGCCTTCGAGGCGTTGTACGGCGTCCGCGGGCGATACGGGGTGTCCTCGGTGAAGGCCTCGTCCGAGTCGAGCGCGAGATCGCCGTACACCTCGCAGGTCGAGACGTGGTGGAAGCGGGTAACGCCGGCCTGCCGGGCAGCGTCGAGCATCGTCTGGGTGCCGAGCACGTTTGTCCGGAAGAAGCGGACCGGATCGACGACGGCCAGGCTGTTGTGCGACTCGGCCGCGAAGTTGACCACGACCTCGATCTGCTCGTCGCGCAGCGTCGTCAGCGCGAGCTCGGAATCGCAGATGTCGCCGTGGACGAACCCGATCCTGTCCTCGACGTCCTCCAGGCTGCGCCGGTCGCCCGCGTACGTGAGCAGGTCGTAGACGACGACGTGGTCGTCCGGGTGGCGTTCGAGCCAGTAGCGAACGAAGTTCGAGCCGATGAACCCGGCCCCGCCGGTGACGAGCAGACGCATCGCGCGAAGCCTAGTGCGCCTTCAGGCGCTCCAGGCAGGCCTTCAGCCCTTCGCGCCAGTGCGGGAGGCGCGGCGCCTCGGCCCGCTCGCTCCGCAGCACCGAGTACGCAGGCCGCGGCGCCGGACGGGCGAGCTGCTCGGTCGAGATCGGAATCACCCGGCAGTCCAGATCCGCCTCCTCGAAGATCGCGCGCGCGAACTCGGCCCAAGAGCAGTGGCCCTCCGCGGCCAGGTGCCAGACCCCTTGCGGCAGGTCGAGCACGTCCCGCGTTGCTGCGGCGAGGTGGCCCACATAGGTCGGGCAGCCCAGCTGGTCGTCGACGACCGAGACCTCGTCCTGCTTCCGGGCGAGTTCGAGCATCGTCCGCACGAAGTTCTTGCTCGTCCAGCCGAAGAGCCACGAGGAGCGGACGATCCATCCGTCCGTGATCTCTCGCTCGCCGTCGAGCTTGGAGCGCCCGTACACCGACAACGGATTCGGCTCGTCCGACTCGACGTACGGCTCCCTCTTGGAGCCGTCGAAGACGTAGTCGGTGGAGAAGTAGACGACCGGCCCGCCCAGCGCCACCACGTTCGCCGTTCCCTCGACGTTCACCTCACGCGCCGCGTCCGGATCTCGCTCGGCGCCGTCGACGTCCGTCCAGGCAGCCGCGTGGAGGACGAGATCCGGGGCGTACTCGAGCTCCGCCGCGGTGACGTCGAAGTCCGCGTGACCGCGTGCGTCCGCGTCCGAGAACTCCTCGCGCAGGGCGGCGCCGAGCTGGCCGCCAGCGCCTGTGATTAAGACGCGGCCGCGTCCCGTGCCGACAGGATCGGCGATTCCGTGCTCCAGAGGGGCTTGACCCGCGGGTCGTCCCACGGGATCTCGTTCTCGTCCGGGTCGTCCGGGTCGTACTCCTCGCTGACGTGGTAACAGAAGAGGAGATCGGTCAGTGCCTCGAAGCCGTGCGCGTAGTGCCCGGGGATGTAGAGCGCGACCGGGTTGTCGTCGCCGATGTCCGCGGTGAACGTCTCCCCCGTCTCACGATCGAGCACGACGACGCGCGCCGTTCCTTCGACGCAGGCGAAGAGATCGTCCTGCCCGCGCTCGTGGTAGTGCAGACCCCGGATCACTCCTTGCCGCGAGAAGGAGAGATTGGTCTGCCGCGAGGGCTTGTCGAGCCAGCTCTCGCGCCGGAGCTCGAGGAACCAGCCTCGGTCGTCCTCGCGTCGCTGCAGGGGGATCTCCCGGATCCCTTTCACTTATTGGCCCCGTTGGCGCGGACGAAGTCGTTCACCTCGTAGTAGGCGTCGATCGACTCGCCTGCGTCGCCCCAGAACCCTTCGAGGACGTCGTACTCCATCGACCCCTGCTCGACGTACCAGTTGTTCACGTCGGTGATCTCCAGCTCTCCACGACCGGACGGCTTCAAGGTCGGGATCACGTCCCAGACCGACTCGTCGTAGAAGTAGACCCCCGTGACCGCGTACTCGCTCGGCGGCTCCTCCGGCTTCTCGACGATCCGTAGGACGCGGTCGCCGTCGAGCTCCGCCACCCCGAGATGGCGCAGGTGCTCGGGCTCCTCGAGTCGCGCGAGCACGATGCGCCCTCCGCTCTCCTGGCGCTCGAAGTTTTCGATCGCGGAGCGGATCGAGCGCTCGAAGACGTTGTCGGCCAGCATGACGACGATCCGGTCGTCGCGCCCGAACCGCTCGGCGAGGCCCAGCGCCTCGGCGATCCCGCCCTCCTGCTCCTGGTAGGCGTAGAAGAGCCGGTCGATCCCGTATTCGTGCCCGTTGCCGAGCAGGCGGAAGAACTCGCCTGCGTGGGTGCCGCCGGTGACGAGCATGATCTCCGTGACCCCGGCCTTGACCAGCGCCTCAATCGCGAACGTGACCATCGGCCGGTCGAAGATCGGCAGCAGGTGCTTGTTGGTGATGCGGGTGAGGGGGTTGAGCCGCGTGCCCTTCCCGCCGGCGAGGATGACGCCTTTCATGCGCGCGTGATGCTAAGCCAAGATGGGTAAGGCGACGGCATGGCAGAAGACCGACCCTCCATCGTTCAGGGTGAAGACGACGTTCCGCGGCAGCCGGCGCCGCCTCTCGACCCGTACACGCCGGAACCCGGTCCGCGACCTGGCGAGCGGCGAGCCTTCCGCGTCCTGCCGCTCGCGTTCATCGTGATCGCGATCGTGGTCGGGATCGTGATCTGGGCCGCCATGCGCTGATGGCTGCTCACACCTTTGGTTGATCGACTCCATAAGCATTCCGAGAGCCACGCTCGTGCTTGCGTGGTTTCGTGGCGACTGAACGAGTAGCGGTCGCAAAGCTAGCGCTTGCTAACTTGACCCAGTACCGCGAGACCGCCGAACGGCGTTTCGCAATTACCCTTATGCACGTGAAAGGCAAAGGAGAGTTCAGTCGCCTGCAAGGCGAGGTCCAGGAGCTCATCGACGAGCTCTGGCAGGTGCCGCGCTTCTACGGGCGGCGGCGCGGATTTCGGCCTGCCGTCGACTGCGTGGTCACCAATGACCCCGCCGAGCTGAAGATCGTCGTCGATCTCGCCGGCGTCGATCCGCAGGACGTTCACGTCCTCGTGGATGAGCAGACGATCCTGATCGCAGGCGAGCGCCGCCGGCCCTGCAAGGAGGGCCGCTACCAGCAGATGGAGATCGAGTACGGGCACTTCGAGCGACGCCTCCAGCTGCCGATGCAGATCGACCCGGCCGACGCCCGCGCCGAGTACGAGCGGGGCTTGCTCACGATCGTCCTGCCCGTCGCCCTGAAGCCGGTCGCGCGGACAACGGTGACGATCGAGATCGGAACGGAACGGTGAGCGAGCCGCTGCTCGAAATGGACGAGCAGGTCGACGAGCTCGAAATCCCGTCGGCACTGCCCATCCTCCCGCTCAAGGAGACGGTCGTGTTCCCGCAGTCGATGACGCCGCTCGCGATCGGGCAGGAGCGCTCGGTCAAGCTGATCGACGACGTCGTCTCGGGCAACCGCGTGCTCGCACTCGTCACGGCCAAGAACCAGGACGTCGAGCAGCCGGGCTGGGACGACCTCTACGACGTCGGCACCGCCGCCGTCGTCCAGAAGATGATCCGCGTCCCCGACGGGACACTCCGGATCCTCGTCCAGGGTGTCAAGCGCATCCGCCTCGAGCAGCGGATTCAGGACGACCCGTACCTGGTCGGCGAGTTCGCAGATGTCCCCGACATCGTGGAGGAGACGCCCGAGCTCGAGGCGCTCACGCGCAATGTGCAGACGCTGTACGGCCGCGTGATCTCGATGGTTCCCTACCTGCCAGACGAGCTCGAGCTGGCCGCGGCCAACGTCGACGACCCGAGCGCGCTCTCGTACCTCGTCGCCTCGACGCTGCGGATCAAGACGGACGAGAAGCAGCGCCTGCTCGAGGAGGACGACGTCGCCGCGCGGCTGCGCGAGATCTCCGTGATCCTCAACCGCGAGCTCGAGGTCGTCGAGCTGGGCTCGAAGATCCAGTCGCAGGTCCAGTCCGAGATGGAGAAGGGCCAGCGCGAGTACTTCCTGCGCCAGCAGATGAAGGCGATTCAGGACGAGCTCGGCGAGGGCGACCCGGAGCAGGCCGAGATCCAGGAGCTGCGGGAGCGCCTCGACGAGGCGAAGCTGCCCGAGGAGATCGACAAGGCGGCGCGGCGCGAGCTCGCGCGCCTGGAGAAGCTGCCCTCGGCAGCCGCCGAGTACGGCGTCATTCGCACGTACCTCGAGTGGATCCTGACGCTGCCCTGGAACAAGACGACCGATGACAACCTCGAGCTCGACAACGCGCGCGCGGTACTGGACGCCGACCACTACGACCTCGAGAAGGTCAAGGACCGGATCATCGAGTTCCTCGCGGTCGGGAAGCTCAAGCAGGACCTCTCCGGCCAGATCCTGTGCTTCGTCGGGCCGCCGGGGGTCGGCAAGACCTCTCTCGGTCAGTCGATCGCACGCGCCCTGGAACGGAAGTTCGTCCGCATCTCCGTCGGCGGAGTGCGCGACGAGGCCGAGATTCGCGGACACCGCCGCACGTACATCGGCGCGATGCCGGGAACGATCATCCGCGCGCTGCGCGACGCGGAAACTAGGAATCCCGTCTTCCTGATCGACGAGATCGACAAGATGGGCGCTGACTTCCGCGGCGATCCTGCGAGCGCGATGCTCGAGGTGCTCGATCCCGAGCAGAACAAGGGCTTCCGCGACCACTACCTCGACCTGCCGTTCGACCTCTCGAAGATCCTGTTCATCTGCACGGCGAACCAGATCGAGACGATTCCCCCCGCGCTGCTCGACCGCATGGACGTCATTCAGCTGTCGGGGTACACGGAGGACGAGAAGTACTGGATCGCCAGGAAGTACCTCGTGCCGAAACAGCTGGAGGTGCACGGGCTCGACCCCGAGAAGGTCAAGCTCACCGAGAACGCGCTCCGCGTCGTGATTCGCGAGTACACGCGCGAGGCCGGCGTCCGCAACCTCGAGCGCCGGATCGCCGATCTCTGCCGCAAGGCGGCGCGGGAGTTCGCGGAGGGCCGTGACAAGCCGCTGCGAATCGACGAGCGAAGGGCGCGTGCGTGGCTCGGACCCCGGCGCTTCGCGGCCGAGGTGCGCAAGCGAACCTCGGATCCCGGCGTCGCGACCGGGCTCGCAGTCACAGCGGTCGGCGGAGACGTCCTCTTCATCGAGGCGACCGCATACCCGGGTGAAGGCAAGCTCACGGTGACGGGCCAGCTCGGCGACGTCATGCAGGAATCCGCCCGCGCGGCGCACTCATGGGTGCGCGCGCATGCCTCGCAGCTCGGGCTCGACCCGAAGTGGTTCACCGAGAGCGACGTCCACGTGCACATTCCCGCCGGCGCGATCCCAAAGGACGGCCCCTCCGCCGGAATCACGATGGCGATCGCGATTCTCTCGCTCGCCCGCGGCGAGCCTGTCTCCGAGGACGTGGCGATGACCGGCGAAATCACGCTCACCGGCCAGGTGCTGCAGATCGGCGGCGTGCGCGAGAAGGTGCTCGCCGCTCAGCGGGCCGGGATCAAGCGCGTGATTCTGCCGCGCGAGAACGAGGCCGATCTCGAAGAGCTTCCGCCCGAGACGCGCAAGGAGCTCGAGTTCGTCCTCGTTGACACGATCGACGAGGTGATCGACGCCGCCTTTACCGGTCCGAGCGTACGCGAGCGGCCCCGTCCGGCCTCGACCGAGCGCCAAGCAGCACGCGCTGCTGTTTAGCGGCTCGTTCCAGCGGGGTAGGGTCCCCAGCACGTCGACTGCGAAAGGACCCAAAGCATGCCGAAAGCGAAAGAACGAATCACGGACATGAGGCCGTACGTCGAGCGCGCGATCAAGGACGAGGAGTTCCGCGAGAACCTCAAGAGCGCCTACGTCGCGGCCCGCGACGTCTACGACGAGATCCTCGGCAGACGGGGAGTGACGGGAGTCGCCCAGCGCGTAGCGACCGACGACGAAGTTCGCGACAACCTCAGAACGGCCGTCGAGGACCTACGTGACGCGGCGAAGCGGCTTCAGCGCGCCAAGACCCACAAGAGCCGCAACACGACGCTCGTGCTCGCGGGGATCATGCTCGGAATCCTCTTCAACCCGGCGACGGGCCCGGAGACGCGGAAGTGGCTGAAGGACAAGCTCTTCGGCGAAGAGGACGAGTTCGGCTACCAGGGCGAAAACAACAAATAGCTAGCCGGGGCGGGTAAGCGCCAGGCTCCGCGCCGCCCGCGGGAGCCGCCGCTTCGGCGCGAGGCCCTCGCCGTAGACGGACATCGATGCAGACATGGCCCGCCGCAACGAGGCCGGGTCGAGTCCATTTGCCTCCGAGATGTCCGAGACCTGCAGCAGGATCGCACCGGGCATCGGCGCCGAGCTCGCGGCGGAGACGTACGGCAGCCAGCCGGCGACCGACGTGAATCGCACGTCCTGCAGGTGCTTCCACGCGACCAGGTAGGGCGTGGGGTTGACCGCGCCGTCATAGCCGAGGTGCAGCAGCGAAACGGGGTGGACCTCGAAGTGGAGGTGATAGGGCGTCCCCGATGCATCGCCGGTGTTGCCGATGAAGCCCACGACCTCGCCCGCCTTGACGCGATTCCCGTTCACCGCCAGCGGCGAGAAGGCCGAGAGATGCGCGTAGTAGAACTCGTTCCCCTCGTTGTCGCGCAGCCAGAGGCGGTTGCCGCCGACGTCGTTCCACCCGACCGAGAAGACGACGCCGTCGGCGCAGGCCAGGATCGGCGCGCCGAGTGGCGCGAAGATGTCGTCGCCGTGGTGCCAGTGCCCGGCGATGTCTCCGCGGAAGGCGCCGAACGTGTCTCCGAAGGACGACGGGCCGTAGACGGGAAAGACGTAGCCGCCGGCGGTTAGGCGGGGCTGGAGGCCGTAGGGGATCTGCTGGACGACGGACGGGAGGCTCGGCTTGCCGCGCTTCGGCTCGGGAGCCTTGAGCTCCTTCTTGGTCTGCTTCGTCTTCCGCGGTTTCGGCTTCGGTTTGGCGGGCGGCGGGGGAGCCGCGGCGCCCTGCACGGACACCTCGGCGTAGCCGACGAGGATCTCCGTGCCCGCCGGAAGCCCGCCGTGCGGAGCGGTGAGATGGATGTCGAGCGCGGTCACGTAGCCGCGGTAGCTCTGCGCGGCGCCGCTCGTGCCGGGCACGACCGCCTGCTCCAGCGTGGTCGCATAACCCCAATCGGCGAGCGCAACGCGTCCATTCGGACCGGCCGCGGCCGGCTGACCGCCGACGGTCAACCCGGAGACGCTCGCGCCCTTCAGATCTCCCGAGGCGCGAAGGCCCTTCGTGAGACCGTGTGCGCTCGCGACCACGCTCGCAGCCGTCACCTCCCCGCCGAACAGCGACAGCGAGCTGACCTTCGCCTCGGCCTTCGCGTTGGCGTTCGTCGCCGACAACGCCGACGCTGAAGCGCTGATCGCGCCGGTGGTGACGTCGGCGCCATAGGAGAACCCGGCGGCGTACCCGACCGTGTCGGGCGGAGCCGACACCGAGACTCGCTCACCGCCCGCCGCGCCGGGCACGAGCACCTTGATCCCGAACGCGCGCGCGGAGGAGGCTGCATTGACCGCGTGCTTCGAAGCTCCAGCCGGTGTTGCCAGCAGGAGGACCCCCGCGAGGGCCGCCGCAATCGGTAGCCGCTTCACTGCCCGCATTATGCGCGATGCTGTGAACGACAGCCGTAATTCGGCCGCCGTCAGGCGGCCCGGCAATCGGAGCAGATCCCTGTCGCCTCGAGCCGGTGGCCCGTCGCGACAAAGCCGTGCGACGCCGAGGCCTTCGTCAGCCAGTCGTCGAGGCCGCAATCTGTCAACTCGACCACGCGATGGCAGTCGGAGCACACCAGGTGGTGATGATGCTCCTCGCCGCAAAGCCTGTAGCACGTTTCTCCGGGGGAGTGGATCAGCGTGTCGACGACCCCGGCTTTGCGAAGTGCCGCGAGGGTGCGGTAGACCGTTGCCAGGCCGACGCGGACACCTGAGGCCCTTAGCGCTTCGTGAATCTGCTGCGCGGTCGCGTCGTTCTGCTCTGCGCGCAGCACCTCGACGACCGCGGCCCGCTGTCGTGTCGGCGTGATTCCCCGCACCCGGAGGAGTTCGAGAGCCTCGGCGAGGGGCTCCGTTTGCGCGGGCGACTTCATGTGCCTATGCTAACCGAGAAATGAGATCGATAATCATTCTCATCTGCTTCTCAGTGCTGCCGATCGGTCTCGCCGGCTGCGGCGACAGCGGCCACGCGAGCGGAAAGACGCGGGTCGTCGCCTCCTTCTATCCGTTGGCCTTTGCCGCGAAGGAGGTCGGTGGGACGCGCGTGGAGGTGAAAAACCTCACCCCCGCCGGGGCGGAGCCGCACGACCTCGAAATCTCTCCCCGCGCCGTGAGCGACGTGCGATCGGCCGACCTCGTGTTGCTGCTCGGACACGGCTTTCAGCCGCAGGTCGAGGATGCCGCCGGCTCCGCTGAGAACGTGTTGCGCCTTCTCGACACTCCAGGCTTGCACCGGTTCGCGAACGGCGATCCGCACGTCTGGCTCGACCCGGTCCGGTATGCACTGATCGTCAGACGGATCGAAGCGGCGCTCCGTGCCGAGCCCGCAGGACGGAGACTCGTCCGCCGGCTCGAGGCCCTCGACCGTGAATATGCACGCGGCCTCGCTCACTGCGCGCGCACCGAGATCGTGACCAGCCACGAGGCCTTCGCCTACCTGGCTCAGCGGTACCACCTGCGTCAGATCGCGATCACGGGGCTGACGCCGGAGGCGGAGCCCACGCCCCGGGACCTCGAGCACGCGGTCGAGCTCGTGCGGCAGACGCATGCGACGACGGTCTACTTCGAGACCCTCGTGTCGCCGCGAATCTCCAAAACCGTCGCCCGCGAAGCGGGTGCGCGAACCGCCGTGCTCGATCCGATCGAAGGGCTGACGGACGAGGAGCAGCAGCGCGGGGAGGATTACTTCAGCGTCATGCGCGCGAATCTCCGCGAGCTTCGGAACGGACTGGGATGTCGTTAGCGGTCGAGCTACGCGGCGTTTCCTTCGCCTACCCACACGGCCCCGAGGTGCTCCGGAACGTCGATCTCGCGATCGAAGAACACGAGTTCGTGGGGATCGCGGGCCCGAACGGAGGCGGCAAGACCACCCTGCTTCGGCTCCTCCTCGGGCTCGAGCAACCCGCTAGCGGGACCGTACGCCTGCTCGGCGAAGCTCCCGAACGGCTGCGTAGGCGCTGGCGGGTCGCCTATCTCGCCCAGCGCGCCCAGCTCGGGATCGAAGCGCCCGCGACGGTGCGCGAGGTCGTGAGTGCGGGAAGAGTGCCGGTGAGGGGGATCCTGCATCCGCTCGGCTCGGGGGACCGCCGGAGCGTGCTCGACGCGATCGACCGCGTCGGCCTCGCTCAGGCGGCCGACACACCGGTTGCGCGGCTCTCGGGAGGGCAGCAGCAGCGCGCGTTCATCGCCAAGGCGCTTGCCGCGCAGCCGGAGATCCTGGTGTTGGACGAGCCGACGGCCGGCGTGGACGTCGAGGCCCAGGCGTCCCTCGCCCGACTGCTCGAGCAGCTCCACCGCGAGTTGCGCGCCACGATCCTCTACGTCTCACACGAGTTCGGAGCGATCGAGCCGTTCGTCGACCGGCTCGTGCTCGTGAACGGGACGGTCGTGTTCGACGGCCCGCCGAAGACGCTCTCGCCGGAGTGGCACGACCCCTCACATGTCCATCTTTGAGTCCGACTTCATGCGGCTCGCTTTTGCGGCCGGGGCGGTCGTCGGCGTCCTCGCGCCCGCCGTCGGCTTCTTTCTCGTTCAGCGGCGGATGAGCCTGATCGGCGATGGGATCGGCCATGTCGCCTTTGCGGGTGTCGCAGGCGCGTACCTCTTCGACGTCTCGCCACTGGCCGGTGCGCTCGTCGCCGCCGTGGCCGGGGCGGTCCTCGTCGAATGGCTGCGCGGCCGCCAGCGAACGGCAGGCGACCAGGCCCTCGCGCTCCTGTTCTACACCGGGATCGCGGGCGGAGTCGTGCTCGTCTCCGCCGCAGGCGCCCTCAACGCGGATCTCTTTGCATTCCTCTTCGGCTCCATCCTCACCGTGACCGAATCCGATGTCATCGTCATCGCCGGCCTCGGCCTCGCGGGCCTGGCCATCGTCGGGGTCCTCTACCGGTCGCTTCTCGCCGCAGCGCTCGACGAGGACGCGGCTCGGGTCGCAGGTCTTCCCGTGACTGCCCTCAACGTCGTCGTCGCAGCGCTCGCGGGGGTGACCATTGCGGTCTCGATGAGGATCGTCGGCATCCTGCTGATCGCCGCCTTGATGGTCCTGCCGGTGACTGCTGCCGGCCGGATCTCCTGGAGTATTCGTTCCACGATGTTGATCGCGATGGCGATCGGCCTGGCGTCCGTCTCCGCCGGCCTCAGCGTCTCGTACTACGCGAATCTCGCCCCGGGCGGGATGATCGTGCTCCTCGCCGCCGGAGCGTTCGTCGTGGCGAGCGGCCTCGACGCGCTGCGCGCGCGCTAGTCCGCTTCGAGCCGCTTCTTCGCAAACGCCTGAAAGCGCGCGCGGGCCTCGTCGTCCGGGCCGATGATCGCTTCGTCCGCGTAGCTCGGGTCAGCGGCGATCTCCTCTGCGACGGCACGCACCTCGCGCGCGACCTGCTCACGGTGCTCGGGGTTCTCCAGGAGCCGGTCGATCCACGTCTCCGAGCCGTCGTACGGTTCGACGTCCTCTTCAACGAGCAGCTGGCCGAGCAGGATCCCGACCCGGATGTACGCGAACGTCCGGAAGGCGAGCAACCGGCTCGGGGTGTCCACGAGCTGGGTCATTCCCGGGTCGTCCGCCAGAATTTGGTCGACGATCGAACCGATCGGCTCGTCGACCAGCGGCATCCACACCTCTTCGTTCGATGCCATGTCACGAAGAATAGGACGGCCGGCGTGCCGCTTGCCATGCGAGTTGGAAAGCGACGAGCAGCATCAGGACGCCGAACAGGCGCCGCAGGACGTGCTCGGGTAACGCTTCGGCGATCGTGACTCCCAGTTCCACGCCCGCGATCGCCGCGACGCCGATGACGAGCGCCGCCTTCCAGCGCACGTTTCCATAGCGATGCTGCCGCCACGCTCCGGCGGCAGCTGTGGGGAGGATCGCGAGCAGCGAAGTCGCCTCCGCGTGCAGCTGGGAGAGCCCGAGCACGAAGACGAGCGTGGGGACGAACAGGATCCCGCCGCCGACGCCGAACAGCCCGGCCAGCACCCCGGCCAGGAAGCCGAGGGCGAGTGCCAGCACGATCGTTTCCATCAGACCAGCAACCTGAAGCCGATGACAGCGAGGAGGAGCGCGAACGCGAGCACGAGCCAGCGCGCCGTGATTCGCTGCTGCAACGCCGCGCCGGCGACGGCGCCGAGAGCGGCCGGGATGCCGACGATCGCCGCGGCTCCCGGCTTCAGTTCGCCGTGGAAGGCGTAGGAGATCGAACCGACGAGCGCGATGAGAAAGACCGCCGCCAGTGAGGTCCCGGCCGCCCGTTTCGGCTCGAGTCCGACCAGGATCAGCAGCGGAACAACGATCGCGCCGCCGCCGACGCCGAAGAGCGCACTGAAGAGGCCGGCTGCCAGACCGATGGCGACAAGCCGCAGCACGGTCGTATCCTAGGTCCGTGGATCCGCCGGAGGCTCTCGAGCGGCTCGTGGCGGAGCCGGCGCTCGCGGCGATCCTTCTCGACGTCGACGGAACACTGGCGCCGATCGTCTCGCATCCAGAGCTGGCGCGAGTCCCGGAGGAGACCAAGGCCGAGCTGCGGCGACTCGCGTCCAAGTACGCCCTCGTCGCCTGCATCAGCGGCCGAACGGGAGCCGATGCCGCGCGCCTCGTCGGCGTAGAAGGCATCGAGTACGTCGGCGTGCACGGGTTGGAGCTCGAGCCGGAAGCCGAGCGCTGGCGCGACCGGCTGGCGTCGTTTGCGGCCTGGGTCGACTGGCCGGTCGAGGACAAGGGGCTGAGCGTCTCGTTCCACTACCGGGAGGCGGAGGACCAGGAGGCCGCACGCGCCGAGCTCGAGCAGGTCGCAACGCGAGCACGTGAGGAAGGGCTCGATGCCCGGTTCGGACGCAAGGTGCTCGAGATTCGGCCTCCGGTCGAAGCCGACAAAGGAACGGCGGTGCGGAGGCTCCTCGAGAAGGACGGCCTTCGCCGCGCCCTCTACGCGGGCGACGACACGACCGATCTCGATGCTTTCCGCGGCCTCGACGGGCTGGACGTGGCCGTTCGCGTCGCGATCCGGTCGTCCGAAGGCCCGCCGGAGCTCGTCCGCGAGGCCGACCTCGTGCTCCTCCATCCCCAAGGCCTGCTCGAAGTGCTACGGCTTCTGTAGTGCACGTCACCGAGGCCGTACTTACACCCCTGCGTGAGCGCTACGGCAATCCGGCGTTGCTGGAGTGGGAGGGCGAGATCTCCGAGCGCGAGTACGACCTGGCGACCTTCAACCCGCGCCGAATGCATGACGTGACGCTCTTCATCCTGAACGGGGAGCGCCTCGCGCTGATCCGCAAGCACCACTTCGAGCCGGGAATCTGGCGACCGCCCGGCGGTGGGATCAAGGAGGGCGAGGACTTCGAGGCCGGCGTCGTTCGGGAGGCGCTCGAGGAGACGGGGCTGCACGTCGAGCTCGAGCGCTACCTCGTCGCCGCCACCGCAAGGTTTCTCTACGAGCCGTACGAGGTTCCGTGGCGTACACATGTGTTCCTGGCAAGCACCGATGACAACCAGCTCGCGCCTCGTGACACTGAGGAGATCGGCGCCGCGCGCTGGGGGACGCTCCAGGAGCTCGCCGGACCGCTGCGCGAACGGCTGCTTGCGACCGGCCGGGCATTCTGGCGTTACCGGATCGCTCTGCACGATGCGGCGCTAGGGCGTCTCGGTGATGAACTCGTGCGCCCCGACCGGTCGTTTCAGACGGACGCACGGGCAAAGCCCGCGCGTCCTGAAGGCGGCACCGCAAGCGGTGCCTCAGGACCGCTTCAGTAGCTTCCTGATCTGCGGCCAGGTGCGGGTGTTCAGGACCTGCTCCTTCGTCAGCCAGGCCCGGCGTGCCTGAGCGATCCCGAGCTCCGCGTACTCGAGTGCGCGGACCTCGTGCGCGTCGGTCGAGACGACGAGCTTCACGCCCGCCTCAGCGGCGTAGCGCGCGTGCGCGTCCCGCAGGTCCAAGCGATCGGGCTGCGAGTTGATCTCGAGAAAGGTGCCGGTCTCGAGCGCCTTCTCGACCACGCGCTCGAGCGAGACGTCCGTCGGCCCGCGCTTGTTCAGCTTGCGCCCGGTGAGGTGGCCGATGCAGTGCACGTGCGCGTTCTCCATCGCGGCCATGATCCGCCCTGTCGGGTCGCGGTCGAACGCCGAGTGCACGGAGGCGACCACCCAATCCCGCTCGGCCAGGAGCTCGTCCGGGACATCGAGCGTGCCGTCCGCCTTGATGTTGACCTCGACCCCTTTCAGCAGGCGAAGCGGCTTCACCTTCTCGGCGAGCTTCTCGAGCTCCCGCGTTTGCGCGTCGAGCCGCTGCTCGCGCAGATAGTGGGAGTGGTCCGTGACCGCGTAGTAGGAGTAGCGGCGCGCCTTCGCCGCGGCGACCATCTCCTCCATCGAGTTCTTTCCGTCCGACGACCAGCTCGTGTGCGTGTGCAGGTCGCCCCGCAGGTCGGAGAGCTCAACGAGTTCGGGCAGCTTCCCGTCTCGCGCCGCCTCCAGCTCGCCGGCGTTCTCGCGGAGCTCGGGCGGGATGAACGCGTAACCGAGGAACTCATAGAGCTCCTCTTCGGTGCGCGCCGTGAAGACCTCGCCGCTCTCGACGTCCTTGACCCCGTACTCCGAGACCGACAGGCCGCGGCGCACCGCGTCCTCGCGCAGGGCCATGTTGTGCTGCTTCGAGCCCGTGAAGTGCTGCAGCAGGTTGCCGTAGCAGTCCGGAGGCACGACCCGAAGATCGAAGCGCAGGCTGTCGTGCGCCACGACCGTCGCCTTCGTCGGGCCCTTTGCGACCACCTCGTTGACCCACGTGAGCTTCGTGAAGTAGTCGATCAGCCCGGCCGGATCGCCGGCGGTCGCGATGATGTCGAGGTCGCGGATCGTCTCCTTGCGCCGCCGCGCGCTCCCCGCCTCCGAGACCTGGTCCGCCGCCGGGTGCTCCCGGAGCACCTCGACGACGGCCAGCAGCGCCGGCAGCGCCGTTCCGAGCAACGGCCGGTAAGGCTCCTGCTTCTTCGGTTTCGCCGCGAGCGCTTTGAGAATCCCCTCTTCGAGTTTCGGACCGAGCCCCGGCAGCGTCCGCAGGCGCTCTTCCTGCGCCGCGAGCCCGAGCTCATCGAGCGTGGTCACGCCGAGGTCCTGCCAGATCTTCCGCACCGTCTTCGGGCCCAACCCCGGGATGCGGAGGAACTCGACCACGTCGGGCGGGATCGTCTTGCGCCGCTTGGCGAGCGCGTCGATCTCGCCCTTTTCGACCATCTGCACGATCTTGTCCTGGATCGTCTCGCCGATCCCCGGCAGTTCCTTGGCCTTCCCCTCGACGGCGAGCTGCGCGATCGACCCTCCGGTCTCGCGCACCCGCGTCGCCGCCCGCCGGTACGCCAGCACGCGGAAGGCGGCCTGCCCTTCGATCTCGAGCACGTCGGCGAGCAGCTCGAGCCGGTCGGCCACCTCTCCGTTGCGCGGCAGCGTTTTTGCCATCCCTCGATGATATGAACGTGCGCGCCACCGTTTGCCTGCCTACGTACAACGAGCGCGAGAACCTGGAGCCGATGGTGCGCGCGCTGGGGCGCCACGGGGTCCGCGTACTCGTGATCGACGACAGCTCGCCGGACGGGACCGGTGAGCTCGCCGACCGGCTCGCGTCGCAGCTCGACTACGTCGACGTGCTTCATCGACCGCGCAAGGAGGGCCTCGGCCCGGCCTATCTGGCCGGTTTTCGCAAAGCCCTCGCCGACGGAGCGGAGCTCATCCTCGAGATGGACGCCGACTTCTCCCACAACCCTGACGACGTCCCGCGCCTGATCGAGGCCACCGGCCAGGCCGACCTCGTGCTCGGCTCGCGCTACGTCCACGGCGGCTCGATCGGCAACTGGGGCCTCGTGCGCCGCGCGGTGTCCTCGGGCGGCTCCCTCTACGCCCGCCTGCTACTCGGTGTCCCGATCCACGACTTCACCGCCGGCTTCAAGTGCTACCGGCGCGCCGTATTGGAGTCGATCGACCTCGACGCCGTGTCCTCGCGCGGCTACGCGTTCCAGATCGAGACCACGTACCGGGCGCTGCGCGCCGGCTTCCGCGTCGTCGAGATCCCGATCAACTTCGTCGATCGCGAGGTGGGGGGATCGAAGATGAGCCGAACGATCGTGCTCGAGGCGATCTGGAAGGTCCCGTCGCTGCGGCTCTCGGCCCTCCGGGGCCGCCTGTAGGATCGAGAGCCTTGAAGGAGCTCACTGACGCCAACTTCGAGCAGGAAGTGCTCCAGGCCGAGCGCCCCGTGATCGTCGACTTCTGGGCCCCATGGTGCGGGCCCTGCAGGGCCGTCGAACCGGTCCTCAGCGAGCTCGAGCAGGAGCACGGTGAGCGGGTCACCTTCGCGAAGATCAACATCGACGACAACTACGAGACGGCAACCCGCTACAACGTGCTCTCGATTCCCACGACCACGTTGTTCGAAGGCGGAGAGCCTCGCGAAACCGTCGTCGGCGCCCGGCCACGCTCGTACTACGAGCAGGCCTGGAGCTCCTGGTTCGCCGCGTAGCTCTTTAGCGCGCAGTCGTGGTGACCGGCGCCGTGCTCGCCTTGGCCGCGCGCCGTGTCTCGCGCGGTGCCACCTCGGAATCCGGAGAAGCCGACACGCGCACGCGCGGGTCGAGGAAGCCGTAGAGGAGATCGGTGATCAGGTTGAGGATCACGATCACCGTCGTCACGACCACGACGACGCCCAGGATCACAGGTAAGTCGAAGGTACGCAGCGCCAGCACGGCAACGCGCCCGATCCCGGGCAGTCCGTACACCGACTCGATGAACAGCGTGCCGCCCATCGCGATCCCGATGTCGATGCCCAGCATGGTCGTCACCGGCAGCATCGCGTTCCGCATCACGTGCTTGCGGAGCACGCGCGCTTCGGACGAGCCCTTCGCCCGCGCCGTGCGAACGTAGTCGTCGTTCAGCGCCTCGGAAACGCTCGCCCGGATCATGCGGACGTAGAGCGCCGTGTACAGGGCCGCGAAGGTGATCCACGGTAAGACGAGGTGGTAGGCCCACTGAACCGGCCCGCCGCACTCCGTTCCGGGCGGCGGGTTGATCATGTCGCAGTAACCCCCGACGGGGAACAAGCTCAGCTTGGTGCTGAAGAACCAGATCAGGATCAGTCCCAGCCACACCGGGTGGACCGAGATCCCGATCAGCACGAAGATCATCGCCGCGCGGTCGAGCAGCGACCGGGGGCGGAAGGCCGAGATCAGCCCGAGCGGGATCGAGATCAGCAACCACAGGACCGCGCCGCCGACGACGAGCGAGATCGTCACCGGCGCCGCCTCGCCGAGGATCTCGGTGACCTCGCGGCGGCTGCGGTAGGAGGTGCCGAGCGAGCCATGCGCGAGGTTCCACACGAACTGGGCGTATTCGCTCAGCACCGAGCCGTGGATGCCGAGCGCGGTGCGAATGTCCGCGTTGCCGCTCTCCGTTCGGCGCACGAAGCGCGACTGATCCGTCGGAATGACGAAGAAGATGATGTAGGTGACGGCGCAGATCGCGAGGAGCAGGAAGACCGCCCAAATGAGCCGCCTGACCATGTAGCCCCACACGCACGCGCAAGCCTTGCGATTTCGGCCGCGAGACGCAAGTGGAATTTTCTCTATTAGCTATTTCGCGAAATGCGTGTACCCGCCGAGCTCGACGGACGTCTCCACGCCCTCGCCTTCCTCGCAGCGGCCGATCACGGGAAAGCCCAGCGGATCGGGGGTCGCGGCCAACAGCTCGTAGTCCTCTCCGAACGAGAGATCCTCGATGGTCGCGCCGTCCGCCAGCGGGACGCTTTCGACGTCGATCACGAGCCGGCACCTCGAGCGCTCGGCGATGTGCCCCGCGTCCTGCCCGAGCCCATCCGAGATGTCGATCATCGCGTTCGCGACCCGGGCCAGTCGCCTGCCCTCACTTAGGCGAATCGGGGGACGAACGTAGCGCTGCTCGCGAAACGCGGCGCCCTCGGCCCCGAGCGGGCCGGTGACGACGAGCAGATCCCCCGGGTTTGCGCCGCCCCGCCCGGGCACTCGCTCCGAGCGTCCTGCCGCGGTAACGCTCAGCGCCACCTGGTCTGCGCTCGTCGTGTCGCCGCCGACGATGCGGACTCGCGCCTCTCGCAGCCCCTCGTAGAGGTCGAGCACGTGATCAAGCTCGGTGTCGGCCGGCAGTGCGAGCGACACGAGCAGCGCCTCGGGCTGGGCCCCGGCGGCCGCGAGATCGCTGAGGTTGACAGCGGCGGCACGGAAGCCGAGCTCGCGCCACGAGAGCCAATCGAGGCGGAAGTGGACGCCTTCGACGAGCGCGTCCTGGGTCACGACGAGGCCGTCGAGCTCCGCGACGTCGTTTTCGATTCCTTCGGCCAGGCCTCGACGCTCGAGCTCCGCGAGGATCCCGAACTCACCGAGCTGCGAGAGCTTCATCGATCGCCTCGCGAAGCGCCTGGATCTGCGCGACCGCCCGGATGACCGCGACGCCCGAGGCGCCGGCGCGGAGGCAGTCCGCGGCATTCGAAGCATCGACGCCGCCGATCGCGACGACCGGAATCGAGACCGCCGCCGAAATCCGCTCGAGGCCCTCGAGGCCGATCGGCGGGTCGGCATCGGGCTTCGAGGGCGTCGCCCAGACCGGCCCCGCGCCGACGTAAGCGGCGCCGCGCATTTCGGCTTCGCGGGCCTCGTCCGGGCTCGCAGCCGAGCGCCCGAGCAGAAGACCGTGCTCGAGCGCCCGCTCGGCGCCCAGGTCGGTGCGTCCGAGGTGCACGCCGTCGGCACGCAGTTCAATGGCGGCATCGACGTCGTCGTTGACGACGAAGGTCGCAGGAAGGCCGGAGAAACCTTGCCCACGCTCGACGAGCTCGTCAGTCGCCGCGTCCTTTATCCGTAGCTGGACGACGGTGGCTCCGCCGTCGATCGCCGTCCGAGCGGTGCCGAGGTCCTCAACGAGCGCGTGCAGCTTCATTCGAGCTTCGCCCGCCCGTCCAGAGTGTCCGGATCGAGGTTGTAGAGCGCGTCGTACAGCGCCACGTGGAACGACCCCGGCCCCTTGGCCTCCTTTGCCGCATCCTCCCCGGCGACGCCGAAGGCGGCGAGCGCCTCGGCGGCCGCCTCGAGGGGCGCTTCCGGCCTGACAGCGAGAAAGCAGCCGGTGATCGCGGTCGCCATGCAACCGGTGCCCGAGACGGTGCCGAGCAGCTCGTGGCCGTTCGCGACCGACGCGCTCCGTTCGCCGTCCGCGACGTGGTCGACCGGCCCCGTGACGGCGACGGTGATCTCGAGCTCCTTCGCGGCAGCCTCGGCGAGCTCGGCGCCGCCTTCGGCCCCGACCGACTCCACTCCCCGCACCTCGGCCTTCTGGCCGATCGTGTTCGCGATCTCACCGGCGTTGCCGCGGAGCACAGAGACCTTCACCCCCTCGAGCAGGCGGCGCGTCGTCTCGGTTCGATAACGCGTCGCGCCCGCGCCGACCGGATCGAGCACGACGGGCACGCCGCGCTCGTTCGCCGTCTTCCCAGCAAGAAGCATCGCCTCCACCCAGTGCTCCGAGAGCGTGCCGATGTTGAGCACGAGCGCGCCGGCGAGCCCGACCATTTCCTCGACCTCCTGCGGCGCGTGGGCCATGACCGGAAGCGCACCGAGCGCCAGTGTCGCATTCGCGGTCTCGTTCATCACGACGTAGTTGGTGATCTGGTGCACGAGCGGCTTCGTCTCGCGCAGCCTGCGGAGATCCGCTCCGGCCGTCATGCCGCTCCTCTCAACGCGAAGACGTCGACCGGGCCCTCGCCGGCGCCGAGCTCGATGAGCCCGTTCTTGACCGCCTCGGAGGCTGCGCGCGCGGCCTCCCGTGCAGCGTCTTCGGGCGACCTGCCCTTCGCGAGCTCGGCGGCCAGGGTCGCCGAGTGCGTGCAGCCGGCGCCGTGCGTCGCCGGAACGTCGTAGCGCCCGACCGGAATCTCGACGTGCTCCTGTCCGTCGAAGAGGTGGTCGACGGGTTCTTCTCCGTGGCCGCCGGTCACGATCACAGCGGGAGCGCCGAGCTCGTGGATCCGCTCGGCGAGCTCGCGCCGGCTGCCCTGACTTCCCGCCAGCACCTCTGACTCATGGAGGTTCGGCGTGACGACGGTCGCGAGCGGGAACAGCCGCTCGATGTAGAGCTGCACCGCGTCATCCTGAAGCAGCTTCGCGCCCGAGCTCGCAACCATCACCGGATCCACGACAAGCGGGACCGGATGCTGCTCCAGGAACGACGCGACAGCCTCGATCAGCCGCGCCGAGAAGAGCATTCCCGTCTTCGCCGCGTCGACGCCGATGTCGTCGAACACCGCCTCGAGCTGCTCGCGCACGAACTCGGGCGGCAGCTCGTGGATCGCGGTAACCGCCGTCGTGTTCTGGGCGGTTAGCGCGACGAGCGCGCTCATCCCGTAGCAACCGGCATGCGCGAACGCCTTTAGGTCGGCCTGAATGCCTGCGCCTCCGCCCGAATCGGACGTGGCAATCGTGAGACAGCATGGAATGCTCATGCGCTCCCTTCGCCGGCATTACCCGGATCAGGTTCGTCGGGTGTGATCTCAGCCCGTGAGGGCACCCCGGTACGCCAAGGCTACCATCGGCAAATGGCCACGAGCGTTGCCCTCTGGGACGACCTGCTGCAGGGCGAAGAGCTCGCCTACCTCGGCGACGAGCCGGCTCGGGAACCGCGCCTCGCGCAGATTCCGGACGAGCTCGACCCGCGGGTGCGCGAGGCGCTCGGCCTCGACGCCCTCTACTCGCACCAGGCCGAGACGTGGGAGGCGGCGCGGCGCGGCGGGCACGTCATCGTCACAACGGGCACTGCGAGCGGGAAGACGCTCGCCTTCAACCTGCCCGTGCTGGACGCGCTCGCGCGCGAGCCGAAGAACCGCGCGCTGTACCTCTACCCGACGAAGGCGCTCGCCCAGGATCAGCTTCGCAGCGTCACGTCGCTGAAAGTCCCACGGCTGCGGGCGGCGATCTACGACGGCGACACGCCGACCGACCAGCGCTGGCAGATCCGCAAGTGGTCGAACCTCATCCTGTCGAACCCGGACATGCTGCATGTGGGCGTGCTGCCGCACCACGACCGCTGGGGTGACGTGCTCTCGAACCTCCGCTACGTCATCGTCGACGAGGCGCATGTGTACCGCGGGGTGTTCGGCTCGCACGTCGCCAACGTGCTGCGCCGGCTCCGCCGGCTGGCCCGGGTCTACGGCGCCGAGCCGCAGTTCCTGCTCGCCTCGGCGACGATCGCGAACCCGGACGAGCTCGCGGGGCGGCTGCTCGGCCTCGAGTTCACGGTGGTCGGCGATGACGGCGCGCCGCGGGCTGAGCGCACGATCGCGCTCTGGAACCCGCCGCTCACCGACGAGGAGCTTGGTCTGCGCGCCAGTCCTCTCGGCGAAGCGTCGCGCCTCATGGCCGAGCTCGTCTCGCGCGGCCTACGCACGCTCTGCTTCGCGAAGAGCCGCAAGACGGCCGAGCTGATCCACCGCTTCACCGCGGAGCGGCTCGGCGACTCCTCGCGTCTCTCCCCCTACCGGGCGGGCTACACGCCGGCCCAGCGCCGCGAGATCGAGCGCCGCCTCGCGGAGGGAGACCTGCTCGGAGTTGCTGCGACGAACGCGCTCGAGCTCGGGATCGACGTCGGCCTGCTGGACGCGGTCATCTCCGTCGGCTTCCCCGGCACGGTCGCCAGCCTGCGCCAGCAGTGGGGACGGGCGGGACGGCGCGGGCACGGGCTCGCCGTGCTCGTCGCGAGCGAGGACGCGCTCGACCAGTACTTCATGCGCGAGCCGGAGACCCTACTGCGCCGTCGCGTCGAGGCCGCGATCCTCGATCACGAGAACCCGCGGGTGCTCGACGGGCACGTGCAGGCGGCCGCGTTCGAGGCACCGATCGACGACCGGGATCGCGCCGTGCTGGGCGATGCCGCGCTGGAGCGGGCGGCGCAGCTCCCGGAGCTGAAGCGGACCAAGGCAGGCTTCGTCTGGGCCGGGCGCGACTACCCGGCGGCGCGCGTGCCGCTCCGGTCGACCGGCCCCGATGCGTTCACGGTGGTGGACTCGGAGACGGGCATGCTGCTCGGCCTCGTCGAGCGCGAGCGCGCCTACTCGACCGTGCACGAGGGCGCCGTGTACCTCCATCTGGGCGAGGCCTACCGCGTGACTGCGCTGGACCACGAGACGCGCACGGCGCTCGTCGAGCCGTTCTCGGCCGACTACTACACGCAGGCGAAGAAGGAGACGATGACGGCGATCGAGGAGCAGGCGCGAACCGAGCGGCGGCTTGGTGTCGAGGTGTTCTTCGGCCGCGTCGTCGTGACCGAGCAGGTGGTCGGCTACCAGAAGAAGTCGATCTCGACCCAGGAAAACCTCGAGCTGGTCGAGCTCGACCTGCCCCAGACGACCTTCGAGACGGAGGCGATCTGGTTCCTGCCCGAACCGTGGATGCTCGAGGGGCTCGAGCACGAGCCGCGCCTGCTGGGCTCCCTCCACGCCGCCGAGCACTCGATGATCGCTCTGCTGCCGCTGTGGGCGATGTGTGACCGCTGGGACATCGGCGGTCTCTCGACGAACCTGCACTTCCAAACAGGCCGGCCCACGATCTTCGTCTACGACGGGCATCCGGGCGGTGTCGGGATCACCGAGCGCGGTTACGACCAGTTCGAGGGCTGGGTCGAGGACACGCGGAGGATGCTGGAGGGCTGCCCCTGCGAGCGCGGCTGCCCGTCCTGCGTCCAGTCGCCGAAGTGCGGCAACCTGAACGAGCCGCTCGACAAGGCCGGCTCGCTGCTTCTACTCGAACGGATGTCGAGATCGGCGTAGCCCGTTCGTCATAACCTCGACAACGACGAAGGAGGCGAGATGCAGTACGCACTTTTGATCTACGGCTCGGGCGACGGCTGGGAGAAGCTCAGCGACGAGGAGCGCGAGGCGCAGACGAAGGAGTACATGGACCTGTCGATGCGCCCGGAGACCAAGGGCGGAGCCGACCTCGGCGATCTTTCGAGCGCCACGACCGTTCGGGTCGACAACGGGAAGACGCTGTCGACCGACGGGCCGTTCGCGGAGACGAAGGAGTACCTGGGCGGCTTCTACCTCGTCGAGTGCGAGAACCTGGACGAGGCCGTCGAAATCGCGGCCAAGATCCCGGCGGCCCGGACGGGCGGCGCGATCGAGGTCCGACCGGTCGTCGAGCACTGACCGAGCTCGAGCGCGTCTTTCGCGAGGAGTGGGGACGCGTCCTCGCGATTCTGATCGGCGTCCTCGGCGACTTCGAGCTCGCCGAGGACGCTCTCCAGGACGCCCTCGCCACGGCAGTGGAACGCTGGCGCGCCGACGGGATCCCCGAGCGGCCCGATGCCTGGCTGCTTGCGACGGCTCGGAACCGAGCGATCGACCGCATCCGGCGCGAGCAGACGCTCGCGCGAAAGACCGAGCTCTTGCAACGACTGGCTGTGCTCGAAACCCACGACGACGAAGAGGAGACCGTGCCCGACGAACGCCTCAGCCTGATCTTCACGTGCTGCCACCCGGCGCTCGCGACCGACGCGCAGGTCGGCCTCACGCTGCGCGCCGTCGGCGGCCTCACCACCTCGGAGATCGCAAGAGCGTTCCTCGTGCCCGAGACGACGATGGCCCAGCGGCTCGTGCGCGCGAAGCGAAAGATCCGCGACGCCGGCGTTCCGTTTCGAGTACCGCCCGAGCACCTGCTCCCCGAGCGGCTGGCTGCCGTCCTCGCGGTGCTCTACCTGATCTTCAACGAGGGCTACGCCGCCTCCGGCGGCGATTCGCTCATCCGTGACGAGCTCTGCGACGAGGCGATCCGGCTGGCGAAGCTCCTCGCAGTGCTGATGCCGGACGAGCCGGAAGCGCTGGGACTGCTGGCGCTGATGCTCTTCCACGACTCGCGCCGCGCGGCGCGCACCGGGCCCGAGGGCGAGATCGTCCTGCTCGAGGACCAGGACCGCTGGCTCTGGGACGACGGCCGAATCGAGGAGGGAGAGCGCGTGCTCGCACGGGCTGCCGCGCACGGGGTCCGCAGCCCGTATCTGATCCAGGCCGAGATCGCCGCCGTGCACACGAAGGACCCGACCGACTGGCGGCGGATCGTGGAGCTCTACGACGAGCTCGTCGGCATCGCTCCCTCGCCGGTCGTCGAGCTCAACCGAGCCGCGGCGGTGGCGATGGCGGAAGGGCTCGACCGGGGGCTGTCGCTGATCGACCGAATCGAAGGCCTCGACGACTACTACCTGCTCCACGCCGCGCGGGCCGACCTCCTGCGGCGTGAGGGCCGCAGCGCCGAGGCGGCCGTGGCGTACCGCCGCGCGCTGGAGCTGGCGACCAATCCGGTCGAGCGTTCGTTCTTCGAGCGGCGGCTGCGCGAGGTCGGCTAACCGAGCGCCAGCGCGACGGCTTCCTCGGGCGTCCTGGCCCGCGGAAGACCTTCGATCTCCCAGCCGGGCTCGAGAATCACGACGGGCCGGCCGAGCACGCTCGCGAAGCCGATCTCCGCGAGCGTTCCGTATCGCCCTCCCACAGCGATGACGGCTTCACCGGACGCGACGACGGCGAGATTCCGCGCATGGCCGATCGCGGTCACGACGACGTGGTCGACCCATTCGTTCGCCTCGGCAGGGTCCGGGCCCGGGAGGATCCCGATCGTCGTCCCGCCCGCGGCCTTCGCTCCCCGCGAAGCGGCGGCCATCACCTCGCCGCGCCCGCCGGTCACGACGACGCAACCGCGCTCGGCCAGGAGACGGCCGACCTCCTCGGCCCGCTGCTCGTGGGCTGTGCCGCTCCCGATCACCGAGATCTGCCTGGCCATTCAAGGGAGCAAAGCGAAGGGGCCGGACGAGCCGGCTCCTTCCTGTACCGGCGCCATCGAGCGGCGCCCTCCCCCGTCTGCGCGCACGCTGCCGTTTGCCTGCTCTACGGCTGCTGCGAGATCCTGGATTGCCATGGATCGAGAAGCGAAGAGCGTGACCCTGATCCTCGGCGGCGGGTTCGCCGGCGCCTACGTCGCACGGCAGCTCGGCATGCTCGGCCACCTGCAGCCGCTCTGCGATGTCTGAGTTCGACCGCGCCTGGGCTTTTTCCGACGACCTCTACCGCGGCGCGGCCGAACGCGTCGTCCCGTTCCGCTACGGCTGGGCCGTCCTCAACGACCGGCTGCCCCGCGTGCACGATTTGAACTTCCTGCGTCTCGAGCAGCCCGGGCCCGTGGACGAGCTGATCGAGGACGCCGACCGGATTCTCAGCCCACGGAAGCACCGGCTCTTTTGGCTGCCGAGGGGCGACCGGAACCTCGAGGCTCGCTTCCGCGAGCGCGGCTGGGACGTGCAGGAGTTCGTCTTGATGGCTCAGCACCGTCCGCCCGACCGGCCGGGGAACGTCGAGGTCGAAGAGGTCGGCCACGACGACCTCCAACCGGCGTGGACCGAGGGAATCGCGAGCGAGGAGTTCGCGAAGGGTGACGACGATCTCGTGCGCCAGTTGGTCGCTCACAAGCAGGTGATCGCCGATGCGGTACCGACCAGGTACTACGCCGCGCACGTGGACGGCGAGATCGCGAGCTACTGCGAGCTGTACGAGCGGGACGGGATCGCTCAGCCGGAGGCGGTGATGACGCTGGAGCAGTTCCGGAATCGCGGCCTCGCTCGCGCGGTCGTGCTCGCGGCGATCGCCGCAGCTCGCTCGCGCGGAGCCGATCTCGTCTTCCTCGTGGCCGACGGGGCCGACTGGCCGCAGCAGCTCTACCGAAGGCTCGGCTTCGACGAAATCGGGCGCTACACGAAGTTCCTCAGGATGCGGGGCGCATGACGTGCGTCTTCGGGTCGATCAGGAAGACCCCCGGCTTGTGCATGCTCGACCCACAGGCGCCGTTCGCAAGCCGCACCCGGGCCAGGCCGTCGTCGGTCCAGCCGAGCGCCTCCGACCATTCCCGCTTGCCGGTGACCGGCGTCGGCTTCCCGCCGTCGGCCGGGATGAAGTAGGCCGTCTGCTCCTCGCACTCGCCGGACCACTGGGCGAGCAGCGTGTCGCCGTCGGGCGACTTCAGCACCTTGATCCAATGGCCGTGCTTCTCGAGCGGCGGCAGCGTCCCGGTCTTGCGTGCCTCACTGCCCCCGCAGCCGGCAAGCACGAGCACGAACGCGAGAACGGCAAGACGGCGCACCTGCACAAGCTTCGCCGACGGCCACGACACCGTCTAGTGGCCGTTCAGGACAGGGCTCGGAGGGCTTTGCCGAGCGACTGCTTCGTCTGGAGCACGCCCTCGAACAGATCGCCGTGCTTGCGCACGCGCTCGAGGACTGCGTTCATCGTGAACGCAGCGGGATCGAGGTCGTCGGTCAGCTCGCTCCAGCGAAGCGGAGTCGACACCGGCGCGCCCTCCCTCGGTCGCACCGAATAGACGGAGGCGATCGTCTTGCCCTCCCCGTTCTGGTTGGAGTCGATCAGGACGCCGCGACGTTTCGCCTTCGACCACTCGGTCGTCGCCAGCCCGGGATGCGTCCGGGCGATCGCTCCCGCGACGATCTCCGAAAAACGCCGGGTGTCGTCGTATGTGTACCGGCGCGCGATCGGGACGAGCACGTGAATCCCGTCCGCGCCGCTCGTCTTCACGCACGAGGCCAGATCGAGCGTGTCGAGCGCCTGCTTGACCAGGCGCGCCACCTGCACCGTCTCCGGGAAGCCCACGTCCGGCGAGGGATCGAGGTCGAAGAGGACGAAGTCGGGGCGATCGGGCTTGTCGACCCGCGAGTACCACGTGTTCAGGTCGATGCAGCCCATGTTCACCATCCAGAGCAAGGCCAGCTCGTCGTTCACGAGCGGGACGCGCATCTTGCGCTTGCGGCGTGGCGTCTCCCGCGTCGAGACCTCGAACTCCCGCGTCGGAATCCAGTCGGGCATGTGCGAGGGAGCGTCCTTCTGGAAGAAGAACTTGCCCTGCCATCCATCGGGATAGCGCTTCATCGTGAACGGGCGGTCCTTGAGGTGCGGAGCGACGACGGGCGCGACGGCCTGGTAGTACGAGATGAGATCGCCCTTGGTGATCCCTTCCTCGGGCCAGAACGGCTTATCGAGGTTGCTCAGCTTGAGCACGCGCTTGCCCTTGCGGATCTCGTTCGAGAGCGGCTCCTCGCGGCGCACCTCGTCGGGCGACTTGTCTTCGCGGAGACCTTGATACGAGGGAGCGCGCAGGTGGCCGTCATGCGTCCACTCGACGAACTCGACCTCGCAGACGAGCTTCGGCTCGACCCAGACGACGTCGCCCTTCCGGAGCTTGGGCATCTTCGGCGCCTCGCGAAACGGCGGCTCCTTGCGCTCGAGCGGCCGCAGCTTCTTCATCAGCCGGTCGATCTCCTTGTCGGTGAACCCGGTGCCGACGTTGCCGACGTACACGAGGTCGTTCCCGCGCTTGACGGCGAGGATCAGGGAGCCGAGCCGGCCTGACCGCCGCCCCTGGCCCTTGGAGTAGCCCGCGATGATGAACTCCTGCCGGCCGTGGGTCTTGACCTTCAGCCAGTTGCGGCTGCGCCTGCCTGGCTCGTAGCTCGAGCCGGCACGCTTCGCGATGATCCCCTCGAGCTTCTGCTTGTGCGCCGCCTCGTACAGCGCTTGACCGTCGTCGAAGGTCTCGGATAGCCGGACGCAGCGGTTGCGCCGATCCAGCAACCTCTCGAGCCGGGCGTGTCGTTCCGTCAGCGGCAGGTCGATGAGCGGCTCGCCCTCGAGCTCGAGCAGGTCGAAGACGTAATAGACGATCGCCGTGTCGGGCTTGCCCTGCTGCATCGCCGAGAAGCTGGCGCGGCCCTCCTCGTCAAGGGCGCAGACCTCGCCGTCGATCACGCAGTCCGGTGTCTTCAGCGCCTTGGCGACCTCGCGGGCGACGTTGGAGAAGCGGGCGGTGAGGTCATTGCCCTGACGGCTGGTGAGCGTCGCCTCGCCCGCCGAGAGGTCGCCGATCGCGCGGAAGCCGTCCCACTTGACCTCGAACAGCCAGCCGTCGCCGGTCGGCAGCTCCTTCGCCAGCGTGGCCAGCATCGGCGCGTACCGGCTCCGGGCACGCGGGGCGGCAGCGCCGTCCTCGCGCTTGCGGAGCAGCAGCCAGTTCTTCGGATCGCCGTCGAGCTTGGCAGGGACCAGGGTCCACAGCCCTTGCAGCCGCTCGCCGTTCAGCCGGACCGTGAGGCCCCCGTCCTTCTTCTCCTCCACGAGCTCGTACGTGCCGCGGTCCCAGATCTCCACCTGGCCGGCCCCGTACTGGCCCGCGGGGATCTCGCCTTCGAAGGTCGCGTACTCCAGCGGATGATCCTCGACGTGCACGGCGAGCACCCGCTGGCCGTGCTCCAGGGGAATCCCTTTCGGAACCGCCCAGCTCGCGAGCGCGCCGTCGCGCTCCAGTCTGAAGTCGTAGTGGAGCCGCCGCGCGTCGTGGCGCTGAACGACGAAGATCGGCTGCTTGCCCTTCTTTTTCCCGCCGAACGGCTCCGGCGTCGCCTTCGGATCCCGCTTCTTGCGGTATTCGGTCAGCTTGGCCATGCGCGTACAGGTTTACCGGCTGCGGGGCCGGTTAGAACTATGGGTCGCAAGAGGGATTCATATCCTCTGAAAAGCTTCTCCATATAACGGGGGGTTAGCGTGCGGGGCCGGTGAAAGCCGGCCCTGCATGTGTGTATGCCGGGGAAAACCCTGTGGAAGCTGTGGACGAGCAGGTGAATTACCGCGCAGAAGGCGCTTCAGCACCGGAAAGAGCCCCCATTGCGCGGAAGCGGGCCCTTCTGCGCCGCTTGAGCTCGTCCCCGTCGACCCCGTCGAGCTGATCGAGGGCCTCGCCGATCGAGTCGGCGAGCAATTTCGCGGAGCCGTCGTAGTCCGTGTGCGCGCCCCCGTCCGGCTCGGGCACGATCGAATCGATCACGCCTAGCTCGAGGCAGTGCAGGGCGTCCGGCTTGAAGGCGGCAGCCGCCTTCTTGGCCTCTGCGGCGTCGCGCCAAAGGATCGCCGCGCAGCCCTCGGGCGAGATCACGGAGTAGATCGCGTTCTGCTGCATTAGCACCCTGTCCGCCAGCGCGATCGCGATCGCGCCGCCCGATCCGCCCTCACCGATGATGCAGGAGACGATCGGCACCGTTAGCCGCGCCAGCACGGCCTGCGAGCGGGCGATCGCGCCGCCCTGCCCGTGCTGCTCCGCCGCGACCCCGGGGTAGGCGCCGGGCGTGTCGACGAGCGTGAGGAGCGGAAAGCCGTGCCGGCTCGCAAGCTCCATCACACGCATCGCCTTGCGGTAGCCCTCCGGATAGGCCATGCCGAAGCTCCGCTTTGTCCGCTCGTGCACGTCGCGGCCCTTCTGATGCCCGATCAGCGCGACCGTCCGGCCGTCGAAGCGGCCGAGCCCCGTCACCAGAGCCTCGTCGTCCGCGCGGCCGCGGTCGCCGTGGAGCTCGACGAAGTCCTCGAGGATGCGCTCTACGTAGTCGAGCGTGTACGGCCGGTCGGGATGCCGCGCGAGCTCGACTGACTGCCAGATGTCCTCGTCGGTCGGCTCGGCCGCCAAGCGCTCGAGCTGGCGCTGGAGCCGCTCGAGCTCGCCGGAGAGCCGGGCGCCGCGCAGGAGGGGCAGGCTGCTCAACCGGCTCAGGCGATCCCGGAGCCTGAGCTCGGCTTCACCCGGCATTCGACGAGAAGAGACGGAGGACACGCGCGAGGTATGAGCGGAGCTCGGGGCGCTGCACGATCGCGTCGAGGTGGCCGAAGCGGTAGTTCGACTCGGCAAGGCCGAAGTCGTCCGGAAGCTTCTCGCGGGTCGTCTGCTGCACGACGCGAGGCCCGGTGAACGAGAGCAGCGCGCCCGGCTCGGCCACGATCACGTCGCCGAGGCTCGCGAAGCTCGCGAGCACGCCGGCGGTGGTCGGATGGGCCATCACGCTGATCATCGCGCCGCCCGCGTCGTGCAGGTCCTCGACCGCACACACGGTCTTCGGCAGCTGCATCAAGGACAGGATTCCCTCCTGCATCCGCGCACCCCCAGAGGCGGTCAGGGAAACGAGCGGGACGCGCCGCTCGGCGGCCGACTCGCAGGCGCGGGCGAACTTCTCGCCGACGACCCGCCCCATCGAGCCGCCCATGAAGGAGAAGTCCATGACCGCGAGCTCCACGGGAAGGCTCTCGAGCGTCGCCTTGCCGATCACCATCGCCTCGCCGAGCCCCGTCGAGACCTCCGCCTCGGCCAGCCGCTCCGTATACGGCCGGAGGTCGAAGAAGCCCAGGGGATCGTCCGAGCGAAGCTCCGCAGCCTCCTCGGCGAAGCTCCCTTCGTCGGCGAGCTGCGCGATGCGCATCCGCGCCTGGACGGGGAAGTGATGCCCGCACTGCGGGCAGACGTTGAGATGACGCTGGAGCTCGTCCGTCCGGTAGTGCGAGCCGCACGAGGGGCACGTGTTCGGATGCTTCTTGCCGTCGCCCTCGGACGGCGGGTGCTTGTGCTCGATCGAGACGTCGATGCGGGCCGACATAGGCGCGTGAGTTTAGACGCGGCCCCCTAGGTCGCAGTTACAGGCCCAACGCCGCGCACAGTCTGGTCAGCGGCTTCACGTTCCGCTCGTCCGGCAGCAAGGCGGTCAGGCCGGCCCCGACGACGAGGGATTCCTTGGGGAGCCGTTCGAAGAGCGCTTCGACGTCGGCGAGGGAAGGCCCGTCCGGCTCGGGCATGAACACCTCGAGCTCGCCGGGCTCCAGAGAGTCCCCGTCGAAGGCGACGTAGACACCGCTGGTCCCTTCGAGCGCGGCGCCGACACCTTCCTCCCCGACCCGGATCTCGCTCGCGGCGATGAACTCCTCCTCGGGTGGGTCGAGGTTGCGCGCCCCCACGAGCGCGACGTCCTGGGCGGCGATTGCGCCGTCGTCGAGCAGCATCCGCAACGGCATTCCCCACAGGTTTCCCGTGGGCGAGCTCTCCGGCGTGTTCAGGTCGCCGTGCGCGTCCACCCAGATCACGGCGATGCGGCCGTACCGCGCGGCGAGACCTTCTACGGCGCCCACGTGCGTGCAGCAGCAGCCGCCGAGAACGAGCGGCCGCTCCGGCAGCTCGCTCGCCAGCACAAGCGTCTGCTCCTCGAGCGAGCCGCACTCGACCACGCTCGCCTCGGGATACGGGAGCGGGAGATGCGCGGCTTCCGCGATCGCCTCACCGCCTTCTCCCCAGGCCCGCGGCACGCGAACGAGACCGGCGGCGAACGTGCTCCCGCACGCGTGGCACTCGTAGTCTGGGCCGAGCGCGACGGCCGTGTACGCCTTGCAGTGCGGGCACTTGGCGCGGAGCGTGCTCATTCGACGCGAATCCGCTTCTCGTACGTGTCGTAGCGCACCTCGACTTCCATGCCGGCGCGCTCGTACAGCCGAGTCGCGCCCGTCGGGCTCTCGGCGTCGACCCCGAGGCCGACGGTTCGCTCTCCGGCCTCGTACAGCGCGGCGAAGCTCTGCCGGAGCAGCGCGAGCCCGAGCCCCCGCTTCCGCCAAGGCGGCCGCACGCCGAGGCTCTGGATCCAGCCGATCTCGAACCGCCGCTTGGACAGCGTTGCGCCCACGGCCTCCTCGCCTTCGACGGCGAGGAACGACGCCTCAGGCACCAGCTGCTCGTCCTCCGCGTGCACGCGCACGAACTCCTCGAGCGGGCGCGGCTCATGCCCCCAGTGGTCGCTGAACGCGTCGTCGAGCGTCCCGTGCATCACGCGATCGTCGCTGCCCGGCACATAAACCCTCACCGTGATCCCCTCCGGCCATTCGGCCGGTTCGGGCTCGGCATCGAGCTCGATCACCATCCGAAAGAAGCTCCGCACGTGGGAGTAGCCCTCCTGGCGGAGCAGGAGGTCGCCGTCCGACCCGCCGACGATCGTCGAGTGGAGGACGACTTCGCCCTCCCGGCCCGCGGTGGCAAGACCCTCCCCTGCTCGAAGGAGCTCGACTCCCAGGCCGCGGCCGCGCGCCTTCGGGTGGACGTAGCCGTCGATGTGGATCTTCGCGGGGGACGGGAGGACGTCGACGTAGCCGTGGAGAATCCCGTCGTTGCCTTCGGCCACGAGGGCTCCCTCCGTCGGGTCGATCTCCCGCCAGAAGCCTTCGATGTCCTCCGCCTGCATGTCCCTGACGTCGCCGTCGGCGCGCTCGACCGCGCTGATCAGGGCGGCTACCGCGGCCGCATCCTCGCGTCGAGCGGGGCGCAGCCTGCTCACACAGCCACCAGCTCGTCGAGCGTGTCGGGAAGCTCAGAGAGATCGCGCAGCTCGCGGGTCGGCTCCGGGTCAGCGCGCTCGCCGAGCCTGTTGATCCACACCGACGTCAGCCCAAGTTCGCGCGCCGGCGCGATGTCGTGGAAGAGGCTCGCGGCGACGTGGACGTCCGGGGGTCGTCCCACCTCGCGTTCGAACGTCTGCCAGTGGCCGAGCGCGGGCTTATACGAGCCGATCTCGGAGGCGACGATCGCGAGCTCGAACGGAACGCCGAGCTGGCGCATCGACGCCTCGATGTAGTCACGGTCCGTGTTCGAGAGAATCGCGAGCTTCCAGCCGCGCGCGCGGCATTCTTCGAGCGCCCCGGGTACTTCGGGAAACGGCGTCCAGCCGGGAAGCGAGTCGGCGAGCGCGGGCGGCTCGCTCGCCCGCAGCCGCTCGAGGACGCGCGTCATCACCTCGCGATAGCTCAGGTCCGGCTGCTCGCGCTGGATCTCCGGCTCGAGCTGGTGGTAGCGCGCGAGCTGCTCGTCGGCCTGCTCCTCACCGAACTGGCGCCCAAGCTCACGCCTGATCCCGCCGTTCCAGTCGATCAGCGTGCCGTAGCAGTCGAAGGTCGCCCACCGTTCGCCGGCCACGCGCTGAGCCTACCCGTGGCCTCCTAAGAGGCGCGACTCACGACGATGCAAGCGTTGTGGCCGCCGAACCCGAACGAGTTCGACACGCCGACCTTGATGTCGGCCTCGCGCGACTCGTTCGGCACGTAGTCGAGATCGCACTCGGGGTCCGGCGACTCGTGGTTGATAGTCGGCGGGAGGACGCCGCGGTTCACGGCAAGCACCGTGAACACACCTTCCACCGCTCCGGCGGCACCGAAGCAATGCCCCGTTGCGCCCTTGGTCGACGAGACCGCGGTCTTCGCCGCGTGCTCCTCGCCGAGCGCCTCCTTGATCACCTTCGTCTCGCTCGCATCTCCGAGCGGCGTCGAGGTTGCATGCGCGTTCACGTAGCCCACTTCCGCCGGCTCGACGCCCGCGTCGGCGAGCGCCATCCGCATCGCCCGCGCCGGATTCTTTCCGGTCGGGTCGGGCTCGGTCATGTGAGCCGCATCCGACGAGACCCCGTAGCCGACCAGCTCTGCGTAGATCTCCGCGCCCCGGGACTGCGCGTGCTCCAGCTCCTCGAGCACGAGCACTGCAGCGGCCTCGCCCATCACCAGCCCGTCCCGCTCGCCGTCGAAGGGGCGCGAGGCACGGGCCGGATCGTCGTTTCTCCGCGAGAGCGCCCGCATCGAGTCGAAACCGGCGATGCCGACCGGCGTGATCGGCGCCTCGGTTCCACCGGCGAACATCACGTCAGCGCGCCCGATCCGAATTGCGTCGAGCGCGTCACCGATCGCCATGTTCGAGGCAGCGCAGGCCGTGCACTCCGACATCAGCGGGCCCTTCGTGCCGAGCTCGATCGACACCCAGCCGGCCCCCATGTTCGGGATGATCGAGGGAATCGAGAACGGGCTGACTCGATCGGGCCCGCGGTCGCGCAGGATGTCGTAGCAGTCCTGGAACGACTTGAGGCCGCCGATTCCCGTCGCGATCGACGCGCCGACGCGCTCCGGCTCCTTGGCCACCTCGACGCCCGAGTCCTGCTCGGCCTGACGCGCCGCAGCCAGAATCATCTGCGCGAACCGGTCCATGCGCCGGGCCTGTTTGCGCTCGATCCACTGCGAGGGATCGAACTCCTTCAGCTCGCAGGCGAAGTGCACGCCGTAGCCGGAATGGTCGAACGCGGTGATCTCGGCGGCCCCGGACTCGCCGTCCACGAGGTTCTTCCAGCTCGACTCGACGTCGTTTCCGAGCGGCGAGACCATGCCGAGGCCGGTTATCACGACCCGGCGCCTTCCGTTGAGTTCTGCGGTGCTCACATCCCCAGCCCGCCGTCGACGAGCAATACCTCCCCTGTTATGAACGCGGCCTCGTTCGAGCAGAGAAACCGTACCGCCCCCGCCACTTCCTCCGGATCGCCGAAGCGGCCGAGCGGGGTGTTCTGGAGCATCAGGTTCTGCATCTCCTCCGAAATGACGTCGGTGAGCCTGGTTCCGATGTACCCGGGAGCGACGACATTCGCACGTACGCCGCGCGAGCCCAGCTCGCGCGCCAGCGACTTCGTGAACGCGATGATCCCGCCCTTCGAGGCCGCGTAGTTCGTCTGGCCCGGATTGCCGTGCAGGCCGACGATGCTCGAGACGTTCACGATCGAGCCCGAGCGGCGCTTCATCATCGGGCGCGCGGCGGCGCGACAGGTGTAGAACCCGGCCGAGAGGTTCGTTTCGAGCACGACGCGCCAGTCCTCGTCGGACATCCGTGCGACCAGGCCGTCGCGGGTGACGCCGGCATTGTTGACGAGGATGTCGAGCTCCCCCGCCTCGTCGACGAGCCGCTTCGCCTCGTCGGGGTCGGCGACGTCGGCCTGGACGGCCCGACCGCCGCACTCCTGCGCCACCGCCTCGGCCTCGTCGGCCCCCGAGCGGTAGCCGAGGACGACCGAGGCTCCGGCGCGCGCGAGCTCGAGCGCGATCGCCTTCCCGATTCCACGCGACCCCCCCGTGACAAGCGCCGTCTTGCCTTCCAGCGAGGCGAACGTCTCAGGCAGCGGAGAGCGTCTCCTCGAGCTTCTCGAGCGAGGCGAGGTTGTTGACGGAGACCGCCTTCACCGAACGGTCGATGCGCTTCACGAGGCCGGAGAGCACGTTGCCCGGGCCAACCTCGATGAACGTCCTCGCGCCGTCCTTGATCAGCTCACTCGCCGCCTGCGTGAACTTCACCGGCGCGGTCAGCTGCTCGACCAGCAGCGTGCCCACGCGTTGGGCAGGCTCGATCTTCGCCGTGACCGTGGACATGAACGGCGCGGTCGGCTCGCGGAACTTGATCCGATCGACGGCCGGCCGAAGCCGCTCGGCGGCCCGACCGACGAGCGGGCTGTGGAATGCGCCGGAGACGCGGAGCTTGACCGTGCGCCGGGCGCCCTCCTGCTCCGCCTCCTCGCAGCACTCGTCGACGGCCGGGTTCTCGCCGGAGACGACGATCTGGCCGGGGCAGTTGTAGTTGGCGGGCCACACGCCCAGGATCTGGCGGCAGAGCCGCTCGACGACCACGTCTTCCAGACCGAGGATCGCCGCCATCGACCCGGGGCGCTCGCGGGCCGCCTCCGCCATCGCAAGTCCGCGCTCGCGAACGAGCCCGATCGCCTCGTCCGTTTCCATCGCCTCCGCGGCGGCCAGCGCCGCAAACTCACCGACCGAGTGGCCGACAACGAAGTCGGGCTCGATCCCCTTCTTCCGCAGCACGGCCAGGACCGCCAGGCTCGTCGCGACGAGCGCAGGCTGCTGCACCTCGGTCTCCACGAGCTCCTCTTCGGGGGCCTCGAAGCACAGGCGGATCAGATCCAACCCCGACGCCTCGCTGCCGCGCTCGAACACCTGCATCGCTTCCGGAAACGCCTCGGCGAGCTCGCGTCCCATGCCGGACTCGAGTGAGCCTTGACCTGGAAAGCAGAAGGCCACTTTTCCGCTCATTGCACTCTCCCGTCGCTCCATTCGATCAAACCCGAGCCCCACGTGAGGCCGGCACCCATTCCTGTCATCAGCACGAGGCGGCCCGCTTCGAGCCGTCCTTCGGCCTGCGCATCCGCCAGCGCAAGCGGAATCGAGCCCGACGAAGTGTTGCCGAAACGGTCGACGTTGACCACGACTTTCTCATCGGGAATCCCGAGTTTCTTCGACGCGTAGTCGATGATGCGCACGTTTGCCTGGTGCGGCACGTACACGTCGACGTCGTCGACGTCACGGCCGCACTCCTCCAGCACTTTCTCCGCCGACGACACCAACACGCGCGTCGCGAACTTGAAGACCTCGCGGCCGTTCATCTTCGCGAAGTGCAGCTTCTGCGCGACGCTCTCCGCGGTCGCCGGTGAGCGAGACCCGCCACCCGGCATGTAGAGCTGCGGCCCTCCCGATCCGTCGGCGCCGAGCTCGAAGCCGAGGAAGCCGCCGCCGTTACCGGTCCGGTCGAGCACGACTGCCCCTGCACCATCGCCAAAGAGGACGCAGGTGCGGCGGTCCGTCCAGTCCATGATCTTCGACAACACGTCCCCGCCGATGACCAGCGCACGATCGGACAGGCCGCCCGCGAGCATCCCGTACGCCTGCGCGATCGCGTACATGAACCCGGTGCAGCCGGCCGAGAGGTCATACGCCGCCGCGTCGGGAGCGCCGAGCTGGTCGGCGAGGATCGCGCCCGTCGACGGAAAGAACATGTCCGGCGTGACCGTGGCGACGATGATCAGGTCCACGTCCTTCGCGGCCACGCCCGCCTGCTCGAGCGCCTGCTCGGCGGCCGGACGGCAGAGATCGGAGAGGGCCTGCTCCGGCTCCGCGATCCGGCGCTCGCGGATGCCCGTTCGCTCGACGATCCACTCGTCGGACGTCTCGACGAGCTGCGCGAGCTCGACGTTCGTCATCACCCGCTCAGGCGCATAGGCCCCGATGCCTGTGATCGAGATCCCGAGGCCGTTTTGCGCGCGCGCGATCATCCCTGGTCCACCGCGTCGTTCGCCAAAGGCTCGCTCCCGTCTTTCAGCCACCCGCGTTGTCGCTCTGAGCTGAGGCTCATCGCTCCACCGCGAACGTCAGCGTCCCGCGCGCGGCGAGCTCGCCGCCGACGTGCGCCGTAGCCTTCCCTTTCCCGATCGGGCCACGCACCTGCTCCAGCGAGCATTCGAGCTCGAGCTCCTCGCCGGGCTCGACGATCCGCTTGAAGCGCACGTCGTCGATGCCTGCGAACAGGGCGAGACGGCCCCGGTTCTCCTCCTGCGAGAGCACCGCGACGGCCCCGGTCTGGGCCATCGCCTCGACGATGAGCACCCCCGGCATCACGGGACGGCCCGGAAAGTGGCCGCGGAGGTACCACTCGTCCTCGGCGATGCGCTTGCGCGCGCGGACACGCTCGCCGGGCTCGAGCTCGAGCACTTCGTCGATCAGCAGGAAGGGATCTCGGTGGGGCAAGATCGCCTCGATCTCAGCGCGGCCGAAGGGCAGGTTCACGCGACGTCTTCTGAGAGCCGTGCACGCAGACTCGCCCGGGCGCGGTGCGCATAGCACTTCGCGGTTCCCACAGGCATGTCCGAGGCCTCTGCGATCTCCGCGAAGGAGAAGTCGAGCGCGTCCTTCAAGACGACCACCTTCGCCTGCTGAGGTGAGATCCGCTCAAGGCCGGCGCCGAGCTCGCCACGAAGCTCGGCACGCGCGGCGGCTTCCGCCGGGTCGCCGTCCATCGCGACGCGATGGTCCTCGGCCAGCGGCTCGCAGCGGCGAATGCGCTGGCGGTCGCCGAGGTCGCGGCACGTGTTGACGACCAGCCGGTGGAGCCACGTCGAGAACTGTGACTCGCCCCGGAACTGATCCAGCCGAACGCAGAGCTTCGCGAGCGCTTCCTGCGCCGCATCGCGGGCGTCCTCGGGGTCGCCGAGCAGGTGGGCGGCAAGCCGTTCCACGCGCGGCGCATGCCGCTCGCAGAGCGCCGCGAGCGCCTCGCGGTCGCCGTCCTTCGCACGTCTGACCAAGATCGGATCACTCAACCTCTCGTAGACGAGCGGCCCATCGGGCCGCAGCGTTTGCCTGATCTGACGGCCCTTGCGCAGAGGAGGTTGCACGGTGCGCCGTAGTCTAGATGGGCATGGCGGACTCACTGGCCCCGGAGATCGTGGAGCCGCGGCTCCGGGGCCGGTTTGGACACGTCTATCTGTACGAAGAACGCTGTCCGTCGACGCAGCGGCTGCTGCCCGAGGACGCGCCCGAGGGAGCCGTGGCAGTGGCGGAAGAGCAGACCGAAGGGCGAGGCCGCCTGGGCCGCCGCTGGGAGGCCCCGGCTCGCTCGAGCGTCCTCTGCTCCGTCTGTCTGCGCCCCGACGCGCCGACGGCGCGGTATCCCGAACTCACCCTGGTCGGGGCCGAGGCCTGCGCCGCGGCGATCCGCAGGCTGACCCTGTTCGAGCCGACGCTGAAGGAGCCGAACGACGTCCTGATCGGCGGCCGCAAGGTCGCAGGCATCCTCGGCGAGGCCTTCGAGGGCCGCGTCGTGCTCGGAATCGGGATCAACGCCAACGTGCGCGAGGACGAGCTGCCGAAGCAGACACGGCTACCGGCTACTTCCCTCCTCGCCGAGGCAGGGGCCGAGATCGACCGCGCGGACCTGCTCGCCGAGCTGCTCGACCAGCTCGAGCGTCACTACGGCCGCTGGATAACACGGCTCTGATTGCCGGCCACATCGGCGGCGACGACGCTGAACCTCCCGGATCCCGGCAGCCGGAAGCGGCCGCGCCGGACCCTGTGCACCCACTGGCGTCCGTCGAGGTCGGCGGTCACGGTGGCCGCCTCGCTGATCCAGAGCAGCCGCCGCGCAGCTGACAGAAGGCGGAGCTGAGGCGCGACCCGGTCGATCGTGAGATCGGCCTGCTGGATCGACGTCGTCACCGGGCTGGTCGCTTCGATCACGAGTCGATAGAGACCGTCGCGAAGCCCCGACCCGTCCCAGATGACGTGAGTCTCACCGGGTCCTACCCGGCCCTCGAAGACCGTGCCGATTCGGCGCGTCGTCCGATACACCCGAACCACCACGTTCGCGGGGCCGGCCAGGCGAAACTGCAGGCCGGTCGTGTCCGCCCGCCCGTCCCCATTGGGCGAGACGGCGGCAGGCGCCGCATGGAAGCCGGCAAGCGTGCGGTCGACGGCAAACTGAACCGCCGTCGTCAGCTCGCCGCCGGCAGCCGTTCGGGCGGTCAGGAAGAGCGTGTAGCTGCCGTCGGGCACCTCAACCGGCCGCCAGGTGAAGAGCTGCGGCCCCGCCCTTCGCAGCCCGCTGAACAGCGTCCCGACGGCCTCACCCTTGTCGTTCACGACCGTGGCGGTAACGGTGGCAGTAGTGCCGAGGCGATAGGTGACGCGCGCGTTGTCACCCCGGCGGTCCCCGTTCGGGCTGACGATGAGCGGGTCGACGCGCAGGTCGCTGACCATCAGCTGCGTCGCCGGCCCGCCGATCGTGCCCACGACGGGACGCGCGTAGGGCCCCGCCGCGATCGTGTACGAGTAGCGGCCAGGGGGCGCCGTCCGCGCATCCCAGGTCCAATCGATTGCCGTGCCGAGGCCGAGGCCCGAAGCGACGGGCCGGTTCAGCGAGTCGGTCACGCTCACCGTCCACTGGAGCGGGGTCGAAACCCGGGCGGTGAAGCGGATATTCGAACCCACAGAGCCGCGCACGAGCGGCGAATAGATTTTTGGCAGCCCGGTCTGCGCCACCGCCCCCCGAATCGCAGGAAGCTGGCGGTAGAGGTTCCCGCCGGGACAACTCGTCGGATAGGCGTCGCGGTGGCCCGAGATCGCGCGCATCGGCACGCGCGTGCCCTCGCGGAAGCGCGGATTGCCCGTCGAGGTCGCGGTCACGACCGAGGTCGGATCCACGTGCGCGACGTCGAGACGCCAGGAGAGCAGCTTGACGAGCGAGCTTCGCGCAGCCGCCGAAAGCGATGCCGAGTTGAAGTTCCCGATCATGGAGATGCCGACCGAGTTGCGGTTGAAGCCCTGCGCGTGGGCGCCGATCACCGGGCGCTCGATGCCGCCGTAACGGCCCTCGTAGACGCGCCCGTACTTGTCGACGAGAAAGTTGTAGCCGATGTCGTCCCAGCCGTTCCCGAGCACGTGGTAGACCTGGATCGAGCGGACGATCGCGGCCGACTGCGAAGGGCTGTACGCGTTCGAGCCGGCGGTGTGATGGACGATCGCGAACCGCACGTCGGTCGCGTAGTGCGGGCGCGACCGCCTGATCCGCTCGTTCGCCCCCCAAGCAGCCCTCGGGATGATCTGCGGCGAGCCCGCGTAGAAGGTCCGCGCCTCACGCGAGGGCCGGAGCGTGGTTGGGCGGACGAAGAAGCCGCGCATTCGGCGCACGTCGCCCGTCACCCGGTACTGGATCGCGTCCGACCCGCCGGTCCAGAAGGGATTGCCGAGCCGCCAGCCGCGCATGCGGCGAGCCTCGGTGCTCGAGCGATCCGGCTGGTCGTCCGGCTCGGCCTCGGCGAGCTGCCAGCGGCCCCAGCGGCCTGCCAGGTCACGCGTCCGAAAGCGGACGGTGCCGGATCCTTTCCAGTGGATTCCGACAAGGTCGAACTTCGCCACGCGCTGCGTACCGCGCACGCCCGAAAGGTCGCGCGAAAAGAGCAGTGCGGGAGCGGCCTGCGCCGCGGCAGGCATGGCGAGAACGACGGCGATGGCGGCAACGAGGACCCTCACGGCGAGCACCTGGCCCTTCGAGGAAAGCAAATGCTTCGAGCGGCCACAAGGGAAAAAAGGCCCTGCTGATAGAGTCTTTACAACCGTGACAAGGCGCTCTTTGTGGGCATTGATTGGCTCGCTCGCCGTCGCGTTTTCGTTCCTCACCGCCGCCCAGGCTTCAGCAAATCGGCCCCGTGTCCTCGCGGTGCATTTCCCGCTCGAGGTGAACCCGGTCACGCAGGACTACGTGAACCATCAGATCGGCAAGGCGGAGAGGGGGAAGTACGACGCCGTCGTGATCCTGCTCGACACGCCCGGCGGCCTGTCGACGTCAATGGAGAAGATCTTCCAGCGCGAGCTCGACTCGAAGGTTCCCGTGATCGTGTACGTCTCGCCGAAGGGCGCAGGCGCCGCGTCGGCAGGCGTCTTCATTGCGATGGCGGCAGACGTGCTCGCGATGGCTCCGGAAACGAACATCGGCTCCTCGACCCCGATCGGTCAGGGCGGCGGCACGCTCGACAAGGACTTGCGCCGTAAGGTGATCAACCACTTCGCCGCCAAGCTCCGTGGAATGGCGAGGGATCATGGCCGCAACGCCGCCTGGGCCGACGCAGCCGTGCGGAAGGCCTCCAACCTGACCGCCGACGAAGCCCTTCGCATGCACGTCATCGACGTCATGGCCCCGACCCTGCCGGCGCTCCTGAACAAGATCGACGGGCGAAGAACGCTGCCGAACCACTACGTGCTGCACACGAAGAACGCGGAGATCGTCGAGGTGCGCCCCGGCTTCTTCACCCGTCTGCTGAACACGCTGATCGACCCGAACCTGATCACGCTGCTCTTCCTCGCCGGCATCGCGGGGATCGGCTACGAGATCTTCCATCCCGGCGTCGTGCTGCCGGGAGCGCTCGGCGCCGTCGCCTTGGTGACGGCGCTGTTCGGCTTCTCCGTGCTCCCGATCAGCTGGGCGGGCGTCGTGCTGCTGCTGTTCGGACTGGTCTTGCTCGTCCTCGAAGCGCACGTCGTCAGCCACGGCACCCTCGCGATCTCGGGGATCATCAGCCTCGTGATCGGAGTCTTGTTGCTGTTCCGGAACACCCCGCAGCCGTACCACGTCAACACGCCCCTGGTGATCACGTTCGCCGTTGTGCTCGGTGCGTTCTGGGCGCTCGCGCTGAGCAAGGCCGTCCAGGTGAAACGGCAGCCGGTCAGCGTCGGAGCCCACACGATGGTGGGCGAGATCGGCCAGGCGCGCGGTGACGGGCTCGTCTTCGTCCACGGCGAGCTCTGGCGGGCGCGCTCGGGCGACGAGCCGCTCCGCGCGGGCCAGCGGGTTCGGGTCGAGCGGGTCACCGACGACGGGCTGATCCTCGATGTCGAACCGGTGGACGCGCCGGTGGAGACCCCGGTCGCCTAGGATCGCTGCATGGCCGCTGCGCTGATCGTCCTCGCCGTCGTCGTCTTCGTCGTCGTCCTCTTTCTGGTCTCGGCGATCAAGGTGGCGCGCGAGTACGAGCGCGGGATCATCTTCCGGCTCGGCCGGCTGCTGGCACAGCCGAAGGGACCCGGCCTCTTCCTGCTGATTCCGATCGTCGATCGCATGGTCAAGGTCGACCTGCGCACGGTCACGCTGAACATCCCCCCGCAGGAGGTCATCACCAAGGACAACGTCCCCGTGCGGGTGAACGCGGTTGCCTACTTCCGGATCGTCGAGCCGAAGAACGCGATCGTCCAGGTCGAGAACTACATGGTCGCGACCTCGCAGATCGCGCAGACGACGCTCCGGTCGGTGCTCGGCCAGCACCTGCTCGACGAGCTGCTCTCCGAACGCGACAAGATCAACGCGATCCTCCAGGAGATCATCGACGAGGCCACCTCGCCCTGGGGGATCAAGGTCTCGATCGTCGAGGTCAAGGACGTCGAGATCCCGTCCGGCATGCAGCGCGCGATGGCGCGGCAGGCCGAGGCCGAACGTGAGCGGCGGGCAAAGGTGATCAACGCCGAGGGCGAGTTCCAGGCCTCCGAGCGCCTGAAGGACGCGGCGAACGTGCTCGCGGACCACCCGATCGCGCTCCAGCTGCGGTACCTGCAGACCCTGCTCGAGCTCGGCTCGTCACAGTCGACGACGATCGTCTTCCCGGCGCCGATCGACTTGATCAAGCCGTTCCTGGACCGCGCCGGGGACGGAAACTGATCGACCAGCCGCCGCCGGAGCTGCGGCGGAATCGCCTGACAGGAGACTGGGTCGCGGTGGCCCCGGTGCGGGCCCATCGACCGGGCGCGCACAGCGGTGAGATCGACCCCCCCACGGCCGAGGAGCTCGCCTCCTGCCCTTTCTGCGAAGGCCGCGAGCAGGCGACCCCGCCCGAGACCTTCGCGATCGCCGAGACAGAGCGCGAGCCGGATACACCGGGCTGGCTCGTTCGGGTCGTGCCCAACAAATACCCCGCGCTCGGCAAGCAGGAGGTGGTCGTCCACACGCCCCGACATCTGCGTTCGCTCGCCGAGCTCGAAGACGCCGACCTCGAGCGGGTCGCCCACGCCTGGCAGGCGCGAGCGGCGAGCGCCCGCGAGGAGGGTTTCGCGTACGTGCAGGCGATCTTCAACGAGGGCCGCGACGCAGGGGCCAGCCTCGGACACACTCACTCTCAGCTCGTCTGGCTCGACGAGGAGCCGCCGGTTCCGGCCGCGGAGCGCGAGCGCCTGGGCGACGGCTGCGTGCTCTGCGACCTGCTCGAGCAAGAGCGCTCGGACGGGTCACGCGTCGTCGCCGAGCGCGACGGGCTCGTGCTCGTCTGCCCGTACGCGGGGCGACTCGCCTACGAGCTGCTGATCGCCCCCGTGGACCACGAGGACGACGCTTTCGCGAGCGAGCGGCTGGGCCCCGCCCTGCAGCTCGTGGCAAAGGGATTGCGACGCCTGTTCGCGGTCGAGGGCCAGCGACCGTTGAACGCGTGGCTTCACACCGCCCCGTTCGGCGAGCGCGCACACTGGCACATGGAGGTGCTTCCCCGGCTGTCGCTCCTGGCCGGGCTCGAGCTCGGCGCGGGCTGCTACGTCAATCCGGTTCCGGCGGAGGAGGCAGCAGAAGCACTGCGCTCAGCCTCTCCGGCGCGGGTGCCCGCGCCTCCAGCCCTCCCGTGACTACTGCGCCGGCTCGGCGACGGCCTGGGTTTCCCTGAACCGACGGGCAGCGTCGATCGCGGCGCCGAGATTGAGACCTTTGTCCTTCGCCTGCTTGATCAGCATGACCGTCTCGAGCGCATCGATGTCGTAGATCCGCTGCTTCTTGCCCTTGGTCGGGATTTGTGCCTTGTTCGTCCAGTAGTCGAGCTGCATCTTGGAGATGCCGGCGATCTGGCACACCTGGCCCAAATAGAGCTCGACCTTGTCGAGATGTTCGGCGAGATTGATCGGCTCCAGGAAGTCAATCTGTTTACTAACCATCATGAGGCCTTCTTTCGAGTCAGACTCCACCCGCCTTCTAGCGTATATCGACGGAGAGGTTTTGTGAAGAGGAACCCGCGTAAACCGGACTGAATCTATGTACTAGCCGCCGGCTCAGGCTGCGGCTCGGGCTCCTCCTCTTCCTCCGCCGTCTCGACCACCGGAGCGAGCGCAGAAACGTGCTCGTCGCCCTTCAGGCGCATGACGATCACGCCCTGCGTCGCCCGGCCGGCGCGCTTGATGTCTTCGGCCGACATCTTGATCACGGTGCCGCCGGTCGAGATCAGCATCACCTGGTAGCCCTCCTGGACGACACGCGAGCCGGCGAGCTGCCCTTTGGCCTCGGTCAGCTGCACTGTCTTCACGCCGAGACCGCCGCGACCCTTGCGCGGATAGTCCGCGAGCTTGGTGCGCTTCCCGTAGCCGTTCTCGGTCACGACGAGCAGGTCACCCTCGTCGAGCCCGACGACGTCCGCCGCGATCACCTCGTCGCCCTTGCGGAGCGTCATCCCTTTGACGCCCCCGGTGTCGCGGCCCATCGGCCGTGCGTCGTGCTCGCTGAACCGGATCGCCTGACCCCTTCGGGAGACCATCAGCACGTCATCGTCTCCGGACGAGTGCCGTACGCCGACCAGCTCGTCTCCCTCATGCATCTTGATCGCGATGATTCCGTCGGCGCGCAGGGGCGTGTTGTATGCCGCGAGCTCGGTCTTCTTGACGATGCCGTTCTTCGTTGCGAAGACGAGGTACTTCGCCTCCTCGAAGTCGCGAGTCTGGATTACCGCGCGCACCTGCTCGTCCTGCCGGAACGGCAGCAGGTTCTGGATCGCCCGGCCCTTGGACTGCCTCGAGCCGAGCGGAAGCTCGTGCACCTTGAGCCGGTAGACCTTCCCGACGTTGGTGAAAAAGAGGATGTAGTCGTGGGTGGAGGCGACGAACAGGTGCTCGATGTAGTCGTCTTCCTTCAGGTCCATCCCCATCACGCCCTGGCCGCCGCGGCGCTGCTCCCGGTACGTCGTCACCGGTAGGCGCTTGATGTAGTTCGAACGGGTGATCGCGATGACCATGTCTTCCTCCGCGATCAAGTCCTCGAGCTCGAGCTCACCCTCGGCCGCCACGATCTCGGTTCGCCGGTCGTCGTTCTTGCCGTAGATCTGCTTGATCTCGAGCAGCTCCTCCCGGATCAGTCCGCTGATCCGCGACTCGTCGCCGAGGATCGAGCGCAGCTCCGCGATCCGCTCCTGGAGGTCCTTGTGCTCTTCCTCGACCCGCTTGCGCTCGAGCGCGGTCAGGGCGCGGAGGCGAAGGTCGAGGATCGCCTGCGCCTGGATCTCGGAGAGCTCGAACTCGCTCATCAGGCCCTCTCGCGCGGCGTCGGTGTCGTCCGCGGCGCGGATCAAGGCGATGACCGCGTCGAGATTGTCGAGCGCGATGAGATAGCCCTGGAGAACGTGGGCGCGGGCCTCGGCCTTGCGCAGCTCGTACTTCGAACGGCGGGTGACGACCTCCCGCTGGAACTCGAGGTAGTGGCCGAGGAGGTCGCGGAGCCCCAGCGTGCGCGGCACGCCGTCCACGAGCGCGACTGCGTTGTAGCCGAAGGTCGTCTGCAGCGCCGTGTGCTTGAACAGCTTGTTGAGCACGACCTGCGGGACCGCGTCGCGCTTGAGCTCGATCTGGATGCGCATCCCGGTCCGGTCCGACAGGTCCTTGACGTCCGAGATCTCGGGCAGAACCTTGTCGTTGACCAGATCGGCGATCTTCTTGATCACTCCGACGTCGCCGCCCTTCTTCACGGCGAACGGCAGCTCGTTGACGATGATCGCCGTCTTGCCGCCGCGCAGCTCCTCGATGTGGGCGCGCGCACGCATGACGATCCGGCCGCGGCCCGAGCGGTAGGCCTCGCGGATCCCCTCGCGGCCGACGATGATCCCGCCGGTCGGGAAGTCGGGCCCCTTGATGTGCTTGGTCAGGCGACCGACGTCGATGTCCGGGTCGTCGATCATCGCGACGAGCGCTTCGATCACCTCGTTGACGTTGTGCGACGGGATGTTCGTCGCCATCCCGACCGCGATCCCGGCCGAGCCGTTGACGAGCAGGTTGGGGAACCGCGACGGCAGCACGGAGGGCTCCCGGCGCGACTCGTCGTAGTTCGGGGTGAAGTCGACGGTGTCGGCGTCGATGTCGCGAAGCAGCTCCGTCGCCATCCGCGCGAGCCGGGCCTCGGTGTACCGCATCGCGGCGGCCGGGTAGTCATCGATATTCCCGAAGTTGCCCTGGCCGTCGACGAGCGGGTAGCGCATCGAGAACGGCTGCGCGAGCCGAACGAGCGTGTCGTAGATCGCGGTGTCGCCGTGCGGGTGGTACGCGCCCATGACGTCGCCGACCACCCGCGCGCACTTGAGCCGCGGCCGCCCGGGCTGGAGGCCGGCCTCGTGCATCGCGTAGAGGACGCGGCGGTGCACCGGCTTCAGGCCGTCGCGCACGTCCGGCAGCGCGCGCGAGACGATCACGCTCATCGCGTAGTCGAGGAAGCTCGAGCGCATCTCCTGCTCGAGCTCGCGCGCTTCGATCCTTCCGGCGCCGAGCGGTTCGACGCTAGACATACAACCTCCGCTTAGACGTCAAGGAACCTGACGTCTTTTGCGTTTTGCTCGATGAAGTTCCGCCGCGGCTCCACCTGGTCGCCCATCAGCATCGAGAACATGAGGTCGGCGGCGGCGGCGTCCTCGACCTCGACCCGAATCAGCATCCGGTTGGCCGGGTTCATCGTCGTGTCGGCGAGCTCTTCCTTGTCCATCTCGCCGAGACCCTTGAAGCGGCTGACCTGGATGCCTTCCTTCGCGAGGTCGAGCAGCTCGTGCCGGAGCTCCTCGAAGCTCTCGGCCTTGCGCATCTTCTTGCCGAGGGAGAGCTCGAACGGCGGCGAGCCGACGATGTCCGCCAGCCGGCCGTAGGTCTTGCGCAGGTTCTCGTACACCGGCGAGACGAGCAGCTCGGCCGGGACGGTCACGTGGGTAGCCGCGCTCGTCTCGCGCTCGATCACCTTGATGACAACGCCTTCGTCCTTCTTCTCGACGACCGAGAGCTCGTGGCCGTTCTCGCTGACCGCGACGATGCTCTCGTCGAGATCGCCCAGAGCCGAGGCCTCGGTCTCGACAAGCCGGTGCGCCACGACGAAGTTGACCGGCGCGGAGCCGAAGTCGGCGCGCAGGCGCGAGGTCCAGCCCTCGAACTCGTTCAGCGCGCTCGCGAACTTGCGGTAGCGCGCCTCGGCGACCTTGTACGGCTCGCCCCCGCGGGCAACCACGTCGATGTCCTTCACGCGCTCACGCGCCAGCAGTTCCTCGAACTGCGATTCCTTCTCGACGTACCGCTCCTGGTTCCCCATCTTCACGCGATAGAGCGGCGGCACGGCGATGTACACGTGGCCGCGCTCGACGAGCTCCGGCATCTGCCGGTAGAGGAAGGTCAGGATCAGCGTGCGGATGTGCGAGCCGTCCACGTCGGCGTCCGTCATGACGATCACGCGGTGGTAGCGCAGCTTCGCGATGTCGAACTCGTCGCCGATCCCGGTCCCGATCGCGGTGATGATCGACTGGATCTCGGCGTTCGAGAGCACCTTGTTGATCCGGTTCTTCTCCGAGTTGATCACCTTGCCGCGGAGCGGCAGGATCGCCTGGAAGGTGCGATCGCGCGCGTCGACGGCCGAGCCGCCGGCCGAGTTCCCCTCGACGAGGAAGAGCTCAGCCGACTCGGGATCGTTGATCTGGCAGTCGGCGAGCTTGCCGGGCAGCGAGCCCGACTCGAGCGCGCTCTTGCGGCGGGTGAGCTCACGCGCCTTGCGGGCGGCCTGCCGCGCGTTGCGCGCGGCGATCGCCTTGTTGATGATCTGGCGCGCCTCGGTGGGGTTCTCCTCAAGGAAGTGGAAGAGCTTCTCGTTCACCGCCGTGCGCACGAGCCCCTCGACCCACGGGTTGCCCAGTTTCGTCTTCGTCTGGCCCTCGAACTGCGGGTCGCGCAGCTTGACCGAGAGCACAGCCGTGAGACCTTCGCGGACGTCCTCGCCTTCGAGGTTCTCCTCCTTTTCCTTAAGGAGCCCGGTCTGGCGCGCGTACCGGTTGAGCGTGCCGGTCAGCGCAGCCCTGAAGCCAGAGAGATGCGCGCCGCCCTCGTGCGTGTTGATGTTGTTGGCAAACGAGAAAACCGACTCGACGTACGAGGTGTTCCACTGCATCGCCACTTCGACCGTCCCCTGTTCGGCCGAGTCCCCGTTCGGCGAGCCCTCGAAGTAGACGATGTGCTTGTGGACCGGGTCCTTCGCCTGGTTGACATGCTTGACGAAGTCGCGGATCCCGCCCTCGTAATAGAACTCGACGCGATCGTCCCCCTCGCGCTCGTCGATCAAGCAGATGTGGAGGCCCTTGGTCAGGAACGCGGTCTCGCGCAGTCGCTGCACGAGGGTGTCGCGCGACCACTCGAC